>CAKSXW010000011.1 GCA_934518555.1 uncultured Faecalibacterium sp. | reverse complement strand
CGCTGTTTGGAAAAGGTGGAAACGGTAAGGTCTGGCGGTTATGAGCCGCCAGCTCTGACCAACTGAGCTACTAGCCCTTATGGCTGCACCGCAAAGTGCAGTGCCTCATAACATTATAGCAAACTTATGGGCAAATGAAAAGACCTTTGGGGCAAAACTTATTTTGTCCGGTGGGCATCCAGCTTCTGCTGCAAAAATTCATCCAGCATGGCAGGGGGGAACAGCGGCTCCTTGTAGCCAAAGGCCTCCCGGATAAAGATCAAAGTCACCACGGTCTGGCGGCCGGGGTCCAGCCGGAGGGTGTACAGGGTGTCCAGAGGCTGACGGGTGGGCTGGTGCAGGGTAAAGTGCAGCAAAAAGCCTCCGTCACGCTCCCGGCGGCACTCGTAGGCGAACACGTCCTCCGGGTCGTGCTGGTCCAGGCGGTCAAAGCACTGGTCCAGGGCCAGGTCCGTGCGGAACTCCGAAAGCCCGGCAGGGCCGTACTGGCTGCGGCGGCCCGTCTCTCGCCGGGACAGCAAAAAAACGATGAAGCCCAGCACGGCGGCCAGCAGCAGGATGGAAAAGACGGTGTTCATGGTGGTCCTCCCCCAAAGAGTTTTTCTTATTGTAACACAACCTGCGGAGATTTGTGCTATAATATTTTTAATTCTTTGAAAATTTCGTCAGGCCGGCTGCTGCTGCACCGGGGGAGGAACACGATGAAGCTCAAATTTACACGCAAGACCTGGTACTTCTTTTTGCTGGCTGCCGCTGCAGCGTCCATGCTGGGGGGCTTTGCAGTGCTGGGAGGCATGGATTTTTCGGCACTGGAACTGGTGGTGTTCTGCATCACCGGCATGGCGGTGCTGTTTTTGGCCGCAGAAAAAGGCGGCTCTGCCCGGGATAAACGGGCCTATACCGGGGTGTTTGTGGTGCTGATGCTCAGCAAGCTGGCCGCCGGGGGCTGGGCCGGAGATCTGTGCTCGGCCCTGGTGTGGCCTGGGCTGCTGGCCATCGAGTACCGCCACGGCAAGCCCATCCAGCGGCAGCTGCAGCTGGTGTGCGGTGCCGAGGTGCTCCGCACGGTGTTCTGGCTCATGACCCAGTACGGCGGCGTCAGCGCACTGGCCTTCTGGACCAACCTGATGTTTGTGCTGCTGGCCTGCGCCCGGGGCTGGGCGGCCCTGACCCTCTACAAGACCCAGGAGGAGACCCTGTGACCCGGCAAAGCCGGAAGAAAAACAAAGGACGTAAAGCCCACCGGATGGGCCGCCGCAGCTTTCTGCTGGGGGCCGGGGCTGCCCTGTGTGGTGCAGCCGGGTGGTATCTCCACCGGGGCGGCGAGCCTGCAGCGGCCCCCAGTGCCCCGGCAGAGAACCCGGCCCTGCCCACCGGGGAGTGGCGAGCCGTGTGGGTGAGCTACCTGGACTGGGCAGAGATGGACCTGTCCACGGAGGAGGCCTTCCGGCAGGAGGCGGCCAAGCTGCTGGACAACTGCACCGCCCTGGGCCTCAACACGGTGCTGGCCCAGGTGCGGCCCTTTGGGGATGCGCTGTACCGCAGCAATCTGTTCCCCTGGAGCCACCTGTGCACCGGGGTCCAGGGTCAGGACCCGGGCTATGACCCCTTGCAGGTGCTGCTGCAGGAGGCCCACAGCCGGGGCATTGCAGTGGAGGCCTGGGTCAACCCCTATCGGCTCCGGTCCTCCGGGGCCATGCCTCCGGCCCTGGCGGCCAACAACCTGGTAAACACCCACCCGGAGTGGACCTGCACCGTGGGCCAGGGGGTCTACCTGAACCCGGCCCAGCCTGGGGCGGTGGACTATGTGGTGCAGGGGGTGGCAGAACTGGTGCAGAACTATGCCGTGGACGGTATCCACCTGGACGATTACTTTTACCCCACCACCGATGTGGCAGTAGACGCCGCAGAGTTCGCAGCCTCCGGGGCCGGGGACCTGGGGGCCTGGCGGCGGCAGAACGTTACCGCCCTGGTGCGGCAGGTCCACCACGCCGTCAAAGCCGCCGACCCCACCCTGCGGTTCGGCATCAGCCCCCAGGGCAACCCGGACAACAACATCAGCCAGCAGTACAGCGATGTAAAGGCCTGGCTGACGGCAGAGGGGGAGGAGGCACTGGTGGACTACCTGTGCCCCCAGGTGTACTGGGGCCAGGGCTTTGCCCTGGGCAACGGCAGCACCCGGTTTGCCTTTGAGAACATCGTGCCGGAGTGGCTGGGCTACCCCCGGGCACCGGAGGTGGCCCTGTACTTTGGCCTGGGAGCCTACCGGGTGGGGATAGGGGACGGGGGCAGCAACCAGAACAGTCTGGCAGGCTGGAGCACCGGCCACGCCCTTACGGACCAGGTCCAGGCTCTCCGGGCCTGGGGAGCCGGGGGCTGGGCCCTGTACCGCTACGGTTCCCTGTTCGGGGCCGGGCAGACAGCCCTGGCGGCAGCAGAGTGTGCCGCCCTGGAGGCGGCAGACCAGCAGGAACTTGGTTAAAATCGGGCGGCCTTGCGCTGAAAGCAGGGCCGCTCTCTTGTGCGGTGCCGCAAAATGCGGTATACTATACTGATGGACCCGGGAGCCCCCGGGAGGAACAACAATCGGCATCGGACCCCTTTGGGGGGATGAGGAAAAGGTTATGAAAACGAAAAAACGCTTTTTGGCAGTGCTGCTGGCGGCGGTGCTGCTGACCGTGGGCCTTACCGGCTGCAAGGACGCCCTGCGAGGCCTGGCCCAAAAGATCACCGGCAGCGACAGTGAGGTGCAGGAGGAGGATACCACCCGTTGGGCGGAATCCACCGATCAGCCGCTGATCATCCAGGGCATTGCGGACCCCTCTGCAAAGTTTGATTCGGCCATGGTGGACGGCAGCCTGTACGCTGTGTTCAACGGCATCTGGAGCCGCCAGACCGTGTATTTTGCAGCCCCCACCGGCACTTTGAACTTTACGGCCTGCGGCACCGCCGAGGGCCCCCAGAAGTTCAAGGTCGCCCTGTGGAAAAAGGTGGACGGGGGCCTGGAATATGTGGCCGACAGCACCTATTACGTCAAGACCGATGGCACCAACTATGCCTACACCCTTACAGGGCTGGACCCGGCGGCCATCTACCGCATTACCGTTTCCTATGATTCCAGCCGGTACTATCTTTATGGCCTGCTGAAGGTGGAGGGCGTTGGCTGATGACCACACAACGGAAAAACTCGCTTTTACTGCTGCTGTGCGCCTTTATCTGGGGCACCGCTTTTGTGGCCCAGAGTGCCGGAGCCGGTATGGGGGCTTGCAGCTTTCTGGCTGGCCGCAGCTGGCTGGCGGTGCTGGTGCTGCTGCCCACCGTAAAGGTCTTTGACCGGGTAAGCCTGCGGCAGACCGGCCGCACCAACGCTCCCCAGACGGAGCAGGAGCGGCGGCTGCTGAACAAGGCCAGCCTTTTGTGCGGCACCCTGCTGTTTGTGGCCTCTACGGCCCAGCAGTACGGCATCACCCTGAACCCCTCCACCGCCAAGGCCGGGTTCCTGACGGCCATGTATGTGGTGCTGGTGCCGGTGTTCGGCCTGGCTCTGGGCCGCCGGGGCAGCCCCCGGCTGTGGCTCAGTATGGTCATTGCCGTAGGAGGGCTGTACCTGCTGTGCATGAAAAACGGCTTTGGAAACATCGAGGCCAGCGATTGGGTATTGCTGCTCTGCGCTGTGCTGTTCAGCTTCCAGATCATGGCCGTGAACTACTACGGCCCCCAGGTGGACGGGGTGCGGCTGAGCCTGCGGCAGTTCTTTGTGGTGGCAGTGGAAAGCACGGTGTTTGCCCTGCTGCTGGAGCAGCCTACCCCGGCAGAGTTCGTTGCCAACGCTGTGCCGCTGCTGTATTGCGGTGTCATGTCCAGCGGCGTGGCCTACACCTTGCAGATCCTGGGCCAAAAGGACCTGAACCCTGCGGTGGCCAGCCTGATCATGTGCCTGGAAAGCGTGTTCAGTGCCCTGGGCGGCTGGCTGCTGCTGAACCAGAACCTCTCGGTGCGGGAGGTGGCAGGCTGCGTGCTGATCTTTGCCGCCGTGGTGCTGGCCCAGCTGCCTGCGCCCCAGCGTGCCAAGCAACCCACCTGACCCATGGGGGCAGCAAAGCCTGAAGCCCAGCTCCGCAGCGTGGCAGGCATCCAGTACGAGCTGGTCCGCAAGCAGGTGCAAAAAATGCGGCTGCGTGTGCGAGAAAACGGCACCGTCCTGGTCAGTGCCCCCACCCGGACCTCGTTAGAACGGGCGGACCGCTTTGTGGCAGACAACGCCCAGTGGATCCGGGACACCCGGGCCGCCAACCTGGCCAAACGGGCCAAGGACAACGCCAACCTGCCGGACAAGGACACGGCCCTGGCCTACTTTACGGTGATGAGCGATAAGGTATACCCGGCCTTTGCCGGGGTGCTGGGGGGCCGGAAGCCGGTGCTGAAGATCCGCAGCATGACCAGCTGCTGGGGGGTGTGCTGCCCCGGCAAACACCG
The DNA here is from genome assembly GCA_934518555.1 of uncultured Faecalibacterium sp. Classification (GTDB taxonomy): domain Bacteria; phylum Bacillota; class Clostridia; order Oscillospirales; family Ruminococcaceae; genus Faecalibacterium. Next base: position 42,868 of record CAKSXW010000011.1, on the reverse strand, counting down.
CATCACCCTGGCGCTGCAGCTGTACAACCAGCCCCCGGCGGCCCAGATCTATGTGGTGGTCCACGAATACTGCCATTTTTTGCACCTGGACCACAGCCCTGCCTTTTGGGCAGAGGTGGAAAAGCTGCTGCCGGACTGGAAGGCCCGGCGTGAACTGTTGAAAAAATAACTTGATGTACAAATAGGGGAGGGAACTACCCATTGGAACACGAAAAGACCTCCGGCGATAAATATTCCAAGCTGGCCGGCAACACTTTGATCTTTGCCATCTCCAGTTTTTCGTCCAAGCTGCTGACCTTGATCGTGCAGCCCTTTTTGACCTATGCCATGGCCGAGATCTCGGATCTGGGCCTGTCCAAAATCTTGAGCCAGTATGCCAACCTGCTGATCCCCTTTGTGTCTATGGGAATGTCCAACGCCATCATCCGGTTTGGCCTGGACAAGGGCAACAACGAAAAGCAGGTGTTTACCAACGGTCTGCTTACCATTCTGGGGGGCTTTGGGCTGCTGGTGCTGTGCTGGCCTGTGGCCCAGTTTTTGCCGGATATGGCCCAGTACGGCCTGCTGATCTACATCTATGTGCTCATGAGCTGCCTGCGGACCCTGTGCACCCAGTTTGTCCGCAGCCGCCAGTGGAACCGCTTGGTGGCAGTGGATGGGGTGCTGTGCACCGTGGCCACCATGGCCTTTTATGTGCTGTACCTGGTGGGGTTCCGGTGGGGGGCCAACGGCTACCTGCTGGCCATCATCAGCGGCGACTTTGTCAGCGTTTTGTTCCTGTGCATCACCGGAAAATTGTGGAACTACCTGGAGTTCCGGGGCATCAACCGGGGGCTGTGGCGGCAGATGCTGCACTTTTCGCTGCCCATGATCCCGGCCCAGATCAGCTTTTGGATCATCAACGCCTCCGACCTGTTTTTTGTGCGGCGGATGTGTGACGGCCTGGGGGGCCACGACGGCAATGCCTGGAGCGGCCTGCTTTCCACCGGATACTTTCTGCCCACCATCCTTACCACCCTGGGGCTGATCTTCTACGACGCCTGGCAGCTTTCGGCAGTGACAGAGGAGGAGGGCCGGGCCCGGTTCTTCACCAAGATCTTCCGCACCTATTCCAGCGTGCTGTTCTGCTGCGCCGCCGGCATCATCTGGCTGTGCCGCCCGGTAATGCACATCATGAAGGCCAACTACTACTACGCCTGGCACTTTGTGCCCTTTTTGGTGCTGGCCTCCACTTGCAGCTGCTTCAACCAGTTTATGAACAGCGTCTATGTGGTGACCAAGCGGTCCCAGCGCAGCATGGTGACCATGATGGCCGGGGCAATCAGCAACTGCCTGATGAACTACTTCTTTATCAAGTGGTGGGGCCCTGTGGGAGCAACCTTTGCCTCCTTTTTGGGCCTGGGTCTGGTGTTCACCCTGCGGTCGGTGGACGCCAGCCGCATGATCCACATGCATGTGCACCCCAAACGGGTGCTGCTGAACACCGGGCTGCTGGTGGCCGAGGCCTTTGTGCTGCTGGCGGAGCCCCCGGTCTACGGCCTGTGGACAGGGCTGATCACCGCTGTGGTGATCCTGTACAACTTTGCCGGAGTGTGGGCCATGGCCCGGGTGCTGCTGCCCCGGCTGCTGGGCCGCCATGGCAAGGCTTTGGTGGCCGCCGTGGACGGCTGGCTGACCAAGTAAAAGAGCGTTGAATTTTTCAGAGGGCGAGGGCGTGCTGCAAAAAGGGCAGCGTCCTCGCCCTCTCCGGCATTGCGGACCCAATGCCACCTTGTTCCCCCTTTTGTCGCTTGTGCGACATCTTCCCCCGGCACGGGGGAAGTCTATCCTCAAAGGGGGAGGCTTTGGCAAGGCGATAAAGTATGGGAAAAGACCTGCCCATAAACAAAAAGGGACCTGCTGCACGGCCTTGTGCAGCAGGTCCCTTTGCATTATTTAGGGGTCAGTGGGCAGCAGGTACGGGCCTGCCGCTGGGGTGCTAAGTTAGTGCTTGCTCTTGGCAAACAGGCTTGCCACGGCACCAGCCACCGTCAGGGCCATGCCGCTAAGAGCCATTGCCAGGGCCATCATCCAGTTGACGCCGGTCTTGGGCAGGGCAGCCACGGTGGCATCCTGCACAGTGGGGGCGTCGGGAGCAGCCGGAGCCACCGGAGCATCACCGGGCTCCTGGGGCACTTCTGCCTCAACAGGGGTCTCGGGGGTCTCGGGGGTCTCAGGCTTTTTAGGCGTTTCGGGGGGAACGGGGGTCTCGGGCTCCTCCGGTTCCGGTTCCGGATCCGGGGTGGGCTCCGGGATCACGTCATGTGCAGCCTTCAGAGCCAGGACCTGGTCACTAGCCAGCGTAATGACGTAGTTGCCGTTTTCGTCCACCGTAATGGTGTAGTCAGAGCCTTCCAGCAGGGTGTTCAGGTTGACGATAAAGGCCGGGAGCTCGTTGCCCTCTGCGTCCAGCTTTTTGTCAGCGTTCCAACGCTCGGGAGCGGTGTTGTCCAGATACCAGCCGTCAATGATGTGGCCACAGTCGGTAAGGGTCCAATCATCTTCCTTGGTCACAGGGCGGAGGACCAGAACATTTTTAACATCACCATTGGGGTAATAGTTGGTGTCCACCATCATGTAGAGGTCGTCGCCAGCCTCACCTGCGTGGTTGTTCAGCAGGTGGCCTGCCATCTTTACAGTAACGCCGTTGGCTGCAAAGATGCCGCCGCCGTACTGCCCGGCAGAGTTGCCGGTGATGATGACCGGTGCACCGATCTCCAGCACTTCCTGCTCCGGGGTGTTGGTTACGGCACCGTTGGCAAGGACACGGTTGGGCAGGGCGTTCTGGATGAAGATGGCACCGCCATTCAGCTTGGCCGTGTTGTTCTGGATGGCACCGCCCAGGACCTTGAAGCCCTCGTAGTTGGTGCTAAAGACGCCGCCGCCGTTGGCAGTTGCATCGTTGCCCTCAATGACGCCGCCCTTCATGACAAAGCGTGTACCGTTGCCCACCAGATGGACACCGCCGCCGCCAGCTTGGCTGCCCAGCGTAGAAGTAGCATGGTTGCCAGTGATGCTGCCGCTTTCCATGATGATGGTGCAGGTGATGCCCGTGTTCTTATTGCTGTAGATCAGCGTGCTGGAGCCGGAGGAAACGCCGCCGCCAGCAGGAGCGGTGTTGTTGGAGATGGTATTGTTCTTCAGGGTGCAAGTGACAGAGTCAGGAATGCTGTTGGTGGTATCCACCCGGACGCCGCCGCCGCCGCCATAGCCGGAGGCAATGGTGTTGCCGGTGATGAGGTTGGAATCCAGCACAGAATTGACACCAAACAGATAGATGCCAGCACCGGAGTTTCCGCAGCTGTTGTTCTGGATGGTGTTGTTGGTGATCTGGACAACGGTGTCCAGGGGTTTGTACTGGCCATTGATGTTATTGTGGATGTAAAGGCCACCGCCGTCTCCCATGGCCTCGTTGCCCTGGATGGTGTTGTGGTCGATGGTGACCTGGGTGCTGCCGATGGCAGCGATACTGACACCGCCGCCCTTTGCATTCTTGGTCGTGGTCTTATTGCTCTCGATGGTGCTGCCCTGGATGGTAATAGAGCCGTTCTTGAGGTCAGTGTAGATGCCGCCGCCCCAGCCGCCGTTGGTGGCGGTGTTGCCGGAAATGGAGGAATCCTGGATGTTCAGCTTGGCGTCGTCTTTGGCAAAGATGCCGCCGCCGGAACCGCCGGTGTTGCCGTCCACCTTGGACTTCAGCAGATCAAGGGTGGTGCCGGTGGTCAGATGAATGCCGCCGCCCTTGCTGGTGGCAATGTTGTTGAGAACATCGGTGTCATTCAGCACAAGATGGGGAGCGGTGGTCTCTTGGCCAACTTTCCAGATCTCGGTAAAGATACCGGCACCCTGGGTGGCTTTGTTCTCGGAGATGGTGACCCTGCCATCTGCGCCGTCGGATTTGAGCGTGGCATTACCCTTCAGGTACACGCCGCCGCCGTTGCCATTCTTGCCGTTGGCGGTGTTGTTCTGGATAATGGTGCCGTTTTTCAGGGTGAGGGAACTAGCACCGAACTGGTTGCCCTGCAGGTACACGCCGCCGCCCTTGCCATTCTTGCCGTCGGCGGTGTTGTTCTCCACCCGAACATTGTCCAGGGTGACATCAACGCCTATACCAAAGGCGCTGACGCCGCCGCCTGTGCCATTTACCGTGTCGGCTTTGTTACCTGCCACGGTGCAATCTTTAAGTGTTGCGTTGGCCCGAGTGCCAACATGCACACCGCCGCCCAGACTGCCGGTGATCTCGTTATCCAGAATCTTGGTATCGGTAATGATGGCCTTAGAAGGCGTTTTAGAAGGGTCACGGGCTTCACCCGTGTGGATGCCGCCGCCGTTGTTGCCCTTGTTGCCCTGGATGGTAGAACCCGAGACATCCAGCACATTGCCCTGTGCGGAGAAGATACCGCCGCCGTTGCCCCGGGCATTGTTATCGCTGATGGTGGAATCCTTAACGGTAAGGCTGCCGCCCTGGGCTTCAATGCCGCCGCCGGCACCCAGATTGCTACTGACGTTGGAGGCTGCTTTGTTGCCTGTTACGGTTACTTTGTTCAGGGTAACATTAGAATCTTTACCAACAGCACAGATGCCGCCGCCGCCATTGCCAAGGGTACTAGAGGAAAGCTCGCCATTTTTATTGTAAGTAATGGTAGAGGTGGAACCCTTTGCCTCGTTGCCGCTGATGGTGCTATCGGTGACAGTAAGGGTGCTGTCGTAGCTGTAGATACCGCCGCCCAGGCCCTTGTTGCTGTTGGAAGCGCCCGACGGGACGTCCGTAGCCGTGTTGTTGGCGATGGTGGAATCTTTCACCTCTACGGCGGAGTGCTCCGTGTAGATGCCGCCGCCACGGGTGCCAGTGTTGCCCTGGATGGTGCTGCCATTCTGAATGGTGACATGGCTGTTGTCAGAAATGAAAACGCCGCCGCCTGCGCCAACCGACACATCGGAGCCGTTCTTGCTGACTTCAGTGGTGCTGTTGTTCTGGATGGTGCAGTGGTCGATGGTAACATTCTTGCTGTTCTCGATATGGACGCCGCCGCCCTGTTTGCCTTCGTTTTTCTCAATGGTCAGGTCCTTCAGCAGAACGTTGGTGTCCCCAGCGTCCTTGATGGTAACGCCGCTGTCGGTGGCACCGGTGATGGTACCATTGTAGATCTCTACCGTATTCTTGTTAGCGGCAGTCTCGCCGTCCTGGGTGGTGGCAGCGTCGTCCTGCTTCTTGGACAGGTCAACCTTAACATCACCGTTGATGGTGTGGTCGTTCAGGTTCAGCTTGATCCACTTGGCAATATTGATGCTGCCAGAGGTGTTCTTATTCAGGACGACCGTCTGGCCCTCCTTGGCACTGTCAATAGCACCCTGCAGGGTGCCGTAGCTGGTTCCGTCAATGGTGGCCTCGTCCGTGCTGACCTCTTTCTCTGCGCCGTCCATGGTGGCGATGCCTGCATCCGGGTCCTCGGCAGCAATATTAGCGTCCGGGTTCTCCATCGGGATGTCTGCATTCTCCTTGGCATTGGCAGCGGCAGGGGCAGCGGCAGGGGCAGAAGCCAGAACCACAGGGGGTTCCTCCGCAGGAGCTTCCTTGTCCACTACAGCATTCTCCGCAGGGGCCTCCTCCTTTTCTTCGGGGGCCTCCTCCTTAGAGGCTTCCTTCTCCTCGGGGGTCTCCTCGTCCTCAGAGGCTTCCTCCTCCGCAGGGGTCCCCTCCTCCACAGGAGCTTCCTCTACGGGAGCTCCTGCCTCCGGGGTCTCAGCGTGCTCCGTCGCAGCAGACACACCAGCGTCGGAGGTCTCCTCCGGAGCTTCTGCATTGGCTGCAAGGGGGGCTGTGGCCACACAGGCCGTCAAGGCCAGGGACATAGCCGCCATTTTGAATTTCTTGTTCGTCATCGTGAACGCACTCCTTCCGATCCGCAAGATCAAGATAAATTGGTACCATAACCGGTACCGATAAACCGATTAACGGGATGAGGGTCTATCTGATAATTATATAGCACCGCCCCGGGGAATTGTCAAGAATTGCACCAAAAAACGAGAAAATCTGTCGGGATGTTCAAATATGTGCACGAAAATTCAGCACTTCCACAAGGACAAATAAAAAGTTTGTTGCACATTTGATACGCTTTTGAAACGCTATTGATACACTTGCTAAACTGCCCTTTTTCCGGGCGCAAAAAAGCCGCCGCCCGGGGCATGGGGCAGCGGCCAAAAATGAAAACATTGGGTTTAGCAAAAAGGGTCAGGCAAGCTGTTCCCGGAGCCAGGCGGCAATGTCCTCAAACACTTCCTGGTGGTTGGTCTCCAGCAGCAGCTCGTGCCGGGCACCGGGGTACAGCTTGCAGCGGATGTTCCGGACCCCTGCGTCCTTCAGGCTCTGGACGGCCCGCAGTACCCCCTTGCCCTGCTCACCTACGGGGTCGGCGTCTCCGGCCAGGAACAGCACCGGCAGGTCCCCCGGCATCTGGGCCAAAAATGCCGGGTCGTACAGCCGCAGAATGCCGCTGAACATGCTGTAGTAGGCGTTCAGGGTAAAAATAAAGGTGCAGCGTTCGTCGGCCAGGTACTTGTCTACCTCGGCCTGGTCCCGGTTCAGCCAGTCGTGGGTGGTGCGGCCCTCCAGCCCCTTGTTGTAGCCGGCAAAGGACAGGGCGGCCACCAGCTTGCTGCGGTGGTGCCAGCCCTGGAAAGCTGCCAGCACCCGGCACAGGCCCTTGGCAAACCGCACCAGGCCCTTGGGCTGGAAGCCGGTGCCCAGAAGGATGGCACCGTCCAGCTCACTGCCGTAGGCGCACAGGTACTGCCGGGCGTAAAAGGAGCCCATGCTGTGGCCCAGCAAAAAGTAGGGCACACCGGGGTACTGCTGCTTGGTCAGGGTGGTCAGGGCGTGCAGGTCCTCCAGCACCGCCTGGTTGCCGTCAGGCAGGGCAAAAAAGCCGTAGTCCTCCTTGGTGCGGATAGACTGGCCGTGGCCCAGGTGGTCGTGGCCCGTTACCAGGATGCCCTGCCCGGCCAGGTACTGGGCCAGGGGCTTGTATCGGTCGATGAACTCCACCATGCCGTGGGAGAGCTGCAGCACTGCCTGCACCGGGCCCTCGGGCTCACAGCGGAAGGCGTGGAGGGTGCGGCCGGGCACCGTGGAGGGAATGGTAAAATCAATCATGCGGCTCATGGGGAGCCTCCTTTGCAGTGGTTATTTTGCCGGGGTCACAGGGCACTGATCTTGCGGCGGCAGGCCGGGCAGATGCGGTAGCCTGCAAACTGGACGGCGTTTTCGTCCACGTCGCCGCAAAAATCGCAGCTGCCGGCAGGGCGGTGCTTCTTCAGCACAATGGCGTCCCCGTCCACAAAGATCTCCAACTTGCTGTCGCCCTCCAGGTGCAGAGTGGTACGCAGCTCCTTGGGCAGGACGATGCGGCCCAGGGAATCGATGCCTCGAACGATACCGGTGCTTTTCATGTAAATCATTCTCCTTCAATCATTTTTCCATGCACACCAGCCTCTGACACAATAGGAAAATTGTGCCAGTCTGGTTTTGAGATTAGTATACAAAAAAATCCTCCGTTCGTCAACGATTGCGGTTAATTTCGACAAAACATGACATTTTTTTCCATGCCGGAGCCTTTTAAAGGTCAAAAACAACCTTCCGTTGACAAATCTGCCCCAAACAGGTAAACTAAAACATAGCTATCCGCATTTTTTTGCATACGTATAAAAGGAGCGTTTTTCTATGCCGAGCAACAAAGTCCGCACCCGTTTTGCCCCCTCTCCCACGGGCTATATGCACGTGGGCAACCTGCGTACCGCCCTGTACACCTATCTGATGGCCAAGCACCAGGACGGCACCTTTATCCTCCGCATTGAGGACACCGACCAGGGCCGCTATGTGGAAGGCGCAGTGGATGTGATCTACAACACCCTGCGTGAAACGGGCCTGCTGTGGGACGAGGGCCCGGACGTTGGCGGCCCCGTGGGCCCCTATGTGCAGAGCGAGCGCATGGGCATGTTCAAGCAGTACGCCCAGCAGCTGGTGGCTGAGGGCAAGGCCTATTACTGCTTCTGCACCGAGGAGCGGCTGGAAGCCCTCCACGCCGAGCAGCGTGCCAACGGCGAGATGACCCACTACGACGGCTGCTGCCGGGACCTGCCCAAGGAGGAAGTGGAAAAGCGTCTGGCAGCCGGGGAGCCTTATGTCATCCGGCAGAAGATCCCCCGGGAGGGCATCACCGGCTTTGACGATGTGGTGTACGGCCACATTGAGGTGAACAACAGCGAGATGGACGACCAGATCCTCATCAAGACCGATGGGATGCCCACCTACAACTTTGCCAACGTGGTGGACGACCACCTGATGGGCATTACCCATGTGATCCGTGGCAGCGAGTATCTGTCCTCCACCCCCAAGTACAACCTGCTGTACCAGGCCTTTGGCTGGGACATCCCCACCTACATCCACTGCCCTCCGGTGATGAAGGACGCTCAGAACAAGCTGTCCAAGCGCAACGGCGACGCCAGCTACCAGGACCTGGTGGCCAAGGGCTACCTGACCCAGGCTGTGCTGAACTACATCTGCCTGCTGGGCTGGAGCCCCCGGGGCGAGTACGCCGAGCAGGAGATCTTCTCCCTGGAGGAGCTTGTCAAGATCTGGTCCCCGGAGGGCATCTCCAAGTCCCCGGCCATCTTTGACCCCCTGAAGCTCCGGGCCATCAATGCGGAGTATATCCGCCGCCTGACCCCGGAGGAGTTCCAGAAAAAGGCCGAGCCCTGGATCGACAGCGCCGTCCACAGCCCCATCAACAAGCAGCTGCTGTGCGCCAACCTCCAGCCCCGGTGCGAGGTGCTGGGAGAGATCCCGGAGCAGCTGGATTTCTTCGACGCCATGCCGGAGTATGATGTGAGCCTCTACGCCAACAAAAAGCAAAAGACCACCCCGGACACTGCCAAGGAGGCCCTGGAGGCCCTGCTGCCGGTGCTGAGCGACGAGACCCTGGATTTTGCAGACCGGGACGCTGTGTTTGACGCCTGCAAGGCCAAGGCCGAGGAGCTGGGCAAAAAGAACGGCTGGCTGCTGTACCCCCTGGGCATTGCCCTTTCCGGCAAGCAGCGCACCCCCGGCGGCGGCACCGACCTGGCCTGCATGATGGGCCGGGCAAAGACCCTGGAGCGGGTCCAGGCTGCCCTGGCAAAGCTGAACGGCTGAGCCCTTTAAAAATTCAAAAAACAACAAAGCCCTGCGGTATTTTGACGGCCGCAGGGCTTTTTGCGTTCTTTGGGCCGGTTTGGGGCGGTTCTGCCCACGGCGGCAAAAAACGCCAGCAGCCCGGGGTACAGTATATGCACAAGGCCCGGGGCCCAGAACCAAAGCCCTCGGCCGGAAAGTGGGGGAGCTTGCATGATGGAAAAAACTGGTGTTCTGACCCGGGGGTCTCAGGGGCTGGCAGCCCGGGCCTTGGTGCGCCCGGCAGCCCGGCGGCTGGGGGCGGTGGCTTTGGGCTTTGCCGGGGGCTGGGCGGTGCTGTACGGGGCCCTGATGCCCTTTGGCCTGGGCCTGACCCTGGGGCTGGGGGAAGATTGCTTTGCCGCCTGTGCAGCCGGGGCGGCCCTGGGGGTGCTGCTCCACGGGGCCGGGGTGTTGTCCCTGCGGTGCGTCTGCCTGCTGTGCGCCCTGGGGGCCGCCGTGGCAGTGCGGTGGGTCTGGCCCCGGCGGCTGGTTCCGGCCCTGGGGGCTGGCTGCGGCACCCTTGTGGGGGTGGCCCTGTGCTTTGCCCTGGGCAGCAGCGGTGGGGCAGAGCTGGTGTTGTTTTGTGCTGCGGACGCCCTGTTGGCAGGGGCTTTGGCCCTGGGGCTCCGGCGGTACCCACCGGAAAAACCGGGCTTTGGCACCTTGTTGGCAGGGTCTGCCGTGGCAGCGGCCCTGGGCAGCCTGCCCCTGAGCCGTTTTCCCCCTGGGGTGGCAGTGTGTGGAGCGGTGGAACTGTTTTTGTGCTGCAAGGGCCAGCCCCGGGCGGCGCTGGCCTGCAGCGGTGTGCTGGGGGCCGCCCTTTGTGGGGCGGACCCGGCCCTGGCCCCGGCAGCAGCAGGGCTGGCCTGTGGTACCGCAGCGGCGGCAGTGCTGGCCCCGGGCCGCCGGGTGGAGGCAGCGGCGGCCTACGCCGGAGGCTGCATGACCGGGGTGCTTTGCGTCCAGCCCCCTGGCAACGCCTTTGGGGTGCTGTTCAGTGCCGGGGCCGGGGTGCTGGGGGTGCTGGCTCTGCCGGGGGCCTGGGTGGCTCCGGAGCCGGAAGCCGAGGCTCAGCCCACGGCAGCCCCACCTACGGGCCCGGCGGCAGCCACCCGGCTGGAGGCAGTGGCCCGGAGCCTGGCCTCCCTGGCAGACACGGTAAACCAGGTCTACGACGGCCTGCCCCGGCGGTGGGAGGGCTACCGCTGGGTCATTGACAACACCCACGACAGCCTTTGCTTCAACTGCGGCCGCCGGGAGACCTGCTGGAAGGCAGAGCACGCCGCCACCCTGGAGGGCATGGAGGCCCTGCGGCCCCTGCTGGAACAGAATGTCCGGCTGGAGCCGAGCCGTCTGCCGGGGCAGCTGGCCCGGTGCATCCACCCGGCGGCCCTCTGCGAGGCGGCTACCCGGTCCTTTGCCCTGTACCGCAGCCGCAAGGAGGCCCGGGTCCACGCCGAGGCCATGCGTGCAGCCCTTACAGAGCAGTACAGTGCCGTGGCAGAGGCTCTGGGGGTGCTGGGGGAGCAGCTGGGCCGCCCGGGGGACCCGGAGCCCTACCGGTCCGGCCGGGTGGCGGCCTTTTTTACCTCCCTGGGGGCACCGCCCCTGGAGTGTGCCGTGACCCTGGACGACCTGGGCCGCACCCATGCGGCAGTGACTCTGCCCCGGACCCGGTTCAGCCCCCAGGAACTGGCGGCCTTGGCCCGGGAGGTGGGCCGAGTGTGCCGCCGGGGGCTGGAAACGCCCCAGGTGCTGTCCTGCAAGGGCATGACCACCCTGCTGTTCAGCGAAAAACCGGTGCTGCAGGCGGTGTTTGGCACCGCCGGGGCGGCGGCCCGGGGCAGCGTGTCCGGGGATGCGGTGCAACAATTCTGCAGCCCTACGGCGGCCCAGATGATCCTGTGCGACGGCATGGGCACCGGACGACCTGCGGCAGTGGACGGCAGCCTGGCGGCAGAGCTTACGGCCCGGCTGCTGAAGGCCGGCATCCCTCCGGAGCTGGCGGCCCGGCTGGTGAATGTGGCCCTGGCCCTGAAAAGCGAGGAGGAGAGCGGAGCCACCCTGGACCTGATCAGCGTGGATCTGTATACCGGCACCGCCCGGCTGTTCAAGGCCGGAGCAGCCCCGGGGTTCTTGGTCCATGGAGGCCGGGCCCGGGCAGTGGGGGAGGCTACCCTGCCGGTTGGCATCCTGGGTGGGGTCAACGGCCAGAGCCGGGTGGTGCATCTGAGTGCCGGGGACTATGCGGTGCTGGTGTCCGACGGCCTGCTGGTGGATGGCCCCGGCTGGGTGCTGAAGCAGCTGGAGCTTTCTGCCGCTGCCGGGGAGGCTCCGGCAGACCTGGCCCGGACCCTGGTGGAAACGGCCCGGGCCCGGGCCGAAAAGACCGGACACCCGGATGACATCACGGCGGCGGTGCTGCGGCTGAGCACTGCCTGAACCGTTGCTTTTTCTACAAGGGAGGCGTATACTATAGAGCTATAAACCAGAAAGAGAGGGCAGCACCATGCTTACCATCACAGTGGCCCAGGACGGCAGCGGCCAGTTTGCATCCATTACCGAGGCGGTGCTGGCGGTGCCTTACGACTGCCCGGCGCAGATCTGCATCGGCCCCGGTATTTACCGGGAAAAGCTGGTGTGTGAAAAACGGGATATCACCCTTCGGGGTGCCGGGCCGGACCGCACCCGGCTGGTGTGGGGGGACGGCGGCAAGCTGCCCCACCCGGACGGGCGGCCCACCCACACCTTCCGCAGCTACACCGCCTTTTTCAGCGGTGAGCGGCTGCAGGTGGAGGATCTGACCCTGGAAAACGATGCAGGCCCCGGTGCCCGGGTGGGGCAGGCGGTGGCGGCCTATGTGGACAGCGCCCGGGCGGTGTTCCGGAACGTGAGATTGCTGGGGAACCAGGATACCCTGTTCTGCGCCCCTCTGCCGGAGAAAGAGCGGGAAAAGGACGGCTTTTTGGGCCCCAGAGGCCTGGCACCCCGTCGGGCCAGTGCTCAGTATTACCAGAACTGCTTTATTGCCGGGGACATCGACTTTATCTTTGGGGGTGCCGACGCCCTGTTTGAGCAGTGCACCCTCTGCACCGTGAACAACGGCCTGGCCCACAGCTGGGTCACGGCCCCCTCCGGCGGAGCCCAGGGCCTGGGCTTTGTGTTCTGGGATTGTGACTTTGTGTCGGACTGCCCGGCAGGCACTGTGTACCTGGGCAGACCCTGGCGGCCTACCGGCAAAACGGCAGTGCTGGACTGCCGCCTGGGGGCTCACATTGCTCCGGAGGGCTTTGCCGCCTGGAACGACCGCACCGACAGAGATTTGGCCTGTTTTGCAGAGGCCGGCAACGTCGGACCGGGGGCCGGAGACCGGGGCCCCGGGGTGCTGGCCCTGGGCCCTGACCAGGCCGCAGAGCTGCTGGCCCGGGCCCGGCAGCTTTGCAGACCGGAAGAAGAAAAAACCACAAAAAAGGACGTTGTATGAAGAACTTACCGAATTTTGTCAAATGGCTCATCGTGCTGGCAGCCCTGGGGGCCATGGGGGTCATGATGTGGGCGGTGAACGACCGGGCCTCCCGGGTGGAGATGCCGGCCCCGGATAATACCTTTGGCATCTATCACAGCGCAGACTCTGGCAGCAGAGCCTGAAAAAAGCGGCCTGCCCTTGCAAAAGGGCAGGCCGCTTTTGTGCTGTTTGGGGGGTTACAGGGGCGGCAGCTTGCCGCTGGCAGGCAGGTCGTTCATGATGAACCAGAAAACGGTGCCCTTGCCCAGGGTGCTCTGGACCCCAAAGCGGAAGCCGTGCTGCTGGAAGATGGCCTTAGTAATGGACAGCCCCAGGCCCGTGCCCTGTTTGCCGGCGTCGGACCGGGCCCGGTAGTAGCGGTCAAAGATATAAGGCAGGTCGGCAGGGGGGATGCCGGGGCCGTGGTCCTCCACCTCCACCCGGACCCCCTCGGTGCACCGGGCTGCCCGCAGGATAAAGATGCCGTCGGCCCCAATGTGGTGCATGGCGTTGCCCAGCAGGTTGTGCAGGGCTCGCTGCATCATGTCCGGGTCGGCGTATACCGGCAGCTCCTCCTCCGGCAGCTCCAGCTGGAGATGCCAGCCGTTCTGGGCGCAGAGGGCCTCGTACCGCTCGCTGACCTCGTCGCAGAGCTGGCCCATGTCAAAGTTCACACGCTGGCAGCGGTCCGCACCGCTGGTCACCTTGCTGAGCTCCATGACGCTGGACACCAGGGCTGTCAGCCGGTCGGTCTCGTCCACGATGATGTTCATCTGCTCGTCCCGGTGGGCCTTGTCGTCTCCGGTCAGGTCCCGGACCGTCTCGGCGTAGCCCTTGATAAGGGTAAGGGGGGTGCGGAGGTCGTGGGAAACATTGGCCAGCAGGTCCCGCTGCATCTGGGCAGCTCGCTGGACCTCCTCGGCCATGTGGTTGAAGTCCTGAGCCAGGTCACCCAGCTCGTCGCTGCGGCGGCTCTCCACCTGAACGGCATAGTTGCCCTCGGCCATCTGCCGGGCTGCCCGGGAAAGCTGCCGCAGGGGCTTGGTGAACCACTCGCTGAACAGCCAGGCTGCCGACATGGCAAAGACAAAGATCAAGGCGGCCGCCAGGGGCAGCAGGGTGCTGAGGACCTTGCTGGCCTCTGCCACATGGACCAGGCTGGTGGTCACCAGCACCGTATAGGCCCCGTCGGCGGTGGTGCGGCCCACCAGCAGCTGGGCAGAGCCGGAGAGCCGGGGTGGGTTCAAGGTCTGCTTGAAGCCACCGGGGGTGTTGCGGCACTTTTTACGCATGGCAATGGCGGTGTTCACCACCTGGTTGTTGGCAGCGTCGGAAAGGTAGGTCTCGTGGAGGTTGCAGTAGGATTGGTTCTCGATCTTGTAGATCTGCCGCAGGGTGGAGTCAGAGATGTCCACGCAAAAGCTGCTGAGGGCACCGCTGGCATACAGGTCCACCGCCAGCTGGTCAAAGAACCCGGTATTGACGTAGAGACGCCCAAAAGACCAGGAGGAAAGCTGGGTGCCCCCCTCCAGGGCCTTGTCCAGCCGGGCCACCACGCTTTCGGCCTGGGTGGTCAGCTGCTTTTCAATGTGTTTGGTGTACAAAGGCTCCAGCAGCTGGGTGGACAAAAACCAGAACAGTCCCAGCAGAAACAGGCAGATGAAGCACAAAAAGAACATCAGCTGCCCCCGGATGCCGAGGCCACGCCGTGCCGTTTGGGTTTGCCGCATGGATCATACGCTCCTTTGGTCCAGGGTGGTCAACGGGCAGCATCGGGGTCGAACTTATAGCCGATGCCCCACACGGTGGCAATGTAGCTGCGGCATTTGCCCAGGTGTCCACGCAACATCTTTACATGGGTATCCACGGTGCGGTCCTCGCCAAAATAATCGTAGTTCCACACCTTTTGCAAGATCTTTTCCCGGCTCAGGGCAATGCCCTTATTGGAGGCCAGAAATACCAGCAGATCAAACTCCTTGGGGGTCAGGGCCACCTCCTCCCCGGACACCCGGACGGTGTGGCTGGCGGTGTCGATGGTCAGCTCCCCAAAGGTCATGGTGCCGGAGGCAGATTCTGCCCGGGGCATGGTGCGGTTCAGCACCGCCCGGACCCGGGCCACCAGCTCCCGGGGGGAGAAGGGCTTTACCACATAGTCGTCGGCGCCCCCCTCCAGGCCTGCCAGCTTATCGTATTCTTCACCCCGGGCGGTGAGGATGATCACCGGGGTGTTGATGTGGCGGCCCCGCATCTCACGCAGGCAGGTCATGCCGTCCATAAAGGGCATCATCAGGTCCAGGATCACCAGGTCGAAGCCGCCGCCGGACAGCAGCGACAGGGCGGCAGAGCCGTCCCCGGCTTCCTCACAGGCATAGCCTGCATATTGTAAATTTTCCCGGATCAGTTCCCGGATCCGGGGCTCATCGTCAACAATGAGGATCTTTGCCATAAAACAGGTCCCTCCTAACACGATAGTCATCCAGTTTATCTTAACCAAAGAATTGGAAAATCCTGTGAAGTTTGCGTGAACCATTTGGAAAAGCCCGGCTCACAGCTCCAGTATAGCACAGAACCGCCGGGCTGCCCAGGGGATTTTGCGCCCCGGCCCCCGGTGCGCTTGCCCTTTGGGCCGGGGAATGTTATACTGAAACGATAAGGTGGGCTCCGGGCCTGCCGGAGCTTTCACGAAAAAAGGAATTGGTTTGTATGCGAATCGGACTGGTTGAATTTTTATTGATCCTGGCCATCGCCTCCCTGACGGTGGGGCCCCAGGTGGCTTTGTTCGTGGACCGATGGGTCCGCCGGGCCAACCGGGCCAACGCTCTGGCGGCCCGGCGCCGGGCAGAGTATGCGGCCCAGATGGCGGCGGAACGGGACGCCTTGCTGAAGCGGTTCCGCACGGCCAGCACCGTGTTTGGGGTCTGCATCCTGCTGGCCCTGGTGTATGCTTTGGTGTTCCGGCCCATCGACACGCCGCCCCAGCCCTACAAAGCACCGGACCTGCGGCAGGATACCGGAGCCGTGGCCACGGCGGTGTCCACCGACAGCAAGGACCGGATGGACCTGGGAGAGTACCAGGGCGTGGACTGCATCCGCAGCCGGGAGGGCTTTGTGTATGCCGCTGCCTGGCAGGGTGCCACCCTGAAAAAGCGGAAGAGTGACCTGGTCCGCACCGACGGCGGCCACACTGCCGCCATCCTGACAGTGGAAGGGGAGCTTACGGGCTTTGCCTTTGATGAGGCTGGGGATGTGTGGATGACGGTGCTGACCCCTGCCGGAGGCACCCTGTGCCGGGCTCGCCGGGACAGCTGGGGGGCAGCGGTGGAACAGGTGGTCACCCAGCTGGACGGTGCCCCTCTGGGGGCAGTATCCGGGGTCCAGGTGGCCCCGGACGGCAAGGTGTATTTTGCGGTGGCAGCAGCCAAAGAGGCAGACAAGGGCCTGGAAGCGGCCCTGCGTACGGAGCTGCTGGCCCACACTGCCACCGGCTGTGTCTATGTCTACGACCCGGCCACCCGCAGGGTGGAAACGGTGCTGGGGGGCCTGGCCGGGGCCTCGGGTCTGGCCTTGAGCCCCGATGGCAGCACCCTGTATGTGTCGGACCTGGGCAGCCGCTGCGTCTGGCAGGTGGAGGCCGATGGCCGGGAGCTGACGGCCGGAGGCCGGAACTGCACCGCTTTTTTGGCCGGGCTGCCGGGGTACCCCGGGGCCCTGGCCATGGACTCTGACGGCACCCTGTATGTCAGCTACCGCTGGGGCCGCAGCAGCTGGCTGGAAAAGCAGGCCCAGAGCACCCTGCTGCGAGGCATTGCCCTGCGTGCCGGCCAAAACCTGCAGGAAAAGCTGTTCCGGCTGGCAGCAGAGGCCCCCTGCGCCGAGGCGGTGGACAGTGCCACCGGCAGCTGGCAGCAGACCTTTACAGGCCTTTCCCAGGGCAGCTGCGCCGGGGTGTGCCCGGTGGACAGCAAAGTATATTTCGGCACAGCAGGCTCCGGGAGCCTGCTGGCCGCAAACCGATAAGCGAGGTGTTTTTGGATGACCGAAGCATTTTATGAACAGGTAGAGGCCCAGGCCCGGCAGGCCGCCGTGGAGCTGCTGGACCAGGCCCAGCTGCAGCCCGGCCAGGTGCTGGTGGTGGGCTGCTCCTCCAGTGAGATCGTAGGGGGCCGCATCGGCAAGGATTCCAGCCTGGAGGCTGCCCGGGCCGTGTATGCAGGCCTGGCCCCGGTGCTGGCAAAGCATGGCATCTGGCTGGCAGCCCAGTGCTGCGAGCACCTGAACCGGGCTATTATTCTGGAGCAGGAGGCCGCCCGGCAGTATGGCTGGGAGGAGGTGCTGGTGGTGCCCCGGCCCCATGCCGGCGGCAGTTGGGCCACTACCTGCTGGAAGAACTTCCAGCACCCGGTGGCCGTGGAGGAGATCCGTGCCCACGCCGGGCTGGACATCGGCGGCACCCTCATCGGGATGCACCTGAAACGGGTGGCAGTGCCGGTGCGGCTGAGTCTGAGCCGGATCGGGGATGCCAACATCCTGTGTGCCCGTACCCGTCCCAAGCTCATTGGCGGCGAGCGGGCCAAGTATACCGAGGAGGATTGAGCCTATGGCAGAAAAGACCTTAGAACAAATGCAGGAGGCTGTGGCAGAGATCCGGGAAAAGATGGCTGCCGCCGCCCGGGAGGCCGGACGGGACCCGGCCCAGGTGCAGCTGTGCGCCGCCTGCAAGACCCGTACCGCCCAGACCGTGGCAGCCAGTGCAGCTTTGCCCATTGACGTGTTCGGCGAGAACCATGTGCAGGAGCTGTGCGCCAACTACGACGCCGGGGCCTACTGCGGCAAGCCCAGCCATTTTATCGGTCATTTGCAGACCAACAAGATCAAAAAGGTGCTGGGCCGGGCCAGCCTGATCCAGAGCGTGGACAGCGAGCATCTGCTGCTGGCCATTGAAAAGGAGGCCGCCAAGGCCGGGGTGGTCCAGGATATCCTGCTGGAGGTGAACATCGGCGGCGAACTGAGCAAGACCGGCGTGGCCCCGGAGGCCCTGTGGCCTCTGCTGGACACCGCCGCCGCCCAGGAGCATCTCCGGGTAAAGGGCCTGATGGCCATTCCTCCCGTGAACGACGATGACGCCCAGAACCGCCGTTACCTGGCCCAGGTGTACCAGCTGTTTGTGAAGGCCGGGGAGCAGGGCTACCGCAATGTGAAGATGGAGACCCTTTCCATGGGCATGAGCGGCGATTTTGAAAACGCCATCCGGGAGGGAGCCACTCTGGTCCGCATCGGCACCGCCATCTACGGCGAACGGGACTACAGCAAAAAATGAGAAAAATGTGGAGATAAAAACGGAGGAACCATGGCAAAAAATAAGATGAAGGACCCTGGAGCGCACCACACCAGCAGCCGTCAGCTGCTGCGGCGGTTCATGCCTTACATGGGCAAATACAAAAAGACCCTGTGTCTGGACCTGTTCTGTGCAGGCCTTACCACCCTGTGCGATATCGTGCTGCCCAAGATTATGGGCACCATTACCAACTCTGCCATGGGGGTGGGCATCACCCTGACGGCTGGGGTGGTGCTGCGGCTGGCGGCACTGTATTTTGTGCTGCGGATCATTGACGGCGCAGCCAGCTACTATATGGCCAGCATCGGCCACATCATGGGCGTGCACATTGAGACGGATATGCGCCGGGACGCCTTTGACCACCTGCTGCGGCTGGACCACACCTACTACAACAACACCAAGGTGGGCACCATCATGGGCCGCATCACCAACGACCTGTTTGATGTGACCGAGTTTGCCCACCACTGCCCGGAGGAGTTTTTTATTGCCGGCATCAAGATCCTGGCCTCCTTTGTGATCCTGTGCCGGGCCAGCGTGCCCCTGACCCTGGCCGTGTTTGCCTGTGTGCCCCTGATGGGGGTGGTGTCGGTGTACCTCAACGGCCGTCTGCGGGCCCGGTTCCGGCAGCAGCGGGTCCAGATCGGTGAGCTGAACTCCACCATCGAGGACAGCCTGCTGGGCCAGGGAGTGGTCAAGGCCTTTGCCGCCGAGGCTCAGGAGCGGGAAAAGTTTGCCAAGGGCAACCGGGATTTTGAGCACATCAAGACCCTGGGCTACTACGCCATGGGTGCCTTCAACACCTCTACCCGGCTCTTTGACGGCCTGATGTACCTGGTGGTGATCCTGGCCGGCGGCCTGTCCCTGGTGTACGGCAAGATCACCGCCGGTGACCTGGTGGCCTATATGCTGTACGTTACCACCCTCATTGCCACCATCCGCCGCATCGTGGAGTTTGCAGAGCAGTTCCAGCGTGGCATGACCGGCATTGAGCGGTTCGTGGAGATCATGGACACCCCGGTGGCCATCCAGGATGCCCCGGATGCCGTGCCCCTGCAGCCGGGCCCCGGTGCCATCCGGTTCGAGAACGTGAACTTTGAGTACCCCGACGACCACAACAAGGTGCTGCACAACGTGAGCCTGGATATCCGGGCCGGGGAGCGGCTGGCCCTGGTGGGAGCTTCCGGCGGCGGCAAGACCACCCTGTGCAACCTGATCCCCCGGTTCTACGAGGTCACCAGCGGCCGCATCCTCATTGACGGCCAGGATATCCGCCAGGTGACCCTCCAGAGCCTGCGGCAGGATATCGGCATCGTGCAGCAGGACGTGTACCTGTTCAGCGGCACCGTGGCCCAGAACATCGCCTACGGCAAGCCCGGTGCCACTCGGCAGGAGATCCAGGAGGCTGCCCGGCTGGCAGGGGCCGACGGCTTTATCCGGGCCCTGAAGGACGGCTACGACACCTATGTAGGCGAGCGAGGGGTCAAGCTCTCCGGCGGTCAGAAGCAGCGCATCGCCATTGCCCGGGTGTTTTTGAAAAATCCGCCCATTCTGATCCTGGACGAGGCCACCAGTGCCCTGGACAACGAAAGCGAGATCCTGGTGGGCCGCAGCCTGGAGCAGTTGGCCCACGGCCGCACCACCCTGACCATTGCCCATCGGCTGACCACCATCAAGGACTACGACCGGATCCTGGTGCTGGGGGAGGACGGCATCCAGGAGGAGGGCACCCACGCCCAGCTGCTGGCAAAGCAGGGGGTCTACTACCGCCTGTGGAACCAGCTGCCGGCCAGCGAGGCCCCGGAGACCTGAGGGCCCCGGCAAAAACAAAACAAAAAATCACGAGGGGGGCTTCCCATTGGGAAGCCCCCCTCGTGTTATAGGATCTGTGGTGTCTCCTGGCTTACTGCATGAAGATGATGTAGGCAGCCGGCAGCAGTGCAACGCCGCTGGTGGCAATGTTCATAGCCACAAAGTTGTAGGCGCAGCCAACACCGTAGATGGCGTCAGTCACGCTCTTCTCACAGCCTGCCACAAAGGCGTCCAGACCGGAGTTCAGCCAGGTATCGGGGTTCTTCTTGCGATAATCCCGGATCTCGGTGCTTGCCTTGTACCAGCCGTAGGGAGGCAGCAGAGCGGCCAGGATAGCCTGGGTAGCGGTAGCGCCACCGGAGGTGTAGGTCATCTCGTCCATGGACAGAACGTTGTAAGAGACGGGATACATCATAGTCTTTTCCATAAGAACACTCCTTTAACACAAAGCATATTTCACAGCGCATAAAACGCTGTGTAGCCAAAATAGGGGTCGCTGCTTACTTCCGCAGCACCAGGTACAGGCTCAGGGGGCCCATGGCACAAACGGTCAGGGCCGAGACGCCGTCCCGGATAAAGTTGGACGAGGACTTCTGCATATCCGCAGACAGGGCGTCCAGGGCACGGCCGTAAACGGTAAAGACGTTGCCCTCCTTGTTGCCCGGCTGCTTGAGCCAGTCACGGGTCTGCTGGATGCCCCAGGCGTAGCTGGCAGCCAGCACGCCGGTGCCCACTGTTGCAGCCCCTGCGGTGTACAGCCCCAGCAGGGTGGTGATCACGCCGCCGCCCTGGGTGTAGGTCATCTCGTCATGGGAAAGCACTGCGTAGTCCGCAGGCAGATTCAGCTTTTTTTCCATTGGGTTCCCCTCCTGTAAAAAGGCACCTGCCCTCTGCGGCAGGAGCATCAAAACTGCCTTTTATGTGGTTTGAGAGCTTCAGCTTCTCTCTAAGGCCATTGTACAACAGCCGTTGTTTTTTTGCAAGGGGGTCTTGGGCAAACTGGAAGAAAACTGGTAAGCCTTATGAAAAAAACTAGAGAAGTTTGTGAAAAACCACTGCAATAATTCTGCCCTTGCGCCAAAAATGCCCGGGCAGCAGCTGGCTGGCAGCACTGCCCGGGCAGGGGGTAGGACCTGGTTTAACCGGCCACGCCGGCACGGTAAAGGTAGGGGTCGCTCTTAAAGCTGTCAAAGCTGTACAGCACCAGGATCTGGTCGTAGCCGTTGTCGGTGATCAGCTGGTCCAGGCCGTAGTTGTAGTTGCGGAAGTCCACTACGTCGATCTGACCGTAGTTGGCAGTCAGGTAGGGCACAAAGCAGTTGGCGTAGCTGTCCTTGATCACCAGGATGCGGCCAGTGCCCTCTCCCTCCACCCGGCTCAGGCCGTTGTTGCCGTGGAGGAACATGGAATATTTGTCGTAGGCCGCCAGCTTTTGGGTGTCGTAAAGGCCGGTGGTCTGGCCCTGGGTGGGCTGGCCCGGGGCGGTAACGTTCCAGACAGTCAGGGCGTTGGGCAGGTCGTAGTAGGTGATCACATCCGGCACAGCGTTCCAGGTCCGGGCCTTGGAGTAATGGGTGCCGTAAAAGCCCTGGGCCGTCAGGGCGGTGTGGGCGGCAGTGTCAAAGGGGGTCAGGCCCAGGGTATCGCACAGCTGCTGGTAGGCGTAGTAGGCCCCCAGGCTTGTCCAGTGGTGGTCGGTGCGGTAGTAGATATACTCGCTCTTGTGGGCCTCCAGGGTCTGGCGCACGTCCACGAACCGGCCTCCGGCAGCCTGTACCGCTGCAGCCAGCTGGTCCAGGTAGGGGTTTTGGTCCAGCAGAGGGGCATTGGCAGGCACCTTTTCCGGGTACACCTCCGCAGCCGAGGGAGCCAGCAGCACCTCCACCTTGCCGGGGTAACGCTGGCACAGCTGGGTCAGGGCCTGGGTGTTCTTGGGCAGGGTGCGGTCCTCCGTGGCCAGCAGGCCGTAGGTCCGGGGGAACATCATGTGGTCCTTGCCCAGCAGGATGCCGCCGTTCTGCTGCTTTTGCAGCAGGGTGGTCTCCACCACGCTTTGCAGGCTGATCCACTGGTCCCGGCCTGCCACCTGGTCCTTGACGTACTTGGTGTAGGCGGTAAAGTAATTGTTGAGCCCCTTGGCGGTAAACTGGGTCAGGGCCGGACGCTGGCTGAGGGTGGTATTCTCCAGCTCACTGTAGGCCCGGTCCGGGGTAAGCAGATCCAGGGCAAACAGCCCGGCAAAAAACAGGCTGAACACCAGCAGCACCGGGTACCGCAGGAGAGAAGGGGCCTTTTTTTCATGATGAGACATCTTTTGGCCTCCTTAAAAGTTAAAATACAGGAAGGGACTGTTGGTGCTGCCCACCACATAGGCGGTGGAGACCACCAGCAGCACCAGGATGGTGGCGCAGCGGGTAAGGGTGTTCCGGCGCAGCCGATCCCAGAGTTTTTCGATGAGAGGGGTGCAGCAGATCACACTGACTGCCAGCAGCACCCCGTAGTTCCGCAGGAAGTACAGGGGAGACACGCCGCCGGAGGGCAGGAACAGCTTTTGGAACAGCAGCCCAAAGGACACTCCGGTATCGTTGCCCACAAACATGGCCCAGCCTACCACTACCAAGAACAGGGTGTACAGGTGGGGCCACACCTTGCCCTTTTGCAGGTAGGGCAGCAAAAACAGCTTTTCCACGGCCAGCAGCACAAAGTAGTACAGGCCCCAGCAGATAAAGTTCCAGTTGGCACCGTGCCAGATGCCGGTGAGCAGCTCCACGATGAACAGGTTCAGGATCTGACGCTTCAGGCCCTTGCGGTTGCCCCCCAGGGGGATATACACATACTCCCGGAACCAGCCCGACAGGGTCATGTGCCACCGCCGCCAGAACTCGGTGATGGAACGGGAGATATAGGGGTAGTTGAAGTTCTGGGGGAAATCAAAGCCCAGCATCTTGCCCATGCCGATGCCCATCATGGAATAGCCGGAAAAGTCAAAGTACAGCTGCAGGCTGTAGGCAAGGATGCCCAGCCACACCAGAGGGGTGGAGGCGTTGGCCAGCCCCACAAAGGTGGTGGAGGGGCTGCCGGACACCCCGATGATATCGGTCCACAAAGCACCGATGGCGTCGGCCAGCAGCACCTTTTTGGCCAGGCCGAAGGTGAACAGGGTCATGCCGTCCTGGATCTGCTCCAGGCTGTAGCGGTGCCGGTACACATGGAGCTGGTCCGACACCTCCCGGTACTTGACGATGGGCCCGGCGATAAGTTGGGGGAACATGACCACATAGGCACCAAAGTCGATGATGTTGCGTTCGGCCTTCACATCCCGGCGGTACACGTCGATGGAGTAGGAGAGGGTCTGGAAGGTGTAAAAGCTGATGCCCAGGGGCAGGGTGCCAATGCCCTGGATCTGGGCAAAGGTGGTGCCAAGCAGGGCATTGAGGCTGCCCAGCACAAAGTTGGCGTACTTAAAGTAGAACAGCATCCCCAGGCTGCCCACCAGGGCCAGCAGCAAAAAGGCCTTGCGGAGGCCGGGCTTCTGGTCAAAATGCTGGATGGCCAGGCCGCTGATGTAGTTCAGCAGGATCAGGGCCACCATCACCGGGAAGAACCGCACCTCGCCCCAGCAGTAGAACACCAGGCTGCAAAGGAACAGCACCGTGTTTTTCAGCTTGGGAGGGGCAAGGTAATACAGGGCCAGGGTGATGGGCAAAAAGCGGAACAAAAAAATGATGGTGCTGAAAACCAAGGGGTCAGCCTCCTTTTTACACAGGGTGAAGGGATGCTCGGCCTTCCCCCGGCCGGGGGGGAAAGCGGCATGACGGATGAGGACGCCTACTGAAAAAAGCCGATGCCGCCCAGGGCATCGGCTCAAAGTTCCGAAAGATCAGCCGTTCAGGGCGCTGTCCACAGTGGCAGACAGGTCGGCAGTGCACTCGTTGGAGTTTACCACCATGGCCACCAGGTCACCCTTGCTGGTGATGATGGCGTTGTTGGCGTTCTCCAGGGCCTGGGCAAAGTCGTCCGGGTAGTTGCTGCAGGTGTTGATGAGGGTCTGCTGGTATTCCTTCATGGCATCCACCACAGCCTGGGCCTTGCCGCTGGCGGCCTGCACCACCAGCACCAGGCCGGCGTCGCCGTTGTCGTTGCTCTTTACGCCCTTGTAGGCGGCCACGTCCTCAGCCTTCAGGCCAAAGTCGAACTCGATGCTCATGGCATCAATGGCAAAGGGGTTGGAGATGGGGTTGGCGGCCTCCAGGGTGCTGTAGGCATTGTCCAGGGCAGCAGAACCGTTCTCCGGCTCTGCTGCGGAGGTGCTGGCAGCACTGGAAGCAGCCGGAGCAGAGGCAGCGGAAGAAGCCTGAGAGGCAGCACCGCCGCCGCAGCCGGTGAGCAGGGCGGCAGACAGGGCGGCACACACCGTCATGGAAAGAAGTTTCGTGCGGTTTATCATAAATTATTCCTTCTTTTATAAAAAAGCATTCGTCCGGCTCCCGGGGCACCGGGCCCTGGGGCAGGCCGCTATTATCTTACCATATCAGGGGGCAAAATGCAACGCACCACAAAAGTTTTACAACCTGCCCCGGCAGAGGCTCAGGAGGCGGTGTCCTGGCTCTGGGCCAGCTGCTCCAGGGCCGCAATGGCATCCTCAAAGCACAGGCCGCTGCGGTTCAGCAAGGCGGCGTTCTCCGGCCCCACATACCGCCAGTGCCAGGGCTCGTAGGTGATCTCGGTAACGGCCTCGGCCCCCTGGGGGTACCGGAGGATAAAACCGTAGGTCTCGGCGTGCTGGCACAGCCAGCGGAAGGCGGCGGTGTCCTCAAAGCCCTGGTCCAGGCCTGTGTGCTCCGGGCTGTTCAGGTCGGCAGCCAGGCCACAGTTGTGCTCAGAGTACCCCGGAGGGTTCACGATGGCGGCGGCTTTCTGCCGGGCCTGGGCCTCGTCGTAACCCTTGTCCCGGTAATACTGGGTCTTGCGGTCGTAAAGGAAGGTCTGGTATTTCACGCTGCGGTAGCCGCTCTGCATCCAGATGGTCACCCCCTCCTGGGCGGCGGCAGCCTGGAGCTGCAAAAAGGCCTGGGCGGCTTCGGTCTGCAAGGTCTTGTTCACCGCCGTGTCAGAGCCGCATTCCAGGGTGGAAAAGGTGTAGTCCTCCGGCATCCGGTGGCTGTGGTTCACCAGCACCATCCGGGGGTCCTCCAGCATGGCCCGGGCCTGGGCTGCCGTCAGCAGGCCCTCTTGTTCCGGCTCCGGCTGGGGCTCCGGAGTGCTGGCAGCCGGAGCCTCCGGGAGGCTGGGGGCCTCAGAGGGCGCCGGAACTGCGGATTCTGCCGGGGGCTGGGCCGGGGCCGCTGAGGCCGCAGGGGCGTTTTGGAGCCGGGGCAGGGCATAGGCAGCAGTCCCGGCGACCACACAGGCCAGCAGGGTGAACCCCAGCAGACGCCGGGCAAAGGAAGAAGTGTGACCCATGGACAAAGGCCTCCTTTCCGAAAAAAGGGGATAGCAGGCACCCCACCGGGGCAAACTGTGGCCGGAGGGATGCACCATGAAACTGACGGTACAGGAATATGCCTGCCGGGTGCGGCAGGCCGGGCCCCGGTCGCCGCTGCTGGCAGACTGCCTGTGGGCCTTTGGCACCGGGGGCGGCATCTGCCTGGGGGCAGAGGGGCTGCGGCAGTGGTTTTTGGCTGCTGGGATGGAGCCGGACACAGCCGGCACCCTTACCAGCTGCAGTTTGATCCTGCTGTCGGCGGTGCTCACCACCCTGGGCTGGTATCAAAAGCTGGCAGCCAGGGCCGGGGCCGGGTCCCTGGTGCCCATCACCGGCTTTGCCAACGCCGTGGTCAGTGCCGCCATCGAGTTCAAGGCCGAGGGCCGGGTGCTGGGCACCGGAGCCAAGATGTTCACCATTGCCGGGCCGGTGCTGGTGTACGGCACCCTGGCATCGGTGGTGTACGGGGCAGTGCTCTGGGGCCTGCAGGCTTTGGGCCTGGGGGTCCTGTCATAATATCATACGACGGAGCCCCCGGCAAAATTGCACAGGTCTGGTATCAGGGTTATTATAACACAGTTCCGGCCTAAAAGGAGGTTTTTTCTTGAGCATCATCCGACACGGCGACACCCTGTTGTTCTCTGCCCCACCGGTGATCGCAGCCCAGGCCGCCGTCGGGGGCAAAAAGGAGGGCCAGGGCCCTTTGGCCCAGGGGCTGGAGGAGTGCACCGCCGACAACCGGCTGGGCCGGGGCAGCTGGGAGGCAGCGGAAACTGCCCTGCAGCTGCGAGCTGCCCGGCTCTGCCTGCAAAAAGCCCGGCTGCCCCAGGAACGGGTGCAGCTGGTGCTGGCCGGGGACTTGCAGGCCCAGTGCACCGCCTCCAGCTATGCCATGCGAGAGCTGGGGGCCCCTTTTGCCGGGGTGTTTGGGGCTTGCAGCACCATGGCCGAGGCCCTGGGCCTGGGGGCTGCCCTGTGCGCTGCCGGGGCAGCAGAGCATCTGCTGGCGGTGACATCCAGCCATTTTTGCACCGCAGAACGGCAGTTCCGCACCCCACTCAGCTATGGAGCGGTGCGGACCCCCACGGCCCAGTGGACTGCCACTGCCGCCGGGTGCTGCCTTTTGCAGCCTGCCGGGCCGGGGGCCGCCATTGCCGCCGCCACCTTTGGCCGGGTCCAGGATTACCAGGTCCGGGATATCAACAACATGGGGGCCGCCATGGCCCCGGCGGCGGCCGCCACCCTGCTGCGGTATCTTCAGGACACCCACACCCAGCCCGGGGACTTTGACTGCATCTACACCGGGGACCTGGGCCAGGTGGGCAGCAGGCTTTTGCAGGAGCTGCTGGCAGCCCAGGGCCTGCTGCTGAAAAACCATGCGGACTGCGGCTGTCTGCTGTTCGGCCCCGGGCAGCAGGTCAAAAGCGGCGGCTCCGGCCCGGGGTGCTGCGCCGCCGTACTGTGCAGCCACATCCTGCCCCGGCTGCTGGACCGCCGCCACCGCCGGGTGCTGTTCATTGCCACCGGGGCACTCATGAGCCAGACCACCTTTTTGCAGAAGGAGACCATCCCGGCGGTGGCCCATCTGGTGGAGCTGCGTGCGCCGGAAAAGGAGGAGCAGAGATGAACTATGTCTGGGCCTTTTGCGTAGGGGGAGCCATCTGCACTGTGGGGCAGCTGCTCATCGACCTGACGGGCCTTACCCCGGCCCGGATCCTCACCGGGTATGTGGTGGCAGGGGTGGTGCTGTCGGCCCTGGGGTGGTACGCCCCGTTGGCGGAGCTGGCCGGGGCCGGGGCCACAGTGCCCCTGCTGGGCTTTGGTCATCTGCTGGCCAAGGGGGTGCGTACTGCCCTGCAGCAGCAGGGGGCCCTGGGCATCCTGACCGGGGGCCTTACCGCTGCCGCCGCCGGGGTCACTGCCAGCCTGGTCTGCGGTGTGGTGTGCTCCTGGGTGGGCAAGAGCCACGACCAGAACTGACTGCCCGGCCCAAAGAAAAAAGCTCCCCGGCGAGGGTTCGCCTTGTTTTGCACCATTCCTGCGCTACACTGTGGAAAACGGAGGTGAGCAGGATGAAGCAAAGCTGGACCCCCTTGTTGTGGGAGCTTTTTGCAGCCCAGCTGCTGTGCACCGGGGCGGCCATGCTGCCGGGGAGCCCGGTGTGTACCGACCCGGCTCTGGGTCTGCCGGCGCTGGGCCTGGGGGCAGCGGTGCCCCTGGCCTGGGCGGTGTGGGGGCTGTGGGCAGAGCCTGCCCAGCCCCTGCCGCCGGAGCAGCTGCTGGAGCCGGTGCCGCCGGTGGACTGGGCAGCCCTGACGGCTCAGCCGGAACCGGTATAAAAACAAAAACCCCTGTACCGGGCGCTCCGGTACAGAGGTTTTGTTCGTCAATCAAACTGCGATCAAGCGTTCTTGTTAGCACGCTTTGCCATACGGCTGATCTTGCGGCTTGCGGTGTTCTTCTTGATGACACCCTTAGCGCGAGCCTTGTCGATCGCGGAAACAGCAGCCAGGACGGTTGCGTCCTTGTCAGCGGCATTCGCATCGATGGCAGCGTCTGCCTTCTTGACGACTGTTTTCAGGTTGGTCTTAATGGCCTTGTTGTGAGCCTGCTCTGCAGCAGCCTGCACGACGCGGTCCTTCTGAGATTTGATGTTAGGCATTCGTTCCACCTCCTTGGCTACCTATAACAGCGCACCTTATGATACCATATTTGCCGTACCGACGCAAGCGTTTTTTTGATTTTTGTATGAAAAAATTTCGATTTTCCCATACTCAGCCCGGATTCCGGGGCCCAAAGGCCCCCAAAAGGGATGGGAGCGTGGCAAAATGTGTAAAACCGACATGGCAGATGAGTGGTTCCGGGCCCCCGGGGCTGCAGGGGTGCCCCCTGGGGTGCGGCTGGCCACGGCCCGGCAGGGCGGCGTTACGGTGACCCGGGTGGAGATCGCCCGGGAGGGGCTGGCCCGGCCCCGGGGGCGGTATGTGACCCTGGAGATGCCCAGTGTCAGCGTACTGGACGAACGGGACGAGGCGGTCATCGAGACCGGGGCCGCAGAGCTGCAGGCCCTGCTGCCGCCGGAGGGCCCGGTGCTGGTGCTGGGGGTAGGCAGCCGCCGGGTGACCGCCGATGCCCTGGGCCCCCGTACTGCCCAAAGGGTGCTGGTGACCATGGGACCGGGGCACTCGCTGCCGGTGCCGGGCATCCGTCCCGTGGCGGCGGTGGCCCCGGGGGTGTCCGGGGATACAGGCCTGACGTTGCGGCAGCTGGCCCGGGCCCTGGTCCAGGCGGCCCGGCCTGTGGCCCTGGTGTGCGTGGACAGCCTTTGCACCAGCGAGGCAGCCCGGCTGGGCCGCAGCATCCAGTTTTCCGATACCGGGCTGTACCCGGCCCAGGCAGACCACGCAAAGCACCTGGATGCCGCTGCCCTGGGGGTGCCGGTGCTGGCGGCAGGCATCCCGGTGCTGATGGAGGCCCCGGAGGGGGCGGACCTGGTGGTGACCCCCCGGGCCCTGGACAGCGTCATCGCCCACGGCTCCGCCCTGCTGGCCGGGATGCTGAACCGGGCCCTGCAGCCCCGGCTCACGGTGGCCCAGCTGGCCTGGCTTACGGGGTGAGGGCAGCCTTGTTTTAAGATGGAGACCATAGGGGAAAGGAGGGACCTGCCATGCGAAGCCGGATGCCTGCGCCGGAACGGCACCGCCCCCAGGGGCTGCCTTTTCTGGAGGCTGCTGCCCTGTTCACCGCCCTGTGCCTGGGATGCCGCAGCGTGGCCCTGGTGCTGGCGGCAGTGCTGGCGGCTCCGGTGCCTGCGGCCCGGACCCTGCTGTGGGCTGGGCGGCAGGCCCTGGCAGCCTCCCAGGCCCCGGCGGCAGTGTCCTCGGCCCCGGCAGAGCCGGAGCCCCAGCTGGAACCGGAGGCTGCCCCGGCCCTGCCGGAGGGTATCGAGGCCTATCTGGTACCCCTGGAAGGGGAGGAGGCCCGTCCGGCAGATGCCGGGACCGTGGTGGAAAAGAACTACCCCCAGGGCAGCGGCGAAAAGTACATCCCCTGTGGGGCCGGTACTATAAAGAACAACACCCGGCAGTCCGCCGGGGACCTGGCAGCAGCCCTGGAGGGGCCTTTGCCCTTTGCGGTGGAGCCCAACAGCCCGGACCCCCAGGTGCTGGTGATGCACACCCACGCCACCGAGGACTACCGCCTTTCTCAGGGGCTGTGGTTTGCCCCCGGGGACGGGGCCCGGACCACCGACCGGCAGCGCAACGTCTGCGCCGTGGGCCGGGTGGTGGCAGACACCCTCAACGCCGCAGGCATCCATACCCTCCACGACGAGACCCTCAACGATTACCCCAGCTACACCGGCAGCTACGGCAACAGCCGGGCCGTGGTGCAGCAGTATCTGGCCCAGTACCCCAGCATCAAGGTGGTGCTGGACGTCCACCGAGACGCCATCGAGACCGCCGCCGGGGCCCGGTATGCCCCGGTGTGCACCGTGGAGGGGCGGCAGGCGGCCCAGGTCATGATCATCTGCGGCTGCGACAACGGCACCACGGTGCAGCTGCCCAACTGGCGGCAGAACCTGCGGTTTGCCGCTGCCTGGGAGCAGGCCATGGAGGGCAGC
Organism: uncultured Faecalibacterium sp.; assembly: GCA_934518555.1. Lineage (GTDB taxonomy): Bacteria > Bacillota > Clostridia > Oscillospirales > Ruminococcaceae > Faecalibacterium. The sequence goes on along the minus strand of CAKSXW010000011.1, from coordinate 12,863 downwards.
TTCCCCGGCCTGACCCGTCCGGTACTGTTCAGCTACCGCTTTTATAACCAGGACCTGACCACCGGGAGCCTGCTTTTGGAGGTAGGGGGCCACGGCAACACCCTGAACGAGGCCCTGTACGCCGGGCAATTGGCGGCCCGGGCCCTGGCAGCGGCCCTGCTGGGGCAGCCGAGCCCTTGACAAACTACCGCTGAAGTGCTATTTTTAAAAACGAAATGCAAGGATCGGGAAAAGTAGTGCGGACTGCTACAGCCCAGAGAGTACGGCAGTGCTGAGAGCCGTGCCTGTGCGCCGCATGAACGAACACCCGGGAGCAGCAAGCTGAACCCAGCCCAGAGGCTGCCAGTAGGCGAGACGCAGGTCCAGCGTTACGGGGACAGCGCTTTTTTGAGCGCACGAGGGACCGGCACTTCCGGTAATTCAGGTGGCACCGCGGACATTACAAGACAGCTTGTTCGCCCTGAACTTTCAGGGCAAAAGCTGTCTTTTTTCTTTACAAAGGAGAACTACTATGGAACGTACCGAGATCCTTTCGCTGTTCAAGAACACCCCGGCGGACGGCACCGAGATCACCGTCTGCGGCTGGGCAAAGAACATCCGCGACTCCAAGAACATCGGCTTCATCGCCCTGTCGGACGGCGGCTGCTTCAAGACCCTGCAGGTGGTGCTGGAAGCCGGCAAGCTGCCCAACTACGACCAGGTCATCCACACCGGCCTGTACAGCAGCCTGTGCATCAAGGGCAAGCTGGTGCTGACCCCCCAGGCCAAGCAGCCCTTTGAGCTGAACGCCGACAGCGTGGAGATCCTGGGCGACTGCCCTGCAGAGGAGTACCCCCTGCAGAAAAAGAAGATGAGCATGGAGTATCTGCGTACCATGCCCACCCTGCGCCCCCGTACCAACACCTTCAACGCTGCTTTCCGGGTCCGCAGCGCTGCTGCCTTTGCCATCCATCGCTTCTTCCAGGAGAACGGCTTTGTCTACGCCCACTCTCCGCTGCTGACTGCCTCTGACTGCGAGGGTGCCGGTGAGATGTTCCGGGTCACCACCCTGGACCTGGAGAACGTGCCCAAAAACGAGGACGGCACCGTGGATTACACCCAGGACTTCTTTGAGAAGCCGGTGAACCTGACGGTGTCCGGCCAGCTGGAGGCCGAGGCCATGGCCATGGCGTTTGGCAAGGTGTACACCTTTGGCCCCACCTTCCGGGCGGAAAAGAGCTTTACCACCCGTCACGCAGCCGAGTTCTGGATGATCGAGCCGGAGATGGCTTTCTGCGACCTGTCCGGCTACATGGACAACGCCGAGGCTATGATCAAGTACGTCATCCGCTATGTGCTGGAGAACTGCCCCGATGAGATGGCCTTCTTCAACCAGTTCATCGACAAGGGCCTCATCGAGCGTCTGGAGCTGGTGGCTGGCAGCGAGTTTGGCCGCATCAGCTACACCGAGGCCATCGAGATCCTGAAAAAGAACAACAAGAAGTTCCAGTTCCCGGTGGAGTGGGGCGTGGACATCCAGACCGAGCACGAGCGGTACCTCACCGAGGTGGTGTACAAAAAGCCGGTGTTCGTTACCGACTACCCCAAGGAGATCAAGAGCTTCTACATGAAGCAGAACGCCGACGGCAAGACCGTGGCCGCCGCAGATATGCTGGTGCCCGGCATCGGCGAGCTCATCGGCGGCAGCCAGCGTGAGGAAAGCTACGACAAGCTGGCCACCCGTATGGACGAGCTGGGCCTGGACAAGAGCAGCTACGACTGGTACCTGAACCTGCGGAAGTTTGGCGGCGTGGAGCACGCCGGCTACGGCCTGGGCTTTGAGCGTCTCATCATGTACCTCACGGGCATCCAGAACATCCGTGACGTGCTGCCCTTCCCCCGTACTGCATACGGCTTCTGAGGAGTGTACATACTGTAACCAAGAAAGTCGCCGCATCAGCGGCGGCTTTTTTGGTTGAAAACCCTCTCAGTCTCGCTGCGCTCGCCAGCTCCCCCGAAAGGGGGAGCTTCTGTGCGGGAATGAGAAAAGCTCCTTCTGTTTGGAAGGAGAAGGCTGCGGTCAGCAGCAAAAAAGCTCCCCCCTCGGGGGAGCTGGCACGGCGTAAGCCGTGACTGAGAGGGTCTCCCACGATCTTTCAACAAGGAGCACAAAACAAGTGGAAAACATTGCACCTGCCTTACTGGATTGGTTCTACAAAAACCGCCGCAGTCTGCCCTTCCGCACCGACCCTACCCCCTACCATGTGTGGCTCAGCGAGGTGATGCTGCAGCAGACCCGGGTGTCGGCGGTGCTGCCCTATTACCATCGCTTTCTGGCCCAGCTGCCGGATATCCCGGCCCTGGCAGCCTGCGAGGAAGAAAAGCTCCACAAGCTGTGGGAGGGCCTGGGCTACTACAGCCGGGTGCGGAACCTGCAAAAGGCGGCAAAGCTGGTGTGCCAGCAGTATGGGGGCCAGCTGCCGGCAGATTACCAGGTTCTGCGGTCCTTGCCCGGCATCGGGGAGTACACCGCCGGGGCCATTGCCTCCATCAGCTTCGGCATCCCAGTCCCGGCGGTGGACGGCAACGTGCTGCGGGTGGTTGCCCGGCTGTACAACGACCCCGGCATCATCACCGATCCCAAGGTAAAAAAGGCCTTTACCGCCCGGGTCATGGAGCATCAGCCGCCGGAAAAAGCCGGGGACTATAACCAGGCCCTCATGGAGCTGGGGGCCCTGGTGTGTGTGCCCAACGGTGCGCCCCTGTGTGGGCAGTGCCCTCTGGCAGAGCAGTGCCAGGCCCGGGCGGCAGGCACCACCGGGCAGCTGCCCCAAAAGGCCAAGCCCAAGCCTCGCCGGGTGCTGCCGGTAACGGTGGCCCTGGTCAAAAGTCCGGCAGGTTTTCTGGTGCAGCGTCGGCCGGAAAAAGGGCTGCTGGCAGGGCTGTGGCAACCGGTGCTGTGGGAGGGGGAACACCTGCTGCAGGCCCAGGTGCTGGAGCGGCTGCAGGCTCTGGGGCTGCAGCTGGCAGACCCTCGGCCGGAGGCTCTGCCGGCAGCCAAACACATCTTTACCCATGTGGAATGGCTGCTGTCGGGGCTGGAACTGACGGTGGCAGACCAGCCGGCCCCGGAGGGGTATGTGTGGGCCAGCCCCCAGGAGCTGCAGACCACCTACACTCTGCCCGGTGCCTTTGCCGCTTATCGGCAGCGGATGGGCTGAAGTTTCCATTTTTTGGGCGTTGTGCCCAAAGGGGAGCGGCCCAAAACCAGCATCCTGCCGAAAGGGTTTTGTGCAAAGGGGATAGTCTGTTAAAATATTGCCAGCAACGGTTGTAATTTTTGACAGGAACGGGTATAATAACCACAAGATGGATCTGCATCTGCTGAAAACCAGAACGGGAACACCGTTTCGACCCAAAAGGAGTGTGCTTGACCTATGAAGAAATCTTGCCTGATCGCTGTGATCGCTGCCCTGGCCGCTGTGGCCGGAGCCCTGGCCGCTGTGGCGGTATATCTGCGCCGCCGTGAGAAGGAACTGGACGAGTACGAGCGTCTGCTGTTTGGTGAGGATGACGCCGACACGGTGGAGCCGGAGGCTGCCGACGAGGAAGCATCCGCCGAGGACGCTGCGGAGTAAACGACCAAGCATCAAGTGGGCGCACCGGAAGTCTGGAACAGGCTGTACCGGTGCGCCCGTTTTTCTTACATAAGGAGAAGGATATGAAACGATTTCTGCTCTGGCTGGTAAGCGTAGCAGTGGGGGTGTGCCTGCTGCTGGCAGCGGTGATGGGGGTAAGCTATGCCTTTACCACCCAGGGAGGCCGCCCGGACCCGGCAGCAGCCTTTGGGGGTGCAGAGCTCACCGCCAACGGCAGCTGCTGGCAGGTGCCTCTCATTGGCGGTAAACTGGACAAGGTATTCAACGACCCTGCCACCCTGACGGTGCAAAAGCTGGGCACCCTCTACGACGCCCACCCGGCCCTGACGCTGCCGGATTGGGCCGCCTACACCACCCTGACCATCCAGACCGACGCCGGAGAAGTGGTGTTTGCCGGTGGGGCCGGGGAGTACGACAGCTTTTTGTTCCCCTCCAACGGGGAGTATAAGGCGGAACTGACGGTGTGGCGGCTGCCGGAGGCCGGCACGGCGGCACAGTTTGAAGGAGGCAGCACCGGGGCTTTGCGGAAGAACCTGGGGCTGGAAAAGCCTGCACGGCCCACGGGCTGGTATCGCTATTCCTTCCGGTTCACCCTCCAGGCCAGTGCCCAGGTGGAACTTTCAGCCGAGCGTGTGGAGCAAGGCGGCGTGGTGGGGCTGCGAGTTTCCGGCATGACCGGAGCCGAGGCCCCCACCGTGACCACGGACCTGGGCAGTGTGCAGTGCGTCCGGGCCGGGGAGGGCTGGCGAGCCTACATTCCGGCAGCCTATAACGCCTCCTCCGGCGGCCACGAGGTGCAGGTGACGGTAAACGGGGAGACCATTACCCGGTCCCTGACCGTGCTGCCCAAGGACTTTGGCACCGCAGAGGTGGAGCCGGAACCGGCAGCCTCGGAGGAGGCCAACGCTCAGTTCCGGAACAGCATCTGGCCCCTGTATGAGCAGCCTGCCGGAGAAAAGCAGTGGCAGGGAGGCTTTGTGCCCCCGGCGGAAAGCTACACCGTCCTGGTGGATTACGGTCAGGTAAAGGTCCAAAAGGGCCAGCAGGGCAGCCGCTCCAACTCCACCGCTCTCTTGACCATCCCCGGGGAGCCCTGCCGGGCCCCGGCGGGCGGCACCGTGGTGTTTGCCGGGGCCTTGGCCCTTACGGGCAACACGGTGGTGGTGGACCACGGCTGTGGGATGCGGAGCTACCTCTACGGCCTCCAGGCTGTGTCGGTCAGCAAGGGCCAGACTGTGGAAAAAGGCCAGGCCCTGGGGGCTTTGGGGGAGGAAATGACCATGGACTTCAAGCTGGGCAGCAAGAGTGTGAACCCCTGGCTGCTGTTCCAGACTTCCGGTGGTTTGTTCTGGAAGGAATCCTAAAAAATATGTAACGTTTTATCTCCTGCTGCGTTATTGGGGTGAAAGGCTCCACAAAGCCAGTAAAGGAGGACGTGAAGATGAAAATGGAATGTGATGTGATCCGGGACCTGCTGCCCCTGTATGCTGAAAAGATAGCCAGCCCTGCCAGCACGGCTCTGGTGGAGCAGCACCTGGCAGAGTGCCCGGACTGCCGGGCCCAGCTGGAACAGATGGAACAGCCGGTGCCGGTGCAGCCGGACCCCCAGCCGGACGCCCCGTTGCAGGGCATCCGGCGGACCCTGCAAAAGCGGAGCCTCCGCACGGCGGCGGCAGCGGTGCTGACGGTGCTGTGCCTCGTGGCTCTGGTGGTGGGGATGGGCAGCGCAAAGACCCCGGTGACCGCAGAACAGGCGCAGCTGTGGACCTACAGCAAACGGGAGGACCAGGCAGACCTGTGCGTGCTGGAAGTGCAGGGGGAAAATGTCCGGCTGGAGCTGGAAGGCTCCTTTGCCTGGGGCCGGCCTGCCATTACGGTCCGGGCCATGCGGTATACCTTCCCCCACCTCCACGCGGCCCTGGAGGGGCTGCTGGGGGCAGCGGTGTCTGATACCAGCATCACGGTGTCCCGTACCCAGCTGCTGACGGTAAAATGTGCCGACGAGACCCGATATTACCAGGATGGCCAGCAGGTGGAACGGTACATTGCGGGGGAAAACCCGGACGGGACGCCGGACTACGCCTACGGCACCGAACAGGAATACGGACACGACTACGAGAAGGGCTGACTATGGACGTGGAAACCATCTACCGGCTCTACTTCCGGGACGTATGCCTGTTTTTGCAGGGCCTTACCCACAATGAGGCTCTGGCAGAGGAACTGACCCAGGAGACCTTTTTCAAGGCCCTGGAGGGTCTGAAGGGGTACGACGGCAGGCAGGATGTGCGAGCCTGGCTATTTACCGTGGCCCGGAATGCCTACTACGATCACTGCCGCCGGGCAAAGCACACCGCCCCCCTGGAGGATGCCGAAACAAAGGCCGCCGACAGCCCGGACATTGCCCAGCTGCTGGTGGACAAGGATGCAGCCTTTACGGTGCACCAGTGCCTCCACAGGCTGCAGGAGCCCTATAAAGAGGTGTTCAGCCTCCGGGTATTCGGGGAGCTGTCCTTTGAGCAGATCGGCTCCATCTTTGGCCACAATGCCGCCTGGGCCCGGGTGACCTACTACCGGGCCAAAACAAAATTGCAGGCGATGCTGCAAATTACCTGAAGCGATCCCGTATCACAGCAAAAGCCCCCTCGGAGCTGCGGCTCTGAGGGGGCTTGGTGTTTGCGGGGAAAACTCAGGAGATAGCATCCACGTCCCACTTCATGCGGACGGCGTCGGCACCCTCCAGCTGGATGTCCAGGGCCCCGGCGTTGTCCAGCACCTGCTGAGGGGTACGGGCACCGCACAGAACATGGAGCCCCGGGATCATGCGCCCGGTGAGGGCGATGACCAGCTGGGCCAGGGTGCAGTGGTACTTCTCGGTCAGGTCGCTCCACTTGGCCAGCAGTTCAAGGGCCTGGGCCCGGCGTGCAGGCTGGAAGCTGGGGTTCGAGTTCCGGGTGCTGCCCTCCGGGTAGGTGGTGTCCATGGTGACCTTGCCGGTCAGCAGACCCTGCTCCAGGGGAGAGTAGGCCTGCACCGACACCCCCAGCTCCTTGCAGGTGGGCAGCAGATGCTTTTCGATGCGCCGGGTCAGCAGGCTGTACTTTTCCTGGATCACATCCAGCTGGCCGTACTGGCAGTAGCCCCGGATGATGTCAGCGGTAACGTTGGAGGCACCAATGGCCCGGATCTTGCCCTGGTCCTTCAGCTTCATCATGGCCTCCACGGTCTCCTCCAGAGGGTACAGGCCAAAGTCCGGGCTCTGCCAGTGGGTGTACAGCACGTCCAGGTGGTCGGTGCCCAGACGGCGCAGGCTGTCCTCCACGTCCTCAATGATGCCCTGGGCCGACAGGTCCCGGTAGACAGTGACCCCGTCCACCACCTTGTGGAGGATGGGGGTCTGGTGCCGCCATTCCAGGCCGCACTTGGTGGACAGCACTACCTTGTCCCGGTCCATGTGCTTCAGGGCCTGGCCCACCACTTCCTCGCTGTGGTACAGCCCGTAGATGGGGGCGGTGTCGATCCACTGGATGCCCTGCTCGGCAGCAGTCTGGATGGCCTTTACCGACAAAGCGTCGTCGTTGTCGCCCCACCAGGCACCGCCGCCAATGGCCCAGGTGCCCATGCCAAGAAAGGGCACCGAAATGCCGCTCTTGCCAATGTTGATGTTTTTCATATACATTCCCTCCTGCCAGCAGTGTTCCCCACCATGGGAACCCCTCATTCTCGGCTGGCATTTTTTGTTGTGTTTTTGCTATTATTCAAAAAAAGAACCGCCGGATGGCGGCTCTTCTTGAATCAGGATCAGAGATTGCCGAACTCGCTGAGCTGCAGGGTCTCGTTGTGGGTCTCTGCCCAGCGGACAGCCCAGTCGGAGGTGAACAGCAGCAGGCGGTTGCCCTTCATATCTTCCACAGCCTTGGTGTCGCTGGTCAGGTCCAGGTCCCGGAGGTTGTAGGTATCGGGGTCGTTCTGGACCCAGCGCAGCTGCTCAAAGGGCAGCTGCTGCATCCGGATCTCCACGTTGTACTCGGTGTTCAGACGGTACTCCAGCACTTCCAGCTGCAGCACGCCCACAACGCCCACCACAACTTCTTCCATGCCGCCGCCTACTTCCCGGAAGATCTGGATGGCGCCCTCCTGGGCGATCTGCTCCATACCCTTCACGAACTGCTTGCGCTTCATGGTGTCCTTCTGCTCGATACGGGCAAAGTGCTCGGGAGAGAAGGTGGGAATGCCTGCAAACTGGACCTTCTTTTTGCCGGTGCACAGGGTGTCACCGATGGAGAAGATGCCCGGGTCAAACAGGCCGATGATGTCGCCGGCGTAGGCCTCGTCCACAATGGCACGGTCCTGGGCCATCAGCTGGGTACCGGTGGCCAGCTTGATGTTCTTGCCCTCCTGCACATGGTAGGCCTCCATGCCACGCTCAAACTTGCCGGAGCAGATCCGCATAAAGGCAATGCGGTCCCGGTGGGCTTTGTTCATGTTGGCCTGGATCTTGAAGATAAAGGCAGAGAACTCATCCCGGCAGGGGTCCACGGCCTCGCCGGTCAGGCAGTCCACCCGGGCCAGAGGGGCAGAGGTGAGCTGCAGGAAGTTTTCCAGGAAGGGCTCCACGCCAAAGTTGGTCAGGGCAGAGCCAAAGAACACCGGGCTCAGCTCACCACGCTGGACCTTAGCCAGGTCAAACTCCTCGGCGGCACCGTCCAGCAGCTCGATCTCCTCCACCAGCTGCTGGTGCAGGTAGGGGGTCAGCAGATCGTCCAGAGCCGGGTCTCCCAGCTCGGCGGTGGTCTCGTCCACCTTCTTCACGCCGTTGGCACGGCCGTCGCTGGAAAAGGCCAGCACCTGACGGGCGTTGCGGTCAAACACGCCCTTGAACTCTTTGCCGCAGCCGATGGGCCAGTTCATGGGGTAGGTCTTGATGCCCAGGATCTCCTCAATGTTCTCCATCAGCTCAAAGGGGTCCCGGGCCTCCCGGTCCATCTTGTTGATGAAGGTAAAGATGGGGATGTGGCGCAGGGTGCACACCTTGAACAGCTTGATGGTCTGGGCCTCCACGCCCTTGGCGGCGTCGATGACCATGACGGCAGAGTCGGCTGCCATCAGGGTGCGGTAGGTATCCTCCGAAAAGTCCTGGTGGCCCGGGGTGTCCAGAATGTTCACGCACTTGCCGGCGTAGTTGAACTGCAGCACCGAGGAGGTCACCGAGATACCACGCTGCTTTTCAATGTCCATCCAGTCGGACACAGCGTGCTTGGCACTCTGCTTGCCCTTAACGGAACCGGCCTGGTTGATGGCTCCGCCGTACAGCAGCAGCTTCTCAGTGAGGGTGGTCTTACCGGCGTCGGGGTGGCTGATGATAGCAAACGTCCTGCGGCGCTGGATCTCTTCACGATTTGTCATAAATAGTAGCTTCTCCTATAAAAATTGCCCTTGCGAGGCAGAGAATGAATGGCAGACAGATGGTGTCTTACATGGGAGCCTCCATCCTGCTTTCTGAGAAAACCCTCTCCGTCATGCCGCTTTGCGTCGTGCCAGCCGTGACGGAAGGAGTATATTTTTACACATACGCACCTTATTCTATACGAAAACGCATGATAATGCAAGGGTTTTTGTTATTTTTTCAGGATCAGGCAGGGCAGAGGGGCGGTTTCGGCCCAATTGGCAAAATCGCACACCAGGACGGTGAAACTTTTGAGCGGAAGTGCTCGCATCCAGGTCAGCACCGCCTGCTTCTCCTGGCAGCCGATGACCTGGCCGCTGTAGAGGATGGCACTGACTACGCCCCCGGGCCGCACTGCCTGCAAAGCGGCCTCCAAAGCCGGGATGCTGCTCTGGGCGGTGGAGAACACCCCATGGTCGGCCCCGGGCAGCCAGCCAAAGTTGAACATCACCGCATCGGCGGTGCCGGGCTGCACATACTGTAATAGGTCTGCATGGCTGCCCAAAACCAGCTCATACCGCTGGGCCGGGACACCGGAGCTTTCCAGCCGGGCACGGGTGGAGGCAATGGCCTGGGGCTGGATGTCAAAGGCCAGCACTCTGCCCTCCGGGGCTGTGAGCCCACAGAGAAAGGCGGTGTCGCCGCCGTTGCCGCAGGTGGCGTCCACGCACAGCCGGGGGCTGGCCAGCCGGGCAGCCAAAAAGTCCTGCACGAATTTTACCGCCGTCAGGTCTGGGGTGCGGCGGCGCACCAGCTGGCCTGCCTGGGCCTCAAAGCCGAACTTGCCCCAAAAGGCCAGCTCTGCCGGGTCCTGGGGCAGGGGAGCGGTAAAGAGGGTGGCGGTGTCCCGGTGGTAGCCCCCAAAGTGCCGCAGCACCTCCTTCAGCAGGTAGGAGCCGTAGCCCTTGCGCCGCCACTGGGGCTGGATCCACAGGGCGGTGAACCGGGCCCCCTTGGGGGTGGGAGAAAGGCGGCACGCTCCAATGCAGTCCTTTTCTTTATACAGGGCAAACCCTTGTTCGGTGGGGCGCAGTTCCATAGCAAAAACCTCCTTGACGCCACAGGCGTTCCCCCTTACAATAGCAAGCAGAAGGGCTGCTGTCAAGCCGGAAAAGAAGGACTTTATTTCACAGTTTCTTCACGGCCCATGCGATTGCTTTTCACAATTGATGAGTACAATAAGAGCAGTTCAACCAAGGCGGTCCGGTGAGGCAGCAAGCCCCGGCGGACAGAGCCGTTTCAGGGAAGGAAGTAGTAAAGATGGATGAAAACAAGTGGGAATACGACTATTCCGCTTCCAATAACAGCGGCGGAGACACCGGCTACCCCAACGTGGGCAGCAGCGGCATGAACACCGCCAACCTGTATAACGACCCGGAGCCTCAGGCAGCTCCCCAGGCCGACGGCTCCGGCACGGTGCCGCCCACCCAGGAGCCGCCCTGCCCTCAGAGCCTGGCCCCGGAAGCTCCCAAAAAGCCCCGGAAGAAGCTCCAGGGGGGCAAGATCGCCCGCAGCGTGGTGGCCCTGGTTTTGGCAGGTGCCATGGGCTTTGCAGGGGGCTATGTAGGGGCCCAGGTGGGGGGCACCAAGGTGGTCATCCAGCAGGTGGCCCCCTCGGTCAGCTCCGGCAGCAGTTCCGGCAGTGACGGCTCCGTTACCGCTGTGTCCAGCACCGGCAGCCTTACCACCGAGCAGGTGGCAGACCTGGTAAGCCCCAGCGTGGTGGTCATCACCACCGAGCAGGTGGTCTACTCCCAGTGGTCCTGGTACGGCCAGAACCAGGTGGAGAGCGGTGCCGGCAGCGGCGTTATCATCAGCTCTGACGGCTACATCCTTACCTGCGCCCATGTGGTGGATGGAGCCTCTACCATCACCGTTACCATCGGGGATACGGATTACAACGCTACCCTGGTGGGAGAGGATACCTCCAGCGACATCGCCGTCATCAAGATCGACGCCACAGGCCTGACCCCTGCCACCGTAGGCAACAGCGATGACCTGAAGGTGGGCCAGAGCGTTATGGCTGTGGGCAACCCCCTGGGCGAGCTGGGCGGCACCGTTACCGGCGGCATGATCAGTGCCCTGAACCGCAGTGTCACCATCCAGGGCACCAGCTCCACCAACACCATGTCTCTGATCCAGATGGATGCCTCCGTCAGCCCCGGCAACTCCGGCGGCGGCCTGTTCAACATGAACGGCGAACTCATCGGCATCGTCAACGCCAAGTCCTCCTCCAGTGACGCCGAGGGTCTGGGCTTTGCCATCCCCATCAACGACGCCATCAAAGTGTCTCAGGAGCTGCTGGAGAACGGCTATGTTACCGGCCGCCCCTATCTGGGCATCACCTACCTGGCAGTGGAGGATGCTCAGACCGCAGCCCAGCTGGGGGTCAACGCCTACGGCGTCTACATCGTGGACGTGACCAAGGGCGGCCCTGCAGAAAAGGCTGGCCTGAAGTCCGGGGACCGCATCATCAGCGTGGACGGCAGCGAGATCGCCGGACGGGATGATCTGGGCACCCTGATGCAGCAGCACTCTGCCGGGGACACCCTGTCCATCACCGTTGCCCGGGAGGGCCAGATGCAGACCGTCACCGTCACCCTGGGGGAGAAGAACGCCTCCAATAGCTGACGGCCTCTGCCGCCTTTGAATTCCAGATAGAAACGCCCCGGACCACTTTCCCGTGGTCCGGGGCGTTTTGTGTAAGGCGGCAGCTATCCTGCAATAAGCCGTGGCAAGGCAGAGCCTCAAACCCTGCTGGAAACGAGTACGGCAAACTGGAATTTATTTTAATAAATATTTTTCAAATGCTTTGTGCGTGTCAAAGTGAACCTCTTTGGAAAATAAAACGAGCCAAATAATAAAAGCCGGAATAGCCATATATGGTGTTAAAAAATAAGACAACACTGCTCCTACTAACATTATGCCAGCCCATGTAAAACACTGATTTTTTATATCACGAGAAATATGAGCTTTATCATACAATGCCTGTTCTTCTTTCGGTAACGAATTAAATCCCGAAACAAATTTAGCCGCTCTTTCTTTAAATATTGCAAATAACACTCCTATAATCACAAATGGAATAACCAAAACTCCACATAGCCAAAACCCTATATTCATAGCATATTCCTCCTTCACAAATTCCGATTTGTTGAACTAAGCCGAGTATACCATATTTTCCAATGGAAGAATACCCTCCGGTGCGGTGAAATTCCAATTTCGCTGCGGTCGTCGTTGCTGTTCGAGTCCTGTACCGCCCTGCGCTAACGTGGGTTGGTGGATGACGCAACAAAAAAGCCCCTGACCGAAGTCAGAGGCTCTTGTTTTGGTGGAGCATTGTCCACAGCACTCGAACCCAACACTTCCTCACGAGTGACCGTTTTGGCATCATCCGTGAAGTTGAAATTGAGCACGACCCGGTCATCAAAGACATAGACCGAGTTGACAAAGGTATCAATGATCTGCCGCTGGTGTTCCGTGCTGCCCACGTCACCCTTGCGGAATTTTTCAAGCCAGAACCGAATCCACTCACGGGTCAGGACGGGCTTTTTCAGCTCTTCTTCCAGAATGCTGGTGTTCAGGGCTTCTTTCCGGGCTTCCAGTTCGTCCAACCGCTGCTTGGTGGTCGGGGTCAGGATGCCCTGTTCAATGGCTTCCAAAAGGTTTGCCAGCCGCTTCTCCGTGTCCCGGAGCTGCTCTTTCAGAACAGGCAGCCGGGTGTTCTCCTTCTGCTGGGCTTCCATGACCAAATCTATCAGCCGTTCGATGATTTCATCGTTGAA
>CAKSXW010000010.1 GCA_934518555.1 uncultured Faecalibacterium sp. | reverse complement strand
CGGGCAAACTCACGCTCGCCCTGCAGCACGTTGACCTCAACAGAGGGCTGGTTGTCGGCTGCGGTGGAGAACACCTGGCTCTTGTGGGTGGGGATGGTGGTGTTGCGGTCAATGATCTTGGTGCACACGCCGCCCAGAGTCTCAATGCCCAGGCTCAGAGGAGTGACATCCAGCAGCAGCAGACCCTTCTTCTCGCCGTTCAGCACGCCGCCCTGGATAGCAGCACCCACAGCCACGCACTCATCGGGGTTGATGCCCTTGAAGGGCTCGCAGTTCAGTTCCTTCTTCACAGCGTCGTAGACAGCCGGGATACGGGTAGAACCACCCACCATCAGGACCTTCTTCAGGTCGGAAGCACGCAGACCTGCATCCTGCAGAGCCTTGCGGACAGGGCCCATGGTGCGGTCCACCAGGTCAGCGGTGAGCTCGTTGAACTTTGCACGGGTCAAGGTCATATCCAGGTGCTTGGGGCCGGTGGCGTCGGCAGTGATGAAGGGCAGGTTGATCTGGCTGCTCATAGCACTGGACAGCTCGATCTTAGCCTTCTCGGCAGCTTCCTTCAAACGCTGAGCAGCCATCTTATCTTTTCGCAGGTCGATGCCGTTCTCAGTCTGGAAGGCGTCTGCCATCCAGTCGATGATGCGCTGGTCGAAGTCATCGCCGCCCAGGTGGGTATCACCGTTGGTGGCCAGGACCTCGGTGACGCCGTCGCCCATCTCAATGATGGACACATCGAAGGTGCCGCCGCCCAGGTCGTAGACCATGATCTTCTGGTCCTCTTCCTTATCCAGGCCGTAGGCCAGAGAAGCTGCGGTGGGCTCGTTGATGATACGGCGGACGTTCAGGCCTGCAATGGTGCCGGCGTCCTTGGTAGCCTGACGCTGGCTGTCGTTGAAGTAGGCAGGCACGGTGATGACGGCCTCGGTGACGCTCTCGCCCAGGTAAGCCTCGGCATCAGCCTTCAGCTTCTGCAGAATCATTGCGCTGACCTGCTGGGGAGTGTACTCCTTGCCGTTCAGGGTCACCTTGTGGTCGGTGCCCATCTGACGCTTGATCGAAGAAACGGTGTTGTCGGGGTTGGTGATAGCCTGACGCTTTGCCACCTGGCCCACCAGGCGGTCACCGGTCTTGGTAAAGCCCACCACAGAGGGGGTAGTACGTGCGCCCTCAGAGTTTGCGATAACGACGGGCTCGCCGCCTTCCATAACAGCCACGCAACTGTTGGTAGTGCCAAGGTCAATGCCAATGATCTTACTCATAGTAAAAACTCCTCTCGAAAGAACAAATCGTTGTTTATATGATGCTCAAATGTTGTGAAGCGGATGGTATTGTAAACTCCCTTACGGGAGGTCCGGCTTAGTTACTCGGCCACCACCACAGTAGCGTGGCGGACGATCTTGTCTCCCAGCTTGTAGCCCTTCTGGTAGACGGTGATCACCGTGCCGCTCTCCTGTCCCTCCGGGGCAGGGACCTGCTGCACGGCATTCATAACGTTGGGGTCAAAGGGCTTGCCCAGGGCCTCGATCTCCTCCACATGGAGGGCAGCCAGGGCCTTTGCGGCCTTGTCCAGGGTCATGGTCACACCCTTTTTGTAGTTCTCGTCGGTGGTGGGGGCGTTGGCCGCCATCTCCAGGGTGTCCAGGATGGGGATGATCTGGTTCACAGCAAAGGAGACGCCGTCGCCAAACTTCTGGTCGGCTTCCCGGGTGGAACGCTTGCGGTAGTTCTCATACTCCGCAGCCATCCGCAGCAGCTGATCCTTGGCCTGAGCAGCGTTCTGCTCGGCGGCATCCAGCTTTGCCTTGACGGCCTCCATCTCCCGGGCCTTTTTGTTGAACCAGCCGTCCTTCTTTTTGTCGTCCTCCGGCTTTCCGGTCTCCGGGGCTGCAGCTTCCTGCTCCGGGGCTGCTGCCTGGGCGGCAGTCTCCTCCGGGGTGGTGTCCGGCTGCTGGGCCTCAGGCACCGTGTTCTTTGCTTCTTCGCTCATTCCAGGTCCTCCTTATAGATCACAGTCCGTCGGGGTGCGACAGCCTGTGGGGTGTTTTTTCGTTTGCCGCTCATGGCTTCTCCCAGCTGGTCCGCTGTGTAACGCAGCAGAGGCATCAGCTTTTGGAAGGGCATCCGGGTGGGGCCGATGAGGGCAATGGAGCCCCACAGGCCTCCGCCCACCAGGTACCGGTCACTGACGATGCACATCCCAGGGATCTGCGGCTCCAGGTCCTCTCCCAGCAGCACGCTCTCCCGGCGGTCTGCCGGGGGTGCAATGAGGCTGGCGGCCTGTTCCTCGTCGTTCAGCAGAGTGAGGATGTCTCCCACCTTGCCCTCCAGCTGAGGCCACTCCACCAGGTACTGCTCGCCTCCCACAAAGACGTGGGGTTTGGCAGAATCCTGCAGGATGGCGGCGGCGGCGCTGATCACCGACACCAGTTCCGGGTCGATCTGACTGCACAGCTCTGCCAGCATCCGGGCCGACAGGTCCACCGGCGCCACAAAGGTCAGGTTCCGGTTCAGCAATGCTGCCAGGGCGGCGGCGTTCTCACGGGAAAGGCCGCTGCGGACCCGGGCCACCCGGGTGCGGACGTAGCCGGCGGTGGTCACCGCCAGCACAGCGGCGGCCCCACGGCCTACCTGCACCACCTCGTAGTGGGCCACGCACAGGTCCTCGGCACAGGGGGTGCTTACCGCAGCGGTGCAGCCGCTGATGGCGGCCAAGGCCTTGGCAACACCCTGGGCCAGCTTTTCCGGCTCATGATCCAGGCTGGCGAACACTGCATCCACCCGGGCCCGGGTGACCCGGTCCAGGGGCTGATCATCCGTCAGCAGGTTATCCAGATAATAACGGTAGCCCTTGGCGCTGGGCACACGGCCTGCGCTGGTGTGGGGCTGCTCCAGCAGACCCAGCTTTGTCAGGGCAGCCATCTCATTGCGAAGGGTCGCACTGGACACCGCCATGTCAAAGTAGTTGGCCAGCACGCTGCTGCCCACGGGCTCTCCTTCGAGACCATACAGTGCTACGATGGCTTGTAAGACTCGCTGCTTGCGTGCGTCCATCGCCATAGCGCCTGCCTCCTTTTTGTCTCGCTTTGGTTTGTTTAGCACTCTTTGTTCCTGAGTGCTAAGACCATTATAATCAATTTTCCAGGGCTGTCAAGGGCTTTGCAAAAATGTTTTGAAAGATTCATAATTCTGTCATAAAGGGGGACGAACCCTCTCCGTCAGCCTGAGAGGGTTGCCGTCCCCTTGGGGAAGGTGGCACGGCGAAAGCCGTGACGGAAGGGGTAATTCCCCGTGAAAAAGTAGTTCCGAAACGCCCGCAGGCGTTTCGGAACTACCAATAAAAGTATTCTTTCCGCTGTTTATCCGCAAAGCAGTGCGGCGTGCGTTGCAAATCGTTCCGCCTTACTCCTCCATCTGCCGGGCCAAAAAGGCCGCCGCCACGTTCACCGCCTTGATCTGGGCGTCATCGGGGGCGGCAGCCCGGTCCTCTGTCAGCAGCCCCACTGCCCCTGCCACGTCTCCGGCGGCAATGATGGGGGCTGCACACAGCATCACCCGGGCCGCTCCCTCGCAGGGCATCAGGGCCTTGTCCGGCTCCCCCTGGGCCCGGTAGGGCTTCCGGGCATCCATGAGCTTTTCCAGCGGCTGGCTGATATTGCGGTCTGCCAGCTCCCGGCGGCCCGGGCCGCTTACTGCCAGGATGTGGTCCCGGTCACAGACAAAGGCCGTCAGGGCAAAGCAGCGGCTCAGGGCCTCGGTGTACTGAGCTGCCACCAGATGCATCTCCCCCATAGGGGAATACTTTTTAAAGATCACTTCTCCCTCGCCGGTGGTAAAGATCTCCAAAGGGTCTCCCCGGCGGATGCGCTGGGTGCGGCGGATCTCCTTGGGGATCACCACCCGGCCCAGCTCGTCGATGCGGCGGACGATTCCGGTTGCTTTCATGGTCACTTCTCCTTTGCTGCGCCTGGGGCGCAAGGTGCTTATCCCCAGTATTTGCAGCGGAAGGAGAATTATGTAAGGGCTGCAGATCTTTGCCTTTTTCGGCAGACAGTTCCCGGTGCTTCCAGCTTTCGGGGGCAGGGTCACAGCCGGATGCTCTGGATCACCTGCCGCAGCTGCTCCCGGCCCCACACCACCGGCACCGGGTACAGGGGGTTGGCCTCCTTTTTGGCCCAGGTGACCATCTGCTCCACATCCTGGTCCCGGATCATGTCAAAGCCCTTGGGCAGGCCCAGGGCCTGGTTGGTGTCCTCGATCCAGCGGAGAAAGCCCTCTGCCAGTTCCGGGTCCCCGGTGCCGGGGATGCCGCAGACCCGGGCCAGCTCTGCCAGCCGCTTTTGGGCCGCCGGGCCGTAGGCACGCATCACCTTGGGCAGCAGCACCGCCATGGCCAGGCCGTGGCTCACCCCGTAGAGGCCCCCCAGGGTGTGGCCGATGGCGTGGACATAGCCCACGCACCCCCGGGTAAAGGCCCTGCCGGCGTAAAAGGCCCCTCGCTGCATCTTCTGTCGGGCCTCCAGATCTGCCCCATCGGTGCAGGCCCGGACCAGGTTGTGGTAGATCAGCTGCACTGCCTCCCTGGCCAGCTGATCCTCCAGCTTAGTATTATAGGTATGGTTGGTGTAGGCCTCCACGGCGTGGGCCAGGGCGTCCATGCCGGTGGTGGCGGTGGTCTCCGGGGGCAGCCCCACCGTCAGCTCCGGGTCCAGCACCGCATACCGGGGGATCAATGCCGGGTCGTTGATGGCAGCCTTCCGGTGGGTAGCAGAATCGGTGATCACCGCCGCCACCGTGGTCTCGGACCCGGCCCCGGCGGTGGTGGGGATGGCCACCAGGGGCACGATGGCCTTGTGGACCTTCAGCAGACCCTGGAGCTGGGCCACGGTCTTTTTGGGGTGGGCCGCCTTGGCGGCAATGGCCTTGGCGCAGTCGATGCGAGAGCCGCCTCCCAAGGCCACGATGGCCTTGCAGCCCTGGGCCCGGTAGGCAGCAAAGCCAGTCTCCACGTCCTGGGAGGTGGGGTCCGGGTGATCAAAGGTCTGAACAAAGTACCGGATGCCTGCCTGGTCAAAGCCCTCCAGCAGGGGCTGCACCTGGCCCCGGCGGACCATGCCGGTGCCGGTGACCACCAGCACATCGTTGATGCCTTTTTCCTGCAAAAAGGCCCCCAGCTGCCGGACCTTGCCCGGCCCCTCCAGATACTGGGGCATCCGGTAGCCCATGCCGTAATTGGCCACCTTCAGCAGGGCCTGAAAGGCCCGGCACCCCAAAACTTCCAGCTTATACCATCCTGCCATGGGAGGTCCCTCCTTGCCAATAAGCCCCTCCCGGCCGGGAGGGCGCATTATGCTTTATTATACCATTTTTCGGACCCCTGCGCCACCGGCACACCGGGCGCATTGCGTTCCGGCCGGGGTTCTGCTACAATAAAAGCAATCTTATCCACCTACAAGAAAGGCAGGTGCCCCCATGGCACAGATCCTGATCCTGGGCGGCGGTGCGGCTGGTCTGGCTGCCGCCCTGGCCGCTGCCCAGACCGACCCTGCCGCCCGGGTCACGGTGCTGGAACGCAACCCCCGGTGCGGCAAAAAGCTGCTGGCCACCGGCAACGGCCGCTGCAACCTGGACAACCTGGGCCTTGCCCCGGAGGGCTTTTCCTCCGCTGACCCCAGGGCCCTGGAGGCCCTGTTGGCCCAGGTAAACGCTGCCGACCCCCTGGGCTGGTTCCAGAGCCTGGGGCTTTACCCCCGGGCCGACGAGGCAGGCCGGGTGTACCCCTACTCCAACCAGGCCGCCGATGTGCTGGCCTTGCTGGAGCACCACCTGGCCCGCCGGGCCGTGACCCTTTTGACCGGCTGCACCGTCCAGACCCTGAGCCAGAGCCGAGGGGGCTATGTGGTGCTGTACACCGACCCGGAAGGGGCCACCCAGAGCCTGCGGGCCGATGCGGTGATCTGCGCCCTGGGCGGCAGTGCCGGGCCCCAGTTTGGCACCGACGGCTTCGGCCCCCGGTTCGCCGCCCAGTGCGGCGGTGCCCTGGCCCCCCTGTACCCCTGCCTTACGGCCCTGCAGTGTGCCCGGCCGGACAAGACCCTGGCAGGCATCCGGGCCAAGGTCCACGCCGCCCTGCTGGAAGGGGACCGCTTGCTGGCCCAGGACCAGGGAGAGGTGCAGTTTACGGACTACGGCCTGTCGGGCATCTGCATCATGGACCTGACCCGGTTCCTGACCCCGGCCGTAAAGGCCCCGGCGGTGGTGCTGGACCTGTTCCCCCAGCTGCCGGAGGACCAGCTGTCCCAGCTGCTGCAAAGCCGGGTGCCCCTGCTGGCCGGGGACCGGGCCGCCGACTTCTGGCTGGGGCTGCTGAACCCCCGGCTGGGCCGGGCTTTGTGGCAGGCTGCCGGCCTGCCGGACCGCCCGGTGGGGCAGCTTTCTGCCGGGCAGTGGCAGGCCCTGGCCCACACCGCCAAGCACTGGCGGTTTGAGGGCCTGACTCCCTGCGGCTGGAAGCAGGCTCAGGTCACCGGCGGCGGCCTGGCCCTGGGGGAGCTGGAACCGGATTTTCAGTTCAAGGGCTGCCCGGGGCTGTACTTTGTGGGGGAGACCCTGGACTGCGTGGGCCGCTGCGGCGGCTACAACCTCCACTGGGCCTTTGGCAGCGGCCTGACCGCAGGCCGCAGTGCCGCCAAAAAGCCCCAGGCCCACCGCCCTGCTCCCCGGAACAAAAAGAAAAAATGACCCCAAGGGACGAAAAAGGGGCTGCGCCTAGGCGCAGCCCCTTTTTCATTGGGATCTTGCTTATATGAGGAGGTAAGGAGAGTTCAATTTACCAGGCCAGGCCCACAGGGTCCATGTCCACGATCTTCTCCATGAGGCCCAGACGGCTCTCCATGAAGTTGACTGCCATGTCAGGCCACTGTGCGATCTGGGTGTAGGCGTTCACATAGCCCTTGGTGCCGGTGCCCAGGCCCACACCGTGGGGAGCGTCCGGTGCCAGGTAGAAGCTGAAGTCCTTGAAGATCATGGCGCACTCCGGCAGGGAGGGCAGCATCATGGCACTCAGGCCGTCCTTCTGGCCCACAACACCAAAGACCGGGGGCAGGTTGGGGTTCTTGCTGAAGTCCAGACCGGTGACGAACAGGCCGTAAACGGGCACAGCTACCTGCAGGTCGGCGCTCTCGTGGTCCACTGCGTCGCAGACGTAATCGGGGTAGACCTTGTCCGGGGTGGTCTGGTTGCCGTACTGGTTGGCGATGACCTGCATGATGTTCATGCCGCCGGCAGAGAAGCCCACTGCCATGATGATATCGGTCTTGCCGATGTTCTTGGCGGAAGCATTGGCACGGAGGAAGCGGATGGCACGGGCCAGGTCCAGCTGCTGGTCCACAGCGGCGTAGGGGTTCACACGGCGCTGCAGCACAAAGGCATTGTAGCCCTGCTTGTTGAAGTACTCTGCCACAGGGTAGCCTTCCACCACGTTGTTGCGGTGGGTGCTGCCGCCGCCGGCAATGACGATGACATTGCCCTTGACCTTACCCTGGTGAGGCAGCAGATAGGGGTTCAGGAAGGGGCGGAAGCCCTCGTTATCGTAGCAGTTGGCCCAGTTGGTGGGCAGGGGGGACTCCACTGCCATCTGGTCGCCCCAGATCTCCCACACGGTGCTCTTGGGGTCCTTGACCTGACGCAGAGCCTTACGGGCATTGGTCAGAGCCACGCACATATCGTAGTGAGAAGCGTTGATGCCTGCAACTGCAGCACCGTCCACCTTCTCGTACTGAGCACGGGACAGCTTGTGGAACAGCACATAGAACTTGTCAAAATCGCCCCGGAATGCTGCAGGGTAGAAAGCCACCTCACGGGACAGCTTCAGTTCCTCAGCCACCATGGCCTGGACTTCAGCATCGGTGTGCACGCCGCTGTCGGCTGCAAAGGAGGCCGGAGCCATGCCAGCCAGTGCGCCTGCTGCCACAGCAGTTGCAGCGGAAGCCTTCATAAAGTCTCTTCTAGTCATAAGTTTCTCCTTCCTCATGGCAATCTTGCCATCTCGACAGACCTGTTCCTGTCCAGGCCTGCTCTTTTTAAAAGGCTGGCTGCCCCCAGGCGATCCCCTCACCTTTTGGACACGCCCAGCCTTCCCTTTGTGTAAAGAGTACTATATTCTCGGTGCATTGTAAAGAGATTTTTGATTTTTCGTCACAACTGATATACTAATATTCTAGTTTTTGTGAAAAAATACCAGACCCTTCCCATCAAAAAAGGGCCTGTGAGGAAATGCCTCACAGGCCCTTGGGGCACAGGTCACTGCTGCCGGGCTTCGGCGGCGGCTTCGGCTTCTTCCTGCCGCTGGTACTGGGCAAAGGCGGACCACATGGGTGGGATATCCCGGCCCTTTACCCGGCGGTCCAGGTAGTTCCGGGTAATGTCCACCACGGTACCGGACAGCACCAGCACTGCGATCAGGTTGGGGATCATCATCAGGCCGTTGAAGGTATCCGAAAGATCCCAGGCCAGGCCCAGCTTCATGGTGGCACCCACCACCGTCATGGCCACGAACACCACCTTATAGATACAGCTGCCCACCGTGCCAAAGAGGTATTCCACCGCCTTGGTGCCGTAATGGCTCCAGCCCAGGGTGGTAGAGTAGGCAAACAGCAGGATGGACACTGCAATAAACTTGGGGCCAAAGCTGCCAAAGGCTGCGGTAAAGGCCTGGCCCACCAGGGCGTTATCCTGCACCCCTGCCAGCACCGCTCCGGTATCCAGGTCCACCACCCCGGTGGTCAGCACCACCAGGGCTGTCAGGGTGCACACCACCATGGTATCTGCAAACACCTCAAAAACGCCCCACATGCCCTGATGCACCGGCTCTTTTACGTTGGAGGCAGCATTGACCATCACCGCCGAGCCCAGGCCTGCCTCGTTGGAAAAGGCTCCACGCTTAAAGCCCCAGGAGATGGTGCGGCTGATGCCGTAGCCCAGGGCACCGCCTCCGGCAGCCCGGACCCCCAAGGCCCCCCGGAAGATGGCGGCAAAGGCCGCCGGGATGTTGCCGGCGTGGGTCACCACGATGACCAGGGCACCGACGATATAAAACACTGCCATCATCGGCACCAGCTTTTCGGTAACAGCTGCCACACGCTTCAGGCCCCCAATAACGATAAGGGCCGTAACCGCCATGAGGCACAACCCGGTGACCAGGGCAGGCACCCCAAAGGCGGCGTTCATGTTGCCGGCAATGGAGTTAATCTGGCTCATGTTGCCAATGCCAAAGGAGGCCAGGATGCAAAAGCAGGCAAACAGCACTGCCAGCACCTTGCCCAGGGTCTTGCAGCCCTTTTTGGCCCCCAGACCGTCGGTGAGGTAGTACATGGCACCGCCGGACCACTCCCCTGCCGGGTTCTTGCGGCGGTAGTACACCCCCAGCACGTTCTCTGAAAAGCTGGTCATCATGCCCAGCAGGGCCATGACCCACATCCAGAAGATGGCTCCGGGGCCGCCGGAAACGATGGCCGTGGCCACGCCTACGATGTTGCCGGTGCCAATGGTGCCTGCCAGCGCCG
This sequence comes from uncultured Faecalibacterium sp., assembly GCA_934518555.1. Lineage (GTDB taxonomy): Bacteria > Bacillota > Clostridia > Oscillospirales > Ruminococcaceae > Faecalibacterium. The sequence goes on along the minus strand of CAKSXW010000010.1, from coordinate 38,730 downwards.
TGCACATACTCTGGAACTGGCTGATGGCCATGTCCTCCTTGCTGGTATGGGCGGTGACATCCTTATTGGTAAAGATGGCCCCGATGGTGTGCCGGAGCCAGTACCCCATCTTCCGGAACTGGAAAAATCCGGTGCGGATGCTCATCCACAGTCCGGTGCAAAAAAGTAAGGCCAGCCCAAAGGGCCCCCATACCACGCCGTTGACGGCGCTGTTGATCCTGGTGATCCATTCTACCATGCTGCTTTCCCCCTGTGATCCACAAAAAAATGGGCAGGACCCTCCCAAGGCTCTGCCCACAAAAAAACAGCACGCATTTCCCGTACAGCCACCGCTGTACGCAAAAGACCATGCTCTGTCCTTTTGCCTGAGAGATTCAGCCGCCCTCCCGGCAGCTTTACACCTTCGGCACCCGGGTCCGCCGGGCTTCTCCAGAGTGCGGAGGCCCTGTAACCTGCCGCAGTCTTTTCAGTTTTCCCACTGTGCACAATTGTGCACAACAGACAAACTATACCACATTTTTCCTGCCCTGGCAAGACTTTTCTTTTATAGTATGCAGAGGTTTCACACTCCATGCCCAGAGCTGAATGATGTTATTGTATGACTTTTGTCTCCGGGGCCCATACTCTCCCTGGAAAGGCAGGGATCTCACATGAGCAAGACCCACGGCAGACACCGGGGCTGGAACCCCTTTTGGGCGGCTTTGGGGGCCGCTTTGCTGGTGCTGCTGCCCCTGGTAGGGGGCACGGTGCTGCTGAGCCGCCAGCGGCTGGACCAGCAGCTGCGGCAGGCCGCCCACAGCCAGAGCAGCATCCCGGTGCAGTTGCCCAAGGCCACGGACCAGCTGACGGTGCTGCTGTGCACCGCCGGGCCCCAGCCCGGCTTTTTGCTGGCCTACCTGAACGCCAGCCAGAACTGTCTGCATCTGCTGGCCATCCCGGCCCAGCTCCAGGTGCCCTTTGGGGAAGATCAGGCCACCCTGGCCCACTGCTACGCCGCCGCAGGCCCGGCCCGGTGCCGCCAGGCCCTGGCCAGCCAGCTGCCCTTGCCGGAAGATACCCGGTACCTGGCTCTGTCAGAGGCGGTGCTGGAGCGGCTGGCCCAGCGGTACGGCCCGGTACGGGTGGGGTTTTCCGGGGCTTTGACGGCCCGGGAGCTGGCCCGCTGCGGCCGGAGCACCCAGGTCCAGGGTCTTTCTGCCGCCGAGGCCCACAGCTTCCTCACCCAGTTGGAGGACCAGGACCTGGTACCCTGGGGCCACCGGGCTGCCGCCCGGGCGGCGGTGTGGGACGCCTTTTTCCGGCAGAACCTGGAGCTGCTGCCCTCCACCCTGCCCCAGGGGCTGGAACAGGTCAGCAGTGCTTTGCTCACCGACCTGACGGCCCTGGACCTGGCCACCCTGGAACGGGTGCTGGAGTTTTTGGCCAACGGCCAGGCGGTTCCCCAGGCCCAGGCCCTGCCGGGCCTGGAGACTGGCCAGGGTTATGCCCTGACCCCGGATTCCCTGGCGGCGGTGCAGAGCTTTTTCAATGTCTCCCCCACCCCGGGGCAGGCCTCGTCGGCCAAGGAGCCGTAACCCAGCACCAGGGTGCCCGGGGCTGCCTGGCCGGAGCCTGTCAGGTCGTAGTCGCTCAGGAGGCTCAGCCGTACCCCCTGGGCCCGGGCCGCCGCCCGGAGGGCCTGGTCCGGAGGGGGGTCCCGGAGGGCTGCCAGCAAATGGAGCCCGGTGTGGAGCCCCGACAGCTTCAGCTCCCCGGGGGCAAAGGCGGCCTCCAACGCTGCCTGTAAGGCATCTCGCCGGGCCTTGTAGGCCACCCGTTCCCGGGCCAGATGCCGGGTAAAGTAGCCCTCGGTGATGAACCGGGCCAGGGTCTGCTGCTCAAAGCGGCTGACAGTGCCGGAGTACAGCCGATACTTGGCCAGCCAGGCCCCCAGCAGATGCTCCGGCAGCACCATATAGGCAATGCGGATACTGGGGGCCAGGCTCCGGGAACAGGTGGACAGGTACACCACCGGGCCGTCGGCCCCTGCCATGCCCTGGAGGCTGGGCAAAGGCCGGGTGTCAAAGCGGAACTCCGAGTCGTAGTCGTCCTCGATGATGTACCGTGGGCCGGGGCCCCGGGCCGCCCAGTGCAGCAGCTCTGCCCGGCGGCCTGCCGGCATGGTGACCCCTGTGGGGAACTGATGGCTGGGGGTCACATAGCACACCGAGGCCCCGGAGCGGTTGAGGGCCTCCAAAGACAGGCCCCCTTCATCCACCGGCAGGCAGCAGCACCGGACCCCGTTGTTCTGCAGCACCTGCAGGGCCCGGGGGTAGCCGGGGGTCTCCACGGCGGCCTGAGGCGGCAGCAGGGGGGCCAGCAGCCCCAGCAGATATTCCAGGCCTGCCCCCACCACGATCTGATGGGCACCGCACTGGACCCCCCGGTATTCCGCCAGGTACCCTGCCAGGGCCTGCCGCAGAGCCAGATCTCCCTGGGCGTCTCCGTGGGTCAGCAGCTCCGGGGAGGAGTACAGCAGCTCCTTTTGCAGCCGGGCCCAGGTGCGGAAGGGGAACAGCCCCGGGTCCACCCCCCGGGTGGACAGGTCCAGCTGCACCGGAGGGGCCGGGTCCGGCGGCGGCAGCACCCGGGCCGGGGCGGCCCCGGCCTGGGGCAGGGCCAGATATTCCTGTACATAAAAGCCGCTGCGTTCCCGGGCTGCCAGATATCCCTCGGCAGCCAGCAGCTGATAGGCGGTGTCCACCGTGTTCACCGACACGGAAAGCTCTGCTGCCAGCCGCCGCTTGCCGGGCATCCGGGTGCCTGCTGCCAGGCCGCCGCTCCGCATCTCCTCTGCCAGGCTCCGGTACAGCTGCTCATACAGCGGCACGGAGCTGGCCGGGTCCAGTGCTGTGGTCAAATGGACCATAAAAGCCCCTCCTTTTTTTCGCACATCGCCCAACTGACCCCATAAAAAAACTTTATTCTGGGTATTTTCACAGGGTCAGTTCTGGGTATAATAGGAGCATACCTGCCGGGCACCCGGATGTCAAGTGGTTTGACCGGGTCTTGAGGGAAAGTTCCGGCAGTTTTGTGATCGGAGGGAAAGTGATCATGTCTACTACCGCAATGTGGCTGCTGCTGGCAGTCGTCGTCATTCTCATCCTCTTTGGCAGCGTGCTGTATAAGCGCACCTTTACCACCAAGGAGCTGGCCCTCACCGGCGTGATGGCCGCCCTGAGCCTGGTGGCCTACCTGTTCTTCCGGGTGCCCTTTTACGGGGGCTCCTCCTTCCACCTGGGCAACACCTTTACGGCCCTGACGGCCCTGCTGCTGGACGGCGTGTCCGGCGGCCTGGCAGGTGCCATGGGCCTGGCCCTGGCAGACATTCTGGCCGGCGACCCGGGCTACGCCATCACCACCTTTGTGCTGAAGTTTATCATCGGCATCACCTGCGGCGCCGTGGCCCACAAGGCCTTCCACCTGGAAAAGCTGGGCAAGCACAGCGCCGGGTATCTGGGCAAGGTGGTGGTCTCCGCCGGGTCCGGCCTGCTGCTGAACGTGGTGACGGACCCCTTCCTGGGCTACTTCCGCAACGTGTACATCTTTGGGCAGGAATATACCGTGGCCCAGGCTCTGGCTAAGATCGCCGGCGGCGTCACCTTTGTAAACAGCGTGGCCTCCACCGCCTGCGCCGTGCTGTTGTACCTGGCCCTGCGCCCGGCCCTGGAGCGTGCAGAGCTGCTGCCCAAGGCACCCCAGGACACCCACTGAGTTTTTGCTCTTCCCCATGCCACCGCCTTTGCGCCGGGCCCACCCCCTGGCGGCAGGGCGGTGGTATTTTTTGCCCCCGGGGGCCTTGTTTCCCTGCTTCATTTGTGCTATGCTGGACTGGATTGGAAAAACCACCTGTTTTCGTGAAAGGAGCCCCCACCGTGGCAAACGCCCTTGAGACCCGACCCAAAAACAACCTGATGACAGAGGGCAGCATCGTCAAGAGCCTGCTGCTGTTCGCTTTGCCCCTGATCTTCGGCAACCTGCTGCAGCAGCTGTACAACACCGCCGACAGCATCATCGTAGGCAACTTTGTGGGAGCCAACGCCCTGGCGGCGGTAGGCTCCAGCGGCTCCCCCATCTACCTGCTCATCGGCTTCAGCCAGGGCCTGGCCGTGGGTGCCGGGGTGGTGGTGAGCCAATTTTTAGGGGCCAAGGACCATAAGGAGGCCCAGGAGGCGGTCCACACCTCCCTGGCCATTGCGGTGGTCATGGGCCTGCTGCTGACCGTAGGCGGCGTGGCCTGCGGCCGGGCCCTGTTGGTGGCCATGAACACCCCGGCGGAGGTGCTGGGGGACGCTGTGACCTACATCCGCATCTACTTTGGCGGTGTGCTGTTCAGCGTGGTGTATAACATGACCGCCGGCATCCTCAACGCTGCCGGGAACTCCCGACGGTCCCTGATCTACCTGGCCTGGGCCTCGGTGACCAACATCGTGCTGGACCTGGTGTTCATCGTAGGGCTGCGGATGGGGGTGGCTGGAGCCGCCATTGCCACGGATATCAGCCAGCTGGTGTCCTGCGTGCTGAGCCTGCGGTTTCTGATGCGGACCCCGGATGACTGCCAGGTGACCCTGAGCAAGATCCGGCTCCACAAAAAGATGGCGGCCCGGATCATCCGGGTGGGCCTGCCTACGGGCATCCAGAACATGGTCATCTCCTTTTCCAACGTGCTGGTGCAGGCCAGCGTCAACAGCTACGGTGCCGCCGCCATGGCCGGGTTTGCTGCCTACATGAAGATCGACGGCTTCAACATCCTGCCTGTCAGCAGCATCAGCATGGCTGCCACCACCTTTGTGGGCCAGAACTACGGCGCCGGGCGGCTGGACCGGGTCAAAAAGGGCACTTTCGTCACCCTGGCGGTGGGGATCGTGTACACCCTGATCACCGGTGCCTTGCTGCTGCTGGGGCAAAACGCCATTCTGCATCTGTTCACCCAGGACGAAGCGGTGGTGGCCTTTGGCGCCGCTGCCATGCGGTGGTTCTGCCCCTTCTACTTTTTGCTCAGCATCCTCCACGGCCTGGCCGGAGCGGTGCGAGGCACCGGAGCCAGCATCCCTCCCATGGTGGTGCTGCTGGTGTCCTTGTGCCTGTTCCGGGTGGTGTGGATCCAGTTCCTGCTGCCCTTCTTCCCCACCATCGACGGGGTGTTCATCCTGTACCCTGTGAGCTGGGGCCTGGGGGCTGTGCTTATGGCCCTGTACGCCTGGAAGGGCAAGTGGATGACGTATCACGCCTGACCATTTAAATTGCCCTCCGCTTTGCTCTGGGCATCTTCAGCGGAAATTATTTTATATTTCGTGGTACCGGAAAGTCTGCGGACTTTCCGGTACCACTTTTTTACGGGAGGGGAACCCTCTCAGTCACCTTCGGTGACAGCTCCCCCGAAGGGGGAGCTTTTATGTATCTGTCGGTTAGCTGCAATAGAGCTCCCCCTTTCGGGGGAGCTGGCACGGCGCAAGCCGTGACTGAGAGGGTTTTTACGCAAAAAGGACTGCCGTGCATCTTGCACGGCAGTCCTTTTTCTCTTTTACAGCTTCTCAAATACCAGAAAACGGAATGCGATGGTGGTGGTCAGTTCCGGCAGGGCTGCCAGACGGGCGGCACCATCCCGAGGGGTCTTCCAGTAGTAGGGGGTCATGGCAAACAGGGCCTCCAGCTGCTGCTGGGGCACCGTGATGGTGCCGGACACCTCTCGTTCTCCCAGGGCCCGGAACCCGGGGTAAGCGATCTGCTGCACCGGGTTTTTGTAGGGCTGCTGGTACAGCACCGCCTTCATCTGGTAAAGATGCTCGGCCCCGGGCACCACATAGATCATCCGTCCGCCGGGCCGCAGCACCCGCAAAAACTCCTCCTGGGCAAAGGGGGAAAAGCAGTTCAGCAGCACATCCGCCCATCCGGTGCGGACCGGCTGGCTGAAGCTGGAGGCCACGGCGTAGCCTGCCTGTGGCAGAGCCTTGGCCGCCAGCCGCACCGCAGGCTTGGCAATGTCAAAGCCTGCCAGCTCCAAAGGCCGCCCGGCGGCGGCAAACTGCTGGGCGATACAGCGGTCGTACCAGCCCTCGCCGCAGCCTGCATCCAGCAGATGCAGGGCTGCCTCCGGGGCGGCAGGCTGGCCGTATTCCAGGCACAGCTGCCCCAGGGCCTGGCCAAAGATGCCGTAATACCCGGCGTTCAAAAAGGCCCGGCGAGCCGCCACCATCTCTTTGCTGTCACCGGGGGCCTTGGTCCGCATACTCTGCACCGGCAAAAGGTGCCAATAGCCCTCCTTGGCCCGGTCAAAGCTGTGGCCCCGGGGGCACTTTAAGGTCTGCGCCCCGGTAAGGGGTTCCCCACACAGGGGGCACCGCCAAGGGGCAGTTTGTTTCTGGCTCATACTTTGTCGCTGCGGTCCTCGATGGGAGCGGTGGCACCGCCGTGGGCGTCCATATACTCCTCAAAGCTGGTAAACTTCTGCTGGGGGGGACGGCGGCTGATGAGCACCAGCCCCGGGTCCTCGTCCTTTACGGCAGAAGAACGGCCCCGGCGGCTGCTGTCGGCCCGGGGAGCCCGGGGCGCATTGCTGGGGGTACGGGGGGCGTTGCTGCGGCTGCTTTCGGTGCGGCTGGCCTCCCCCCGGCTGTTCCGGCCAGAGGGATTGGAGCCTGCCCCGGCATTGCGGCTGCGGTCATTCCGGTCATTCCGCTCATTGCGGCTGCCCCGGTCATTGCGGCTGCTGCGGCCTGCCGAGGGGTTCTGGGCAGGCTGGGCTGCACTTTTGATCACCGGGGCTGCCGGAGCGGCCGGGGCCTTTTTGGCACTCCGCAGAGGAGTAGCCTCCGGGGCACTGACAAAGTGGGGGTCAAACTTGGGCTGGGCATTGCTGCCCCGGGCCGGAGCGTTCTGCTCCCGGCGAGGGCGGCTGCCGTTGGGGTTGGAGCGGCGGTCATTGCCACGGCCGCCGGAACCACGCTTAGGGTTATTGTCTTCCATAGACGGTTCCTCTTTTCGGTTTTTTACAGGCTGCTTTTCTGCCGGTTTGGGGGCAGGGGCAGCCTTTTTAGCAGGCTTTGCAGGGGCAGCCGAGGGTGTCGGCTGGGCCCCGGCCTGGGCAGGGGTCTCCTTGGGCTTTTTGCCCCGGACCGGGGGCTCCGGGCGCACCGGGGCAGGCACCCCGTCCCAGGGGTGGCCGGACACCACCGGGATCTTGCGGCGGTTCAGCTTTTCGATGCCGGCCAGGTACTCCTGCTCCTCCGGGGCGCAGAAGCTGACGGCAGTGCCGTCGGCTCCGGCACGGGCGGTGCGGCCGATGCGGTGCACATAGGTCTCCGGCACCTCCGGCAGGTCGTAGTTGAACACATGGGACAGCTCGCTGATGTCGATGCCCCGGGCGGCGATATCGGTGGCCACCAGCACCTTGGTCTTACCGGCCTTGAAGTCCTCCAGGGCCGTGACCCGGGCGGTCTGGCTCTTGTTGCCGTGGATGGCGGCAGCCGGGATGCCTTGCTTTGTCAGGTCCTTGGCGACCTTATCGGCACCGTGCTTGGTGCGGCTAAACACCAGAGCGTTGGCCACCGGGGGCTGCAGATTCTGGATGAGCCAGGGCAGCAAGAACTTTTTGTTGCCCTTTTCCACAAAATACAGGCTCTGCTGGATGCGGTCCACGGTGCTGGACACCGGGTCCACCTTGACAAAAGCCGGGTCGTGAAGGATGCCGGCTGCCAGCTGCTCGATCTCCTTGGGCATGGTGGCACTGAACATCAGGTTCTGACGCTGGGCAGGCAGCTTGGCAATGACCTTTTTCACGTCATGGACAAAGCCCATGTCCAGCATCCGGTCTGCCTCGTCCAGCACAAAGATCTCCAGGGCCGACAGGTCCACAAAGCCCTGGCCGATCAGGTCGTTGAGACGGCCCGGGCAGGCCACCAGGATATCCACCCCCTGCTTCAGGGCCTCCACCTGAGGGGCCTGGCCCACGCCGCCAAAGATCACGGTGCTGCGAAGGGCCAGGTACTTGCCGTAGGCCTCAAAGCTCTCGCCGATCTGCAAAGCAAGCTCCCGGGTGGGGGTCAGGATCAACGCCCGGACGGCCCCCTTGCGCCGGGGTGCCTGGGCGGTGAGCCGGTCCAGCATGGGCAAGGCAAAGGCTGCCGTCTTGCCGGTACCGGTCTGGGCGCAGCCCATCAGGTCCCGGCCGGACAGCACCGGCGGGATCGCCGCCGCCTGGATGGGCGACGGGGTCTCGTAGCCTGCCTCCTGCACAGCACGCAGAAGGGGGGCGGACAGATTCAGTTCTTTAAAATTCATGGTTCTCCTATTATTCTACGATCTTACGGCACTCGATATAATATCGTTTTTCCTCGGCATGGCCCATGCTGAAGGTCTTACGGGGCAGCACGCCCCCCAGGACCACGCCCTTGAACAGGTCGCTCTTGGCAAAGGGAGGCATCAAAAATCCCACTGCCCCCTGCTTGCACAGGGCCTGCACTGCCGGTTCATCGTGCACATAATCCACCCGGGCCTCCGGGTGGCGTTCCAGGTAGTATTCAATAAATTCGTCAATGGTGCCTACCGTAAGGGGGGCCGTAGGCTCCTCAAAGCTCAGCACGTTGGCCATGTGGGGGCCTGCCAGGGTAAAGGGCTGCTGCTTGTGGCCCCCAAAGCAGCAGCCAGCCATGTTGGCATCGCTCCAGGTGATGAGGGCCAGCAGCACCGCAGCGCAGTCCACGTTGAACAGCACCCGGTGGATGGGCTGGATCTCAATGGCCGGGGAGTGGACGTTGCACACCTCTGCCAGGCACCACCGGGCCGGGTGGTTGGCGGCCTGCTCCGGGGTCAGGGTCTTTTTCAGCTCCTCCCAGCAGGCCTTGGCGGTGGCCAGGGAGTGGTTGCCGTCTCCCACTGCCAGGGTCAGGGGGTCCCGGCGAGGGGCATCGGGGTATTTCTGGTCAAAGGCCTCCTGGCTGCCCAGGGCCTGGATGGCGGCTTCGATCTGTGCAATGAGGGCCGGGTCCTCTACAGCCCAGCCAGCCACATGGCCGCCCCCCAGCATCAGCTGGCCCTCATAGACCTGCCGCAGCTTGTCCTTTTGGGCGGCAATGGGCTCCACCAGGGTGCAGCCCGGGTCATCTGCCAGCATCATGATATGGGGGGTCTCCAGCGCAGCCCCGGTCCGCACCTTCATCCGGGGCGGAATGCGGCTTTCCACCGTGCTCTCACTGGGGCGCACGGCGCACCGCTCCCCCCGATGGTAGCTGTAGGCCTCCAGATCCACCCGGCCCACCAGGCCCTGGCGGACCCGGCCGCTCTGCTCCGTGCGCTCTACATACACAAAGCCTTCCACTGCCCGGGTCAGCACCGTTTTGGCATACTCCTCCATGGCAGCGTGGATGGCTTCCACCCGCTGGTCGGCGTCTCCGTCCTCCAGATATACCTCCGGCAGGATCAGGTTCAGGGTGCTGGGGCTGTTGGCAGCGGCCTGCCGGGCCTTGCGCCAGTAGTCCCGGTCGCTGGTAAACTGGTCACAGGCAATGCAGGCCCACTGTTCCAGCGGGACCTGTTCCGAAGGCAAAAGGATACGGGCCGGTGCAAAGCAGGTGGTCGAGTTCATAAAAGGTTCCTCACTTTCCCAAAACAAAGGCAGGGCAGCTGTTACTGGAAGCTGTCGGCACTGTGGACCACCAGGTGGGCCACCCCTGCCGCTGCGGCAGCTTCTTCCAGGGCCGCCCGGCGGTCGGCGGTCAGGGCACTGTCGGTGGTCACCAGCAGGTTCTCCATGCCCAGGGTCTCTGCAGGCACATCCAGGGCTACGCTGTTGGTGCCGCACTGGTCCAGAGTATAGCTGAACCACAAGGTCACCTGGCCTGCAAACCGGGTCTCCAGGGCCCGGATATCCGCCTTCAGCTGGTCGGAGCGGGATACGCCGTCGGTCTCCCCGTAATCCTGCTTGCTGCTGAACCGGGGGAACTGCACATTGGTCAGCACCACCTGTTCAAAGCCCAGGCCCTGCAGCTCCTCCACCAGGTCCCCCATATAGTTCACCGCAGCGGCGGAGTAGGGGTTCAGCCAGGGGTTGCCGTTTTCCACAGCGTCCAGCCACAGCTTGGTGCCCTGGTAGTGGATCGCCATGGAGCGGTCGGCACGGGGAGACACCGGGTCCTTGAAGGCAGCCAGCTGGGCCACCGGGATGATGCCCTCCTGCCGGAAGATAGAGGCAATGGCCGCCGGGTCCACCGGGGCGTCGGTGATGCCTCCGGCAGCAGCTGCCACCTGGGAGGCGTAGTACAGGGTGCCGTCGGTGGTCTTGAGGGTCACCAGGCCGTACTGGGCCCCGGCAGCCTTCAGCTGCTGGGCGGCGGCCCGGATGGCGGCCTCATTCTGCAGGGCAGAGACCTCCACCTGAGCCCAGCTGCCGCCGTTGATGGCCTTGCCGTCCAGGGCCGGGGTCTCCGGCTCCTGGGGCTCCGGCTGGGACTCCGAGGCAGCCTCAGAGGCAGCGGCGGCGGCAGAAGCAGCCTGCCGGGAGGCACTTTCCGCCTCCAGGTCCCGGTCCTTTACCACGGTGTACCAGGTATGGGTGGCCCAGTCCAGCACATGGGGGGCCGCAAACCAGGCTGCTGCCAGCACCACTGCCACCAGCACCAGGATGCTCAGGGCCCGTTTGATCCGGTCCTGCCGACTGTAAAAGCTGCGGCGGTACCGCTTGACCTTTGGCCGACGTTTATACTTTGCCATTTTGTCTGACCTCCCTTACAGGATCACCGAATGGCCGGTAAAACCATAGATGGCCAATGCCAGCACACCGATGTACACCAGCGTGATGGGCAGGCCCCGGAATGCGGAGGGGATGGCCTTGCTGCGGAGCCGGTTGCCAGCCTCGGCCACCAGCAGCACCGCCAGCAGATAGCCTAGGCCGCTGCCCAGGCCAAAGCCCAGGCTCTGGCTCAGGGTAAAGCTCTGGGTGCGCTCCACCAGCACGGTGCCCAGCACGCAGCTGTTGAAGGCTGCCAGGGGCACGATGCGCCGGAGGGTGGCTGCCACCGGGTGGCTCTTGCAGGCGGTGAGCACCAGCTGCTCTGCCACACACACCACCGCCAGGGTCAGCACGAACACTAAGGGCCGCAGCTGGGCACGGTTGTCCAGGGGCAGCAGCCAGCTGCCGGTGTACCAGGCCAAGGGGGCCACCAGCACCTGGGTGATGCACAGCTGCAGGCCGAACAGCAGGTTGCTGGTGCGGTCATCCCGTACCAGGTTCACCAGCCGGGACACGCCCAGGGCACGGGTAAAGATGGCGTTCTGGGCAAAGATTGCCAGGATGGCATAGCCGAAGAACGTCACCGAAACAGACACGACCTCGTTCATTCTTCGCCCTCCGCTTCTTTCTGGGCGTGCACGTCCACAAGGGTCCGTGCCTCCTTCACCAGATATTCTTTCCGCTTAGAGGCCAGGGCACGCCACACGGCGCACAGCACCCCCAGCACGATAAAGCCCCCGGCAGGCATCCCTGCCATGGGCAGCACCGCACGGCTCACAGGGCTGCCGAACACGGTGCCCAGGCCCAGCCACTCCCGTACACAGCCCAGCAGCACCAGCAGCAGGGCGTAGCCTACGGTGATCCGCAGGCCCTTGGAAACGGCCTTGTGCACCGTTTCCTGCACCCGGCCAAAGCGGTAGGTCAGCAGGGGCTCCACCACCAGCAGGGGCAGGTAGACCCCCAGGGTCAGCAGACCGGTGCCGAACACAGCGTTCAGGATGGGGTAGGCCGCCAGATACACCACAGCGGCACTGAGGCTGTACACCAGGGCCCGGGGCAGCAGCTTTTCCTGCAGCTCCGCAGGGTCCGGGTCCTCATGGACCAGGGGGACAGCCCGGCTCAGCAGGCAGGCCAGCACCCGGGAGGGCACCAGCAGCAAGGCCACGGCGGCGGCCAGCATCACAGCGTTCTGGCCGCTGGTGGCCAGCACCACCAGGGGGGCCAGGCCCATGCCCTGCATCACCACCGGGTTATTCAGGAACACCCGGTCGTGGTGGGCAAACTTTTCAGGGTTTTTCAGGATCAATTCAGCTGTTGCACGTTTCATTCCGCTGCCTCCTTCCCGGTGTTCCCTTCAGGCTGGTGCTGCATCAGGCGGTACAGCCGCAGCTCGGTGCGGTCGATAAGGGCCGAGACGCTGTTGACAGCCAGCAGGGCAAAGCACACGCCGGTCTCGTAGACGCCGTAGTACCGGAAGCCCATGCTCACCAGGCCCACCAGCACACCGTACAGCACCCGGCCCACCCGGTGGTGGGCGCAGGTGTAGGGTTCATTCAGCAAAAACACGGCACTGTACAGCATGGCACCGCTGAGCAGCTCGTCCTCCATGCACCGCAGACGGGGCAGGGCGTTGGCCAGCACAGCACTGTCTGCCAGGCCGGCCTGCCGGGGGAAGATAAAGGCCACCAGGGCGCAGGTGGCCAAAAAGCTCAGGGAGGCTGCCATGTGGGCGTCCTTCTGGGTCCACAGGAACAGTCCGCAGGCCAGGATCACGATGGCGGCACCGGTGCCCATGGGGGCGGCGTACTCGCCCAGGCCCAGGGCAATGGGGTTGTAGTTCAGCATACCGCCGCTGCGGAGGGTGTCCTCGATGACGCTGGACACCGGCACCCCGGAGGCATCCCACAGGGGCAGGGCCGTGTAGGGCTGGGGGTAGCGGCACACCTGTTCCGGCCAGGACACTGCCGCCACAGCGTAGCCCACGGCAGCCGGGTTAAAGGGGTAGCTGCCGTAGCCTCCAAAGACTTCCTTGCCGAGGAGCACCCCGGCCAGCACTGCCACCACCAGCACATAGATGTCCACGGTGGCCGGCATCAGCAGGGCGATGACCAGGGCAAAGCTCTCGTTGGAAAGGTCCCGGTTCTGGTACACCCGGTGGCGCAGCAGGGCCACCAGACGGTCGCAGAGGTTGCCGGTGAGCACGGCGATGCAGCACAGCAGCAACGGCCGGGGGCCGTACAAAAAGCAGGCCATGCACAGCAGGGGGATCACCATCCAGCAGATGTGTCGGTAATATTTCCCGGTTTTCAGCAGCTGCTGTTCCTGCTCCCGGATCAATGCTTCATCCATAGGCCATTTCCTCTCAAAGGTCTGCCAGGGCACGCACAGCCTGGGCCGGGTCTGCCTTGCCGAATACGGCACTGCCGGCCACCAGCACATCGGCACCGGCCTCCACGCACAGGGGGGCGGTGGTGTCGTCTACACCGCCGTCCACCTCCAGCAGGTAGTGCAGGCCCCGGGCCTCCCGCTGTTCCTTCAGCCAGCGCAGCTTGTCCAGGGCCGAGGGCATGAACTTCTGGCCCCCAAAGCCCGGCTCCACGCTCATCACCAGCACTAGGTCCAGCTGGTCCAGGTAGGGCTCCAGGGCCTGGGCCGGGGTGCCGGGCTTGATGGTCAGGCCCACCTTGCAGCCCAGGGCCTTCACGGCGTCCAGGGTAGCCTGGATATCGTCCTCACACTCCAGGTGGAAGTTGTACAGGGTGGCCCCGGCCCCCACAAAGGCCTCGGCGTACTGCAGAGGGTGGCTGATCATCAGATGCACGTCGTAAAAGGCCCCCGGCAGGTTTTTGTGGAGGCTTTTCAGCACCGGCACGCCAAAGCTGATGTTGGGCACAAAGTGGCCGTCCATCACGTCGTAGTGCAGCATCTGGGCCCCGGCATCCAGCACCATGCGGCAGTCTGCTGCCAGCTTGCCAAAATCAGCGGAAAGGATCGAAGGACTTACAATTGCCATAGTATATCGTTACGCTCCGTTATATTTAAAGTATTCCATCCCCGTTGGACCGTCCATTCCCTATCAGGGTGGGGTCCAAAACACTGGGGCATGGTTACCCTTTAGTTTACATGAAAACGGGATAAAAATCAAACCCGGCGGCCTCTTTTTCACGGAAAAGACGTAAATCTTTGGCCAGCCCCCAGGGGCAAACCACAAAAAGCCAGGCCGCCCGGCTCCGGGCAGTCTGGCTTTGGGATCATTCCACAGGCCGCATACTGGCAGGGTCCTCCACTGCAGGGGCTCCCCCGGCCTCGTCGGGCAGACGCTTCATGCTGCCGCTGTCCGGGGACTGCACCGGCAGGGTGAACACGAACCGGCACCACTCCCCTTCCTGGCTCTCCACCCGGATCTGACCCCCGGACAGGTTCACCAGTACCTGGCAGATGTTCAGCCCCAGGCCGGCACCCCGGGCATGGAGGCCCCGAGAGGGGTCCTCTTTGTAGAACCGCTGGAACACATAGGGCAAAGCCTCGGGGCTGATGCCCTGGCCGGAGTTCCAGATAGAGATCTCCGCCTCGGGGCCCAGCTTTTCCACCCGGAACCGGATGACGCCCCCGGCCGGGGTAAACTTGATGGCATTGTCCAGCAGATTGTACACCACCTGGTGGATCAGGTCCGGGTCTGCATACACCAGGACCTTTTCGTCCATGGTAAGGCCCTCGATCTCGATCATGCCGTCGTTGATGCGCTGCTCTGCCGCCAGGGCCACCCCGGTGATGGTCTCCCAGATGTTGAACATCCGGGCGTTCATCTGGTATTCGCCGCTTTCCAGCTTGGACAGGTCCAGCATATTCTGGATCAGCCGGGCCAGGCGGCCGGTCTCCTGGCTCACCAGCTGCAGGTAGTGGTTCTGCAATTCCGGCGGAATGGTGCCGTCCAGGATGCCGTCCACAAAGCCCTTGATGGTGGTCATGGGGGTCCGCAGCTCGTGGGCGATGTTGCCCATGAACTGGCCCCGGGAGTTATCGTTGGTCTGGATGTTCTCTGCCATGCGGTTGAAGGTCCGGGCCAGGTCTGCCACTTCGCCTTCGCCCTCCACGCCTTCCACCCGGACAGACAGGTCGCCGCCGCCAAACCGCTGGGCGGCATCGGTGACCTTTTGCAGGGGGTCGGTGAGCTTCCGCATCAGCAGCCTGGTCAGTACGCTGGCACACAGCAGCATCACGCAGGCCGACAGCAGAAAGTTGGACCAGAACTGCTGCTTGAAGTCCACCAGCTGCTCTCCGGAGGAGCACAGGAACAAATAGCCGCTGGGCTGGCCGACCTCGTTGTGCATCTCGCTGGCGGTCACATAGCTTTTTTCGGTCAAAAAGCCCCCCAGGGTGCCGAACACATGGTAGTAGTCCGGCCCGGCCTGGTCCACCCGGCCCAGGGTGGCTGCCGAAAGGGCCGCCGCCCCCAGCTTTTCCGGGTTAGAGGCGATCAGCACATTGCCCTGGCTGTCGGTAAAGAACAGATAGGCCTCGGCACTCTCCCCGATGATCTCCAGTTTGGTGCTCAGTGCGTCCAGCTCCTCCCCCTCCGGCAGGGCAGACTTCTGCACCAGATACTGGGCGGCCCGACGGGTCACGTCCACCACCTGGTCCAGGGTCTCGTACCGGTCCCGGGCAAAGTAATTGCGGAACAGCACCCACTCCGAGCAGCCCATCAGCACGATGCCCAGCACCATCAGGGTGGACACCAGGGAGAAAAAGGCTACCGAAATACTTTTTCGCATCAGGAACGCACCTCAAACTTATAGCCCACGCCCCAGACGGTCTTGAGCTCCCACTTATCGGAGGCCCCGGCCAGCTTTTCACGCAGACGCTTGACGTGGACGTCGATGGTACGGCTGTCGCCGTAATACTCAAAGCCCCACACCTCGTCCAGCAGCTGGTCCCGGGTGTACACCCGGTTGGGGTGGGAGGCCAGGCAGTTCAGCAGCTCCAGCTCCTTGGGGGGAGCCTCCACCACCTTGCCCTTTACCCGCAGCTCGTAGCTGTTCATGTCCAGCCGCAGGTTGTCGAACTCAATGACCCCCTCGGTGCTCTCGGCAGCGGTGGTAGTCGTCTGGCAGCGGCGCAGCACCGCCTTGATGCGGGCCACCACCTCTTTGGCATCAAAGGGCTTGACCATGTAGTCGTCGGCCCCCAGTTCCAGGCCCAGCACCTTGTCAAAGGTCTCGCCCTTGGCGGTCAGCATCATCACCGGGGTGTTGCCCAGCTTGCGGATGCGGCGGCACACTTCCAGGCCGTCCATCCGGGGCATCATCACGTCCAGCAGCACCATATCGGGCTTTACCTGGCCGAACTTTTCCAGGCCCTCCTCGCCGTCGTTGGCGGTGGTGACCTGGTAGCCCTCCTTGGTCAGATACAGCCGCAGCAGCTCGCAGATGTTGGAGTCGTCATCTACCACAAGGATCTTCTCGTTTGCCATAAAAGGTTTCCTCCCCTAGTTATCTTCATGCCCTCCCGGGCCAGTGTGCAAGGTATTCCATCTCTTATTATACGGGACAGTTATGACAAAATAAAGAAGGTTTTGTATGTTTTTTGGGTCCGGGGGCCGGCCCGGCGGCCTTTATGGGCCAATCTTGCCAAAACGCTTGCGCTCCCCCGGTGCTTTGCGTATAATGATAGATGTATTGTTATGCCAAAAAACGTGTAAGGAGCGTACTTTATATGAAATTAGGTATCGTCGGCCTGCCCAACGTGGGCAAGTCCACTCTGTTCAACGCCATCACCTCCACCAAGAATGCCGAAGCCGCCAACTACCCCTTCTGCACCATCGAGCCCAACTCCGGCATCGTGGCGGTGCCGGACAAGCGGCTGGACAAGCTGGCAGAGATCTGGCAGACCAACAAAAAGACCCCTGCCATTGTGGAGTTCGTGGACATTGCCGGTCTGGTAAAGGGTGCCAGCCAGGGCGCAGGCCTGGGCAACAAGTTCCTGGGCCACATCCGGGAGTGCGACGCCATCGTCCATGTGGTGCGGTGCTTTGACGACGACAACATCATCCATGTGGTGGAGGATGTGACCAAGGCCGAGGCCGTGGACCCCATTGCCGACATTGACGCCATCGACTACGAGCTGATCCTTTCGGACCTGGAAGTGGTGCAGAACCGTGCAGGCCGCATGGCCAAGGCTGCCAAGAGCGGCAACAACAAGGGTGCCGCCGCCGAGGCTGCCTGGCTGCAGCAGCTGGCAGACCACCTGAGCACCGGCAAGCCTGCCCGGAGCTTTGCCTTTGACGAGGCCGACGCCGACCAGCAGAATGTGCTCCACGAGATGGGCCTGCTGAGCCTGAAGCCGGTGCTGTACGCCTGCAACGTAGGCGAGGACGACCTGATGGAGGGCATCGAGAATAACAAGTATGTGCCTCTGGTGGCTGCCCGTGCCCAGGAGGAGAACGCCCGGTATATCCCCATCTGCGCCAAGACCGAGGAAGACATTGCTGATTACTCCCCGGAGGAAAAGAAGGCCTTCCTGGCAGAGATGGGCATCGAGGCCAGCGGCCTGGACAACCTGATCACCGCCAGCTACGACCTGCTGGGGCTCATCTCCTTCCTCACCGACGGCAAAAAGGAGTGCCGTGCCTGGACCATCCGCAAGGGCACCAAGGCCCCCCAGGCTGCCGGCAAGATCCACAGCGATTTTGAGCGGGGCTTTATCCGTGCCAGCGTCATCGGCTACCAGGACCTGGAGGCCAACAACTTCGACTACGCTGCCGTAAAGGCCAAGGGCCTCCAGCGCACCGAGGGCAAGGAGTATGTGGTCCACGACGGCGACGTCATCGAGTTTTTGTTCAACGTTTAAGGAGCAACCCTCTCAGTCAAAACCTGACGGTTTTGCCAGCTCCCCCGAGGGGGGAGCTTTTATGGCTCTCCCGGTTGGCAGCAATAAGGCTCTCCCCTTGGGAGAGCTGCCGAGCAGAGCGAGGCTGAGAGGGCGAGGCCGCTATAAAAAAGCAATTCCACTACAAAAAGGAGTTCACCATGATCTTTGGTATTATGGGCGCCATGCCCGATGAAGTAGACCAGCTGTGTGCCAAGCTGGAAAATGTTACGGTGGAGCCCTACGGCGGCGTAGACTACCACAAGGGCACCCTGGCTGGCAAGCAGGTGGTGGTGTGCTGCGCCGGGATGGGCAAGGCCAACGCCGCTGCCACCACCCAGGTGCTCATCACCAAGTTTGGGGCCGAGAAGATCATCTTCTCCGGCATTGCCGGCAACATGACCAGCAAGATCGGCATCGGGGATGTGGTCATCGGCCAGACGGTGCTGTACCACGACGCCCAGCTGGATATGATCTGCCAGAACCCTCCCTTCCTGAAGGAGTACACCGGAGACCCGGAGCTCATCGCTGCCGCCCAGGCCGCCTGTGCTGAGGCCGGGGTAAAGGCCCTGGTGGGCAAGATCGCCACCGGAGACCTGTTTGTGGGCGACAGCGAAACCAAGGCCGCCATCCAGGCCAAGTGTGACCCGGACTGCGTGGAGATGGAGGGTGCTGCCGTCAGCCAGATCGCCGCCAAGAACGGGGTACCCTGCGTGATCCTCCGGGCCATGAGCGACAACGCCGACGAGGACGGCCATGAGGTGCTGGTGGTAAAAAAGTTCTCCATTGGGGAGTATGTAGCCACCGCCACCAAGATCGTAGCCGCCATGGTGGAAAAGCTGTAAAAAACAAAAGCTCCTCCCTCAAGGCTCTCCCTTTGGGAGAGCTGCCGAGCAAAGCGAGGCTGAGAGGGCGAGGCCCTCTCCCTTAAAAACACGATGCCGGGCAGCCTGCAGGCTGCCCGGCATTTTTTATGGGATGGAGCAGGCTTTACAAAAACCGCTCCAGCTTTACCCGGTTATCCTCCTCAAATTCCATCAGCCGCTGGGCCAGGCGTTTGGTGCCGGGGGCGGCGTTGGGGTAGTCCTTCTGGGCCTTTACGCAGTCCACCACCCCCATGCCGCTGCCCTGGGTCAGCATCTCTGCCAGGTTCCGGCTGGACTTATCGGTCAGGGTCTTGAGGCCGATGCTCATTTTGGTGTTGAGCTTTGCCATGGTGCTCTGGCCCTGGGCGGTGCCGCCGCAGGCGGCTATGGCGGTGTGGGCCTCCTGGTTCAGCTGCTGATACTGGTTGCGCTGCCGCAGCAGCTCTGCCCGGAACAGTGGGTCTGCCGCCATGGGCACCAGCTGCTCCAGGGTGTTTTTGCCCATCTCGGTGTTCTGCACCACCGCCTCCAGCAGGTTCAGGTTATCGTTGTTCTGGTTTTCCATACAAAAAAGCCCCCTTTTGCACCTAGTGTGTGCCAAAAGGGGGCTTTTATACAAATTCAGGTCCGGGTCACTGCTGCAGGATGCCGTCACCGCCGGCGGCCTGCATCTGCCGCAGCCGGGCGTCGCACAGCTGGTACAGAGCGGCCCAGTTTTTGGTGTCCACTTCCTCCAGACCGGCCACAGCACCGCTCATGGTAATGGGTACCCGGCGCATCATGCCCACAGAGGTAATGCACTCCCGGGGCATCTTTTCATAGAGGGCCTGCATCTCGGCAGCCAGCTCCGGGCCGGTTTTGTCCACGCAGCCCACCGCAAAGATGCTGCCGGTCAGGCGGCACACCACCTGGTGCAGAGGGGTGTCGTAGTGCTTTTTCCACTGGTTGCCCACAAAGCAATGGAGCTGGTCCATCACCGGCTGGCCGTAAGTATCGCAGAGCTGAGGGCCCTTGTCCAGAGCCACCAGGGCCACAGCGGCCTTGCGGCCCTGGGCACCCCACTGCTCCAGCTTGGCACTGAAAGCCTGCTCCAGGTACTGGCGGCTGTACACCCCGGTCAAAAAGTCGTGGCTCATATCGTCCCGGCACAGCTCACGCTCCCGGGGGGTCATGCGCTCCTCCGGCAGAACATTGCCTGCCAGGGGTGCCGTCATCTCCATCTTCCACCGCTTGCCGTCGGCCTCCAGGATGCGATGCAGCACGCAATCCACCCGGCCGTTCCGCAGCTGGTAATCCACCTGCAGGCCACTCTCCTGCCAGCCGGGCTCCGGCTGTGCCTCCGTAAGGCTCACGTCCTCAAACACTGCCTTTGCCGTCTGCACAAAGCCCCGCAGGTCCTGCTCGGTCCATTCTCTGTCCATCATTTAATCCCCATCATCGTGCGTCACTGGCAGGCTGTGTTCATGCCCCACAGCTCCGCCTTCCGGCCTTTCCGGTCGGTTCCGGAAATTTTCTCTTATTATACCATTCCAAAGTTTTCTTTGCCAGCAATACGCACAAATTTTTATGGGATTTTTTGCATTTTCGTCAAATTGCTAAAGAACCAACGATCTTCTGTCGGGATTTACACGCGGCAATACACACTGCACTCCTGGGCAATGGTCTTGGCCAGGGCTTTGGTCTCAAATCCGGCAGCAGCACGCCAGGCCCAGTTGCCCCCCAATTTGCCGGGGGTGTTCAGATGGGCCTCGGCCCCCAGGCCCAGCCAATCGTACATGGGCACGATGGCCCGGTCGGCCACAGACCCCAGGGCTGCACGCAGCAGAGCCAGCCGGGCGTCGGCGGTCTTAACGGCTGCCAGCTCCTTGGCGGTGGGCTCGGCCCCGGTCAGGTGCAGGTAGGCGGCGGCAGTGGCCTTTTCCTGGGCGGTGGCGGCCTTGTCCCACCAGTCCGTCAGGGTGGTATTGTCGTGGGTGCCGGGGTACACCACGCTGTTCTTTACATGGTTGTGGGGCAGGTACTCGTTGTCCCCACCGCTGAAGGCGAATTGCAGCACCTTCATGCCCGGGAAGGTACTGTCAGCCAGCAGCTTCCGCACACTGGGGAACAGCTCCCCCAGGTCCTCGGCAATGATGGGCAGCTGGCCCAGGGCCGCCTCCAGGGCCTCAAAGAGGTCCATGCCGGGGCCATTCTCCCACTTGCCGGTCTTGGCGGTGGCACTGCCGGCCGGGATGGCCCAGTAGGTGTCAAAGCCCCGGAAGTGGTCGATCCGCAGCAGGTCGTAGATACCCAGGGCGTGGCGCACCCGCTGGATCCACCAGGCGTATCCCGTCTGTTTATGGTAAGCCCAGTTATACAGGGGGTTGCCCCACAGCTGGCCGTCTGCGGAGAAATAATCCGGGGGGCACCCGGCCACCCGGGCAAACCGGCCCTGGGCGTCCAGCTCAAACAGCTTGCCGCCTACCCAGGCATCCACAGAATCTGCCGAGACGTAAATGGGGATATCTCCCAGGATCTGGATCCCCTTTTGGTTGGCGTACTGCTTGACGGCCTGCCACTGGGTGCCGAACTTGTACTGCACAAACTTCCAGAAGCCCATCTCCTGCCAGTTTTCGGCGGCAAAATCCGCCAGGGCCTTGGGGTCCCGGAGCCGATAGGGCCGGTCCCACTCCACCCAGTTCTTCATCTTGTTGGCGGTCTTAAGGGCCATGTACAGGGCGTAATCCTCCAGCCAGGCCTCGTTGGCCAGGGTGAAGGCATAGTAATCATCGGGGAAATAATAGGCACAGCCGTAAAGGCCCTTGCACTGGTCCAGCCAGGCGGCATAGGCCGTCCGCAAAGCCTGGAAGCGGCTGGTGTACAGGGTGCCGTAGTCCACCTCCAGGGGAGCCTTGCCCCAGGGCAGGGCCTTCAGCTGGGCGGCGGTCAGCAGGCCCTCGGCTTCCAGGGCCTCCAGGTCGATAAAATAGGGGTTGCCGGCAAAGGCAGAGCAGCTCTGGTAAGGGCTGTCACCGTAGCCGGTAGGGCTCAGGGGCAGCAGCTGCCAGATCTTTTGCCCGGCCTCCGCCAGAAAATCCACGAATTTGAAGGCTTCTTTGCCAAAACAGCCGATGCCATAAGGCCCCGGCAGGCTGGAAACAGGCATCAGGATCCCACTTTCTCTCATGATCGTACCATCCTCACTTTTCAACATTTCGGGAGATTCTTGTTGATTCCTACTATAACATATCCCAAGCCTATTTTCCACAGGCAAAAAACGTGGTATACTGGGGAGTAGACTGGAAGATTTGCTGTTTTTGAACGGCAGCTGCTTCCCTGCGCCCTCATCTGCCCTGCCGCTTTGCATCAGCGGCAGTAGTCAGGGCTCCGGCCCCACCCGCGAAGAGGGGTCTGCTGCGGCCCGCAGGCCGCAGCAGACCCCAGTATAAAAATCAAATTCCGCTGAATATGCCCAGCGCACAAGCGGAGGGCATTTGGGATCGTTCTACTTACAGGAGGTACTTGCGCCATGCAGCGCACCGAAAAATATTTTGAGCAGGACGCCTACCGCACCCAGTGCGAAAGCGTCATTCTGGCGGTCCAGCCGGACCCCAAGACCGGAGGGGGCCGGGTGGCCCTGGACAGCACCGTGTTCTACCCGGAGGGCGGCGGCCAGCCCGGAGACCGGGGCACCCTGACCCTGCCGGAGGGCACAGTGCTGCAGGTCACCGACGTCCACGAGGCCCAGGGGGTGATCTGGCACACGGTAGCCGCCCTGCCGGACACCGCCGGGGCTGGCACCCCGGTAACCGGAGCCATCGACTGGGACTGGCGGTTTGACAAGATGCAGCAGCACACCGGAGAGCACATCCTTTCCGGCATCCTCCACCGGATGTTCGGGGCCGAGAACGTAGGCTTCCACATCGGGGCCCAGGCGGTCCGCATGGACACCAGTGTGCCCATCTCCCCGGAGGGGCTCCGGGCCGCAGAGCTGGAGGCCAACCGGGTCATCTGGCAGGATGTTCCGGTGCTGGTGAGCTACCCCACCCCCCAGGAGCTGGCGGCCCTGGTGTACCGCAGCAAAAAGGAGCTGGAGGGCCAGGTCCGCATCGTTACCATCCCCGGGGCCGATGTCTGCGCCTGCTGCGGCACCCACACCCGGACCACCGGCCAGGTGGGCCAGGTAAAGATCCTGGCCGCCGAAAACTACAAGGGCGGTGTGCGGCTCAGCGTCGTGTGCGGCAGCCGGGCCCTGGAGGCCGCCCAGGCCATGCGGGCCCGGCAGGCAGAGATCGGTGCCCTGCTGTCTGCCAAGGCCGACCAGACCGCCGTGGCGGTGCACCGGGTCTATGAGGAGTACACTGCCCTGAAGTTCCGGCACTTTGGCCTGTGCAGCCAGCTGTTTGACGCCCTGGCCCAGGGGGTGCAGCCGGGGGCCGACGCCATCTTTACGGTGCCAGGCCTGGACCCCGACGGCCTGCATCGGCTGGCGGCCCGGCTGGCAGAGGCCACCACAGGCCTGTGCGCTGCCCTGACCCCCACGGACAAGGGCACCGGCTACTGCATCGCCCAAGCCGGCGGCGATGTCCGCAGCCTGACCAAAGCCCTGAACACCGCCCTCCAGGGCCGGGGCGGCGGCAAGCCCGGCATCTGCCAGGGCAGCTGCACCGCCGCCCCGGAACAGGTGGAGGCGTTTTTGAGGGAGCAGAAATAACCCTCTCAGTCAAACCCTTGCGGGTTTGCCAGCTCCCCCGAGGGGGGAGCTTCTATTGCAAAATCGGATATCTTTCCCTCTTATGGTCAAAAAGCTCCCCCTTTCGGGGGAGCTGCCGAGCGAATGCGAGGCTGAGAGGGTCCACAACATCAAGGAGAACAACAAACTATGAGAATGCGTTTCAAACCCTATGCCCACGACGAACTGATGGCCGCCGATTTCCACGTCCACGAGCCCCTGATCTGGGGCGGCAAGTGGCACGGCCAGTACGCCCGGCCCCAGCAGCCCTTTGTGCTGGAGCTGGGCTGCGGCAAGGGCGGCTTTATCTCCCAGCTGGCCTGCGCCCACCCGGAAAACAACTACCTGGGCATCGACATCACCGACAAGGTGCTGATCCTGGCCAAGCGCAAGATCGAGGCCGCTTACCAGGCCGCAGGCCGCCCCATCGACAACGTAAAGATCATGAGCACCGACATCGAGCGCATCAAGGGGGTCATTACCCCTGCCGATGAGGTGAGCCGCATCTACATCAACTTCTGCAACCCCTGGAGCAAAAACGATTCCTCCCACAAGCACCGCCTCACCTATCCCCGGCAGCTCATCGCCTACCGGGAGTTTTTGAAGGACGGGGGCGAGATCTACTTCAAGACCGACGACGACGATCTGTTCCGGGACAGCGTAGAGTACTTCCCGGCTTCCGGCTACGACATTGAGTGGATCACCTACGACCTCCACGAGAACGAGCCGGAGTGGAACATCCGCACCGAGCACGAGGGGATGTTCACCGAGATGGGCATCAAGATCAAGGCCCTCATTGCCCGGAAAAAGCCCGGTGCCGACAGTGTTACCTGGGTGGACCCCAAGGTACTGAAGCGGCAGGCCCGGGAGGCTGCCGCTGCCCAGGCTGCTGCCCAGGAAGGCGAAGCCCATGTCTGATGCCTGTGCGCTGTGCCTGAACAATCTGCAGGACGAATACGGCAGTTATTACTGCGCCCAGGGTGCCGCCCTGGACGAGGACGAGATGGCCCGGTATCTGTCCCACAGCACTGCTGCCTGCCCCTTTTTTGAGCCGGGGGACGAATACAAGATCGTGAACAGGCAGATCTGAACTGGAGGTGTTCTTTTTTGGTGGAGTTTCTCACCCACACCACCGTCTGCGGCTTTTCGCTGTATCAGACGCTGGGCTACTTTTTGATCTATTCCTGCATGGGCTGGTGCCTGGAGGTAGTCTACGCCGCCGTGACCACCGGGCAATTGGTGAACCGGGGCTTTCTCAACGGCCCTGTGTGCCCCATCTATGGCTTTGGCATGATCATCGTGCTTTACACCCTGACCCCCTTTGTGGACCGCACCCTGCTGCTGTACCTGGGGGGCGTGATCCTGCCCAGTGCCCTGGAGCTGGTGGGGGGCTGGGCCCTGTACAAGCTCTACCGCACCCGGTGGTGGGACTACAGTGACCGGCCCTTTAACATCGGGGGCTACATCTGCCTGGAGTTCTGCCTGCTGTGGGGCGTTGGCACCCTGGTGATCATGCGGATCGTCCACCCCATCGTAGCCGGGTTTGCCGCCCTGATCCCTCCCCTGGTGGGGGTGATCCTCATGTGCTTTTTGTACGCCGTGTACGCTGTGGACGTGGTGGCCACTGCCATCTCTGCCAGCAAGCTGGCGGATACCCTGGACACCATGGAAAAGCTGGCCGACAGTATCCACGCCGTCAGCGACGCCATGACCGAGCTGCTGGGCACCACCGCCATGAACGCCGACCAGAAGATGGACGAGGGCCGTCTCCAGCTGAAGCTGGCTGCCGCCGAGGCCCGGGACAACAGCTCCCGGCCCTCGGCCCGGGAGACCATGGCCGCCATCCGGGCCAAGGCCGACGAGGCCATGGAGGCTGCCCGGAAGGCCTCGGACACTGCCCGGCTCAATGCCTCGGAGGCTGCCAACGCCGCCAAGCTGGCGGCCCAGGGAGCCTCGGAACGGGCCACCGCCCTGCTGCGTTTGGAGCAGCTGCAAGAGGAGCTGCAGGCACGGTCTGAGGAGATGCGTGCCCAGATCCTGAAGGCCCCTCGCATCGTAGGCCCCCGCCGGATGCTGCGGGCCTACCCCAAGCTGAAGCACGGCATCAAGCGCACCTCTCTGGACGCTCTCCGGACCAAGCTGGAACGCCGCAGTTCCGGCCACGAAAACCCCCGGGATTAAACCGCCCTGCCGAGCATTGCAAGGCCTTAAATACGGTCCTGCGGTGCCCGGCATTTTTCAGATCTTATTTGTGAGCAGACCAAACTTTGCCAATTAAAACCTCTCCCCAGACTATTCCAAAAATGCAGATTTGGTGATATACTAGTGTACAAACGATCATCCTGGTGTGTTTTGTACCAAACAGGCAGTTTTTGCCGGATCTTTGAGGTGTGACTATGTCTGAAGACGTCAAAATGAATCCCCATCCCGGCACGGCCCAGCCGGAGGCCGCCGCTCCTGCAGCCCCTTCTGCTCAGCAGCTGCTGCAGGAGCTGGAGCAGGGCCTGGACCGCCGGGAATTTACCTTTTTTCTGCAGCCCAAATGCAACAGCATGACCCGGGCCATCGTAGGCATGGAGGCCCTGGTGCGCTGGAACCACCCCACCCGGGGCTGCGTGTCCCCGGCGGAGTTTATGCCTTTGCTGGAAAGCTCCGGTCTGGTGACCCGGCTGGACCAGTACATCTGGGAGGCCGTGTGCCAGACCTTGCACAAATGGCAGGAAAACGGCAGCAACCTGGTGCCGGTGTCGGTAAATGTTTCGGTGGCAGATATCCTAACCCTGGACGTGCCCCAGATCTTTTCCGACCTGGTGGAAAAGTACCAGCTGGTGCCCAAGCTGCTGGTGGCCGAGATCACCGAGACCATGGTGGCGGAAAACACTGCCGTGGTGGAGGCCGCCATCCAGGGCCTGCACCGCAAGGGCTTTGCGGTGATGATGGATGACTTTGGCAGCGGCTACTCCTCCCTGAATATGCTGAAGGACACCAATGTTGATGCCATCAAGCTGGACATGAAGCTGCTGGATATGAACCCCCAGAACCGCAGCAAAGGGGTGCAGATCATCCAGTCGGTGATCAACATGGCCCACCGGCTGAACCTGCCCATCATTGCCGAGGGGGTGGAGACCCCGGAGCAGGTGTCCATGCTGCAAGCCGCCGACTGTGTGTACAACCAGGGTTATTACTTCTTTAAACCCATGCCGGTGGAAAATGCCGAGGAGCTGCTGGCCCAGCCCAGCAACGCCAGCTACTGGGATATGCGCCGGGACCTGCTGCGCCAGGACCGCCGGGCTGTGGCCGGAGGCCGGGACCCGGAAAAGACTGCTGTAGCCCTGCAGGCTTACCAGATCGTCGCCGACAATGTGCTGGAGCTTTCGCTGCTGAACCTGAACACCGGCAGCTATCAGATCATCAAACGGGACAACCTCCTGCAAAACCCCGACCCTGCCCAGGAGGAGGATTTTACCGCCTTCTGCGGCCGATTGGTGGACGAGGGGCTGCTGCACCCCGATGACGTGGAGCTGTTCCAGGAGCAGACAGACCTGGAGCCTTTACGGGACCTGCTGTTCCACACCCAGCAGCCGGAGTATTACCGGTTCCGCCGCCAGGTGGGGCAGAGCTATTTCTGGATCACCCTGGAAGTGCTGCCCTGCCGGGGCTGCTGCGCCCAGAGCCCCTGGGCCACGGTAGGGATGCGAAAGGACCCCCAGGCCGACCAGCTCAGCGAGGAGCTGGATTTCTCCTACAGCCACGACCCCCTTACGGGCCTGCTCAACCGCAGTCAGTTTGAGGCCGACATGCAGAAGCTGCAAGGCTCGGACCACGAGGCCGTGGTGTGCACCTACATCGACGTGGTGGGCCTCCACGAGGTAAACGACCACCTGGGCCACCACAGCGGCGACAATCTGCTGTGCACCATTGCCAACGTTTCCCGGAAGTTCTTTGCCAACAGCCAGGTGTACCGGGTAGGCGGTGACGAGTTCGTGGTGCTGACCCCGGACCTGCCCCCCTACGACGTGTGGAGCGCCTCGGACCGGATGCGGAGCTTTTTACGGGAAAAGGGCTACGAGATCTCCGTGGGCATCCAGAACACCACCGACCTGCGGAAGCTGGATCAGGCCGTCAGCAAGGCGGAAAAGGCCATGCAGCAGGACAAGGCCGCCTACTACAACCGCAACGGCCGCAGCCGCCAGCTCCAGAGCCTGAACGAAAAGCTGGAGCGGACCCTGACGGAAAAACGGGATGCCGAGCACTTTTTACAGGTGCTGGCCCCCAAATACAAGGGCGTGTATGTGGTGGACCTGGTAGAGGATGCCGTGCGGCCCATTATCGTGCCGGAATATTTCCAGAGCTTTTTGGAGGTCTCCGGTGGGTCCTTCCGGGCGGCCGTTACCGCCTACCGGGAGAACATGGTGGTCCCGGCAGACCGGGAGGCCTTTAGTGCCGTGCTGGACTACGACCTGCTGCGCCAGAAGGTCCTCTGCGGCCAGGCACTGGCAGTGGATTACACCCGTGCCGACGGCCTGCCCTTCCAGCTGAAGATCACCCCCTACTCCAACAGCGGCACCCATATCAACGAGACCATCTGGATCTTCTCGGATGAATCGGTCCATTTTACCCCCCCCCCAACAATTTGAGCTGTAAGACGTAAGATCGAGCAAAAAAGCGCACCGTTCCTGCTGGAACGGTGCGCTTTTTGCCTTTTATCTTAGGCCCAGAGGTTCTCCGGGTACTGGCCCTGGGCGGTCTTTTGGGCAATGGCCTCCACCACCAGGGGCTTATCTTCCCGGTAGGTAACGCCATACCACTTATCGGTGCTGCGGAGCACCTGCACCTTGGCCTTGTGCTCCTCAATGAGCTCCGTCACCACCAGGGGCAGGAAGTACTCGCACTTCAGGGGGTTCTGGGGCAGGTTCTGGTCCAGCCAGCTTGCAAAGCGGCTCTCGGCCTCCTCCAGGAAGCTGCGGCCAAAGCCCCACAGGTTCATGCTCACAGGGGTGTCGCCGGGCAGGTCGGTCCAGGTCTGGCCGCCGTCCTCGGTAAAGTGCACCCCCTGCTCATAGGTCTCGATGCGGGTGCGCTCGGTAACGCTGTTCAGGGTGCCGTCGGGGTCGGTGACGCAGACGCCCCGGGCCACACTGCCGTTTTCCGACACGGTGTTCCGCAGCAGATAGCTGACCATGCAGTAATCGTAGAACTCCCCGTCCTGATGGGTGGACAGGTAATCGTAGATCACTTGAAAGGCCTCCGGGCCGTAGTAGTCGTCGGCGTTGATCACCGCAAAGGGGCCGTCAATGAGGTCCTTGGCAGCCAGCACAGCGTGGCAGGTGCCCCAGGGCTTTACCCGGCCCTCCGGCACCTGATAGCCGGCAGGCAGCTCCTCCAGCTGCTGGAAGGCGTACTTTACCTCCATGGCCTTGGACACCCGGTCCCCAATGGCGGCCTTGAAGGCATCCTCGATCTCGTGCTTGATCACAAAGATCACCGTCTCAAAGCCGGCCCGGCGTGCATCGTAAAGGGAATAATCCACGATGACCTGGCCGTTGGGGCCCACGGGGTCGATCTGCTTCATACCGCCGTAACGGCTGCCCATGCCTGCCGCCATCACAACCAATACCGGTTTATTCATAATAACATCCTCCCTGCTTGTGGGGCCTTGTGCCGCCGCAGCGGCTGCCCACTGATACTTCCATTATACTCCTGCACCGCCCCCGGGGCAAGGGGGCAGGCCCCCGGAGCAGCTTTGACAACTTTCCTTTTGCACATTACGCAACTTTATCTTGTCAATCTATTGCTTTTTAGAGGCGTTTTCGGTATACTGGGCCCATTGAGTGCAGGTTTTTTCTGCCATTTCCGCCATAAAGGAAAATTTTACTTGTCAATCCCTGACAGAAAGAGGTATCTATCATGAACGAAGCCGTTACCAAGCGTTTCCTGCTGTACTTCCGCCTGATGCTGCTGGCCTGGATCCTTGTGGTCAACGCCCTGCTCCATGTGGTGGGCTTTGAGTACAGCTGGCTCATCTTCCTCAGCAACATCATGCTGTTCACCCTGGAGGGGGACATCAAGGACCGGTTCCTCTCTGTGGAGCTGGGCGGCCTGGTGGGCCTGGTGTTCACGGTGGTGGCCCTGCTGGCCATCACCTTCCTGACCCCGGTGCTGGGCAGCTTCTTCGGCTTCCTGCTGCCTCTGGCTGTGGTGCTGTTTGTGCTGATCATCCTGCACCCCTATGCACCCAAGGTGCTGAACAACGTGGGCTTTGCCTACCTCACGGTGGCCTGCATCGACGCTGAGACCTTTGCCGCCAACCTGCCCCTGTTCTTTGCCACCTTTATCCTGGGCTCTCTGGTGTTCAACGGCGTCTGCGTGCTGCTGATGAAGCCTGCCAAGGCTCTGGCTGTGAAGAAGGCCGCTGCTGAGGCTTCTCGCTAAAACTCCCCTGTTTTTGACCGCAAAAAGCCCCCGTTTCCAGTGGAAACGGGGGCTTTCTTATTCAGTGGTTCAGGGCCGCTGCTCAGACGTTGTAAGCACGGCTGCGGATCTCCTGGGTCACCTTAGCGATAAAGGCATCCAGCTCCATGGTCGTGGTCTCGCCCTTGCGGTCACGGACAGAGATGTTGCCGGCCTCGGCCTCCTTGGCACCCAGCACCAGCATATAGGGCACACGGTCCACCTGCTGGGCAGCACGGATCTTGTAGCCGATCTTCTGGTTGTCGTCGTCCAGAGCCACACGGATACCGGCCTCCACCAGCTTCTCGGTAACATCCTGGGCGTAGTCCAGGGTCTTTTCCGACACGGGCAGCACCTTGACCTGCACGGGAGCCAGCCAGGTGGGGAACTTGCCCTTGGTCTCCTCGATCATGTAGGCCATAAAGCGGTCCAGAGAGCCCAGAATAGCACGGTGCAGCACCACGGGGGTCTTTTCAGAGCCGTCCTTGTCCACATAGGTCAGGTGGAACTTTGCCGGCAGGCAGAAGTCCAACTGGCAGGTGGACAGGGTGTACTCAGCACCCACAGCAGGCTTCACGTTCACGTCCAGCTTGGGGCCGTAGAAGGCAGCCTCGCCGATCTCCTCGGTAAAGTGGATGCCCAGCTCGGTCAGCACCTCACGGAGGGCACTCTCGGCATGGTTCCACATGGCGTCGTCGTCGTGGTACTTCTTTTTATCTGCAGGGTCCCGGAGGCTCAGCACACAGCGGTAATCGGTGATGTTGAAGTCCTTGTACACCTCAAAGATCAGGTTGCACACGTCAGCCACTTCGCTCTTGATCTGCTCCGGGGTGCAGAACAGGTGGGCGTCGTTCTGGCAGAAGTGACGGCCCCGCTCGATGCCCTTCAGGGTGCCGGAGGACTCATAGCGGAAGTCGTGGGCGATCTCGCCGATCCGCATGGGCAGGTCACGGTAAGAATGGGGACGATTTGCGTAGATCATCATGTGGTGGGGGCAGTTCATGGGGCGCAGCACATAGCTCTCGCCCTCCATCTCCATGGCCGGGAACATATTCTCCCGGTAATGGTCCCAGTGACCGGAGGTCTTATACAGGTTCACAGTGCCGATGCAGGGAGTCATAACGTGGAGGTAGCCGCGTGCACGCTCCTTGGCCTTGATATAGTTCTCCAGCTCCTGCCAGACGGTGTAGCCGGCAGGCAGGAACATGGGCAGGCCACGGCCCACCAGGTCGTCGGTCATAAACAGGCCCATCTCCTTGCCGATCTTGCGGTGATCCCGCTCCCGGGCCTCCTGCTGCTCCTTCTCCCAGGCGTCCAGCTCCTCCTGGTTGCGGAAGGCCACGCCGTTGATCCGGGTGAGCATCTTGTTTTCCTTGTCGTTCTTCCAGTAAGCACCGGACTGCTGGGTGATCTTAAAGGCCTTCAGGGCCTTGGTGTAGGTCAGGTGAGGTCCGATGCACATATCCACATACTCGCCCTGCTGGAAGAAGCTGAACTCGGTCTCGTCGGCCAGGTCCGCCATGTGCTCCACCTTGTAGTGCTCCTGGCGGTCCTCCATGAGCTTCACGGCCTCGGCACGGGGCAGGATGAAGGGCTTGATGGCCAGGTTCTCCTTGACGATCTTCCGCATCTCTTTTTCGATGTTGGCCAGGTCCTCATCGCTGAGCTTCTGGTCTCCCAGGTCCACATCGTAGTAGAAGCCGTTCTCGGTGGCAGGACCAAAGGCGAAATCTGCCTGGGGGTACAGCCGCTTGATGGCCTGGGCCATGATGTGAGCGGCGGTGTGACGGATCACATGGAGTTCCTGGTCCTGGGGGCACTCGTCCACATGGCCATCCTTATAGATGATCTTCATAATGCATTCTCCTTTTTAACGATCGGTAAAAAACAAAAAGACGCTCCACCCCGCACTCTTTTACGGGATGAAGCGTCTGAAATTCCAGATCGTTCCACGGTTCCACCCGAATTGCACGCCAAGGCGTGCCACTCGCTGTGCTGTAACGGGCGCACCCGGCAGAGGTTCGCCTCTGCACTCTGCGGTGGTAGAAATCCGGCCCTTGGCAGGCTGCTTGCAGCACCCGGTGTGGCCGGGGCAGCCCTCTCTGCGGCAGGGGGAGCGGGACTTCGGTTTGTCCGCATCATCGTTTTTCACAGGATGAAACTACGTTGATTGTAGCACGCCCTGCCAAAAAAATCAAGGGAAGCGGTGGTGAAATTTCTGCCAGTGTCAGATGCCCCGGCCCCACTGCCCCTCAGTGCCGGGACGTAGGCTGCAAAAACTCCGAGAACAGCTTGCTGGTGCGGAAGGTCTGGCTGTGGTACAGGCTGTGATAGCCCGACAGCATATAGCTCAGCCCACAGGCCAGGGCCAGCAGCTCCATCCCTGCGCCCCCAAACAGCTCCAAGCCCAGCAGGATGGAGGGCACCAGCGTATTGGTGGCGGCGCAGAACACGCACACCATGCCCACAGCGGCGGCAAAGCCTGCCGGCAGCCCCAGCAGCGGACCGGCCACACAGCCAAAGGTAGCCCCCACAAAAAAGCTGGGCACCACCTCGCCGCCCTTAAAGCCCACGCTGAGGGTCAGGGCGGTAAGCACTATCTTGCAGGCAAAATCCCAGGGCAGGGCCTGGCCCTGCTGGACGGCGGCGGCAACGACCCCCATGCCTGCGCCGTTGTAGCGGCCCACCCCCATCAGGTAGGACAGTGCCACCACGCCGCAGCCTCCCACAAAGGCCCGTACCCAGGGGTTGGGCAGCAGCCGGGGCATCGCCTCCTCAAACAGGTGCAGCAGCTGGCAAAAGAGCACCGCCACCACGGCACAGGCCATGGCCAGCACTGCCACACGCAGGGTGCTGAGGGCCCCCAGCTCCGGCACCTCCGGGATCACAAAGCTGGTAGGGGGGATGCCTGCCAAAAGGGAGATGCCGTAGGCCATCAGTGCCGCCAGAAAGCTGGGCACAAAGGCCACCGTCAGCATCAGGCCCACATCCACCACCATCATGGCAAACAAGGTGGCTGTCAGCGGCGTGCCGAACAGGGCGGAAAAGAACGCTGCCATGCCGCACACTGTGGCGGTGCGGCAGTCGTGGTCACTAAAATGCATCAGTCTGCCAATGTTCCAGCCAATGCTGCCCCCCATCTGCAGAGCGGCACCCTCCCGGCCGGCAGAGCCGCCGCACAGGTGGGTGAGCACTGTGCCAAAAAAGATGGCCGGCACCAGCCAGAGGGTCACAGGCTTGCCGTCCTGCACCGCCTGGAGCACATCGTTGGTGCCCTTGCCGGTGCAGCCGGTGCCCTTGTAAAGGGCCGTGATGGCCAGGCCTGCCACAGGCAGCAGCCACAGCAGCCAGGCCTGTTCCGTGCGCCACTCCGTGACCGCCTCCACCGCCAGGTGGAAGGCTGCACCAATGGCACCGCAGGGCACACCGGTGCACACCGCCAGCAGCGTCCACCGCAGCAGTACCTTCAGCGAGACCTGCACAGACCCCTTGTAATGCTGAACGAACTCCCTCATTTCAGCTCCCTCCTGTAACATTCAAAAACTTTCCCACAGGCCTGCCGCCCACAAAATACGGGCTATAAAGTAGCACAAGTTTCCGGCATTGTCAACTAAAAAGTGATTAAGAAATTGTGCAACACTTCCAATGCCGTGGTTTTTTCATAGAACAGACGAAAAAAGGAAAACCACTCCGCCTCTTTGTGCACAGAAGCGGAGTGGTTTTTTGGAACCGTTACGGCCCGAAAAAAGGAAAAAGGAAAAAGGAGAACAACGCTAAAGAATATTTTATCACGTCCAGAGACGGGATAACGAAACTGAAGATCACTCCACGTCCTGCAGAGCGGCAAAGTCCTCTTCGCCGGTGCGGATCTTCACCACACGGGTGACGTTGTACACAAAGATCTTGCCGTCGCCGATGTGGCCGGTATACAGAGCCTTCTTGGCGGCCTGGATCACCGAATCCACGCTGATGCGAGAGACGATGACCTCCACCTTGATCTTGGGCAGCAGGGTGCTGTCCACCGGCACGCCACGGTACTTTTCCGGGGTGCCCTTCTGGATGCCGCAGCCCATGACCTGGGTCACGGTCATACCGGTAACGCCCAGATCGTTGAGGGCGGTCTTGAGCTGATCAAACTTGGAGAGCTTGGCAATGATGGACACCTTGTGCATTCCGGTGTCGTAGACGCCGTCGTGGATCACAGGCTCCTGCACCACCGGCACCGCAGCGTCCAGCTGCTTTGCGGAGGCCTTGGTGACATCGTCCTCGCCCAGGTCCGTGTTCTCGTTGGGCACCATGGCAGCGGAGTTGGCGTCGGAGATGGCAAAGCCTGCATAAGCGGAAGCCAGACCGTGCTCGTGGATGTCCAGACCGTCGATCTCCACCTCAGCCGGCACACGCAGGCCCAGGGTCTTGTCGATGATCTTGAAGACGATGAACATCACCACCACCACGTAGGCGTCCACGGTCACCAGGCCCAGCAGCTGGGTGCCCAGCTGGGTAAGGCCGCCGCCGTAGAACAGGCCGGCGTTGGCGGTGTTGGAACCGGTGGAGAACAGGCCCACGGCAATGGTGCCCCAAACGCCGTTGGCAAAGTGGACGGAAACAGCACCTACGGGGTCATCCACCTTGGCGATCTTATCAAAGAACTCCACGCTCAGTACCACCAGGATGCCGGCCACAAAGCCAATGAAGAAGGCACCGAAGGGGGAGACGGTATCACAGCCGGCAGTAATGGCCACCAGACCTGCCAGAGAACCGTTGAGGGTCATGGACACGTCCGGCTTGCCGTAGCGCAGCCAGGTAAAGATCATGGTAACGCAGGTGGCAACCGCAGCTGCCAGGTTGGTGTTGAAGCAAACCAGGCCCGTGAGGGTCATGGTGGCGTCGGTGGACAGGCTCAGAGAGGAGCCGCCGTTGAAGCCGAACCAGCAGAACCACAGGATGAACACGCCCAGGGCACCAGCGGTCAGGTTGTGGCCGGGAATGGCGTGGGGCTTGCCCTCCTTATCGTACTTGCCAATCCGGGGGCCCAGCATCCAGGCACCCAGCAGGGCGATGACGCCGCCCACATTGTGGACCGCTGCGGAGCCTGCAAAGTCATGGAAGCCCATGCTCTGGAGCCAGCCGCCGCCCCACATCCAGTGGCCGCAGATGGGGTACACCACCAGGGAAATGGCGGCGGAGTACACACAGTAGGCCTTGAAGTTGGTGCGCTCGGCCATGGAGCCGGAGACAATGGTGGCTGCGGTGGCGCAGAACACAGTCTGGAACACCACGTACACCCACAGAGGGATGTCCAGGCCCAGGGGACTGTAGTCACCCTGGATAAAGGGGTCAAAGCCGCCGATGAGAGCGCCGGTGCCGCCGAACATCAGGCCGAAGCCGATGAGCCAGTAGCAAGGGGTGCCGATGCAAAAATCCATCATGTTTTTCATCAGGATATTGCCGGTGTTTTTGGCCCGGGTAAACCCGGCCTCACATAGGGCGAACCCAGCCTGCATAAAGTAGACCAGGAAGGCGCCTACCAGGGTCCAACAGGTGTTGACGGAGTTGAACATAACAAGGATCCCTCCCACAAAATTTACTGCCCGGGGCACCAGACCCCCGGTGCATCTTGCCGCTCTGCGCCAGAATACCAAACGGCAGAGCGTCGGTTTTTGCAGTCAGAAGGCCCTCTATCTCCCCCTGACTGCCCACTTGCCGAAAACACAAAAGGCGCTGGCGGAATCACTTCCGTCAGCGCCTTTGCTTTCGATGGCACGAGTATAGACCCTTTGTGCAAACCTGTCAAGTATTCATCTCAAGGTTTTACGTTTTTCACAATGCCGGACGGGTCCCTCCGACAAAACTTTGGCAAAAATTCGGCCCCTTATTCCTTGGGTTCCTTGGCTTCTTCCAGGGCATTGGCGGAGCGGTGGCCGCCCTCCATCTCCCAGTGCAGCAGCAGGCTCATCACCGCACGCAGGGCAAAGGTAGCTGCCAGAGGCACCACCGACTCCAGGTTCTGCAGCAGGAAGGTCTTGGCGATCTCTGCCGACATGAGAAATTCCAGGGCCGTGGTCAGGCCGCTGGTCATCTCATAATGGAAATCGTGGTGGTCCTTGAAAAAGGTGGCCCGCACATAGTGGTAGGTAGCCTTCAGCAGACTGGTCACGATAATGAACAGGCCTACGACTTCTGCCAGGCCAGCGATCATGGGCACCGCTGTCTCCAGAAACCCCTCCAGAAGATGGGTGATGCCTTCGTTGATCTGGTACAATCCTTGCATGATATCCTCGTATTTTCGTATTTTTTACAGCAGGGTCTTGACGTACTCTGCCAGGGCTGCATCCTTGCAGTCGGCAAAGAACAGCTCCTGGAAGTGCTCACCGGCCACAGCACCCTTCAGCAGGTCCTGGTCGATGCCCTTCAGGATCTCGATGAGGGGCTTGAAAGCCACAGCCCGGACGCCGTCCAGGATCTTCTTGTTGCTCTGCTCAGCCTCCACACGGTCGGCAGGGTAGCCGTTGCCATGGCCAAAGGCAAAGAGCTTTTCAAAGGTGTACTCCAGGTTCAGCTCACCGCCCCAGCCAAAGCCCTTGGCAAAAGGCATGGACACAGCGTTGCCGTCGTTGATCTGGGCAAAGGTGTAGCCGTCCACCGGGTCTGCCACATGGCCGCAGATGACGCCGGGGAAGCTGTTCAGGGCCAGCATAGCGCCCTCGCCGGTGCCGCAGCCGGTGATGACGTAATCGGCAGCGCCGCTGTTCAGCAGGATAGCTGCCAGGATGCCGCACTGCACGTAGGTCAGCCGGGGGGAAGCCTCGGAGTACATGCCGTAGTTCACAACTTCATGGCCCATGGGCTCCACGACCTTTTTCAGAGCGGCCTCGATGATGCCGTTCTTGGGTGCCTGGCTGTTCTCGTTGATAATGGCGATTTTCACGATACATTCTCTCCTTTACTGTTATCAGATTATCTGCGCTGGCCCTCCTGGGGCGGAGTTCCTACAAAATCTTCTCGCATGGGGGTAAAGAAGTCCACCATGACGCCGCCTTCCAGGCAGACGCAGCCGTGGACCACGCCCTCTCGCTTCAGCAGGGTATCTCCGGGGCCCACCTCCCGGGTCTCGTCCCCGATGGTGAACCGATACCGGCCCGACACGATGTAGGTGATCTGGGTATGGGGGTGGCTGTGCAGGGCCCCTACTCCCCCGGTCTCAAAGGTGTTCTCCACGCACATGGCGTCGGGGCCGTAGGCCAGCACCCGACGGGTGACGCCGGGGCCGCAGGGCTCCGGCTGGACCTGGTCGTGGGGGACCCAGCGGAGACCGCAATGGGCTTTTTCTATCATCATAGGTTGCTCCCTTCCCGGCGGCAGCGCCGTTCCTCGCCTACTAACTTAGCATGGTTTGCAGGCAGTGTCAAGGCGTTTTGTCCTACAATTTTTTGGCAAGATTTTTCCTGCAATTTCCACAAAACCCGGCCGGGTGGACCGACCTATTGGCAAAGCGCACAAAACCGCCCCGGCAGATTTGGGCTTGTTGCGGTTCAGCCCAGCTTTTTCTTCTGCTGCCGGGCCACCAGAGGCAGCAGCAGGGAGGCCGGCAGCAGCTTCTGGGCCCCGGTGCACACTCGCATCAGGGCCGAGGGCACGATGATGGTGCGCCGATGCAGCATGCCGTGGAAGGCCTCCTTCACGCACTGCTGGGGGGTGATGCCCGGGAGGGCAAAGGCCACCCCTGCCCGGCGGTTGAACTCTGTATCCACCGGGCCGGGGCAAAGGGCGCAGACATACACCGGGCTGCCGGCCTCCTGCAGCTCCCAGGCGGCGGCCCGGGTCAGGCTGACCACATAGGCCTTGCTGGCGTAGTAGCCTGCCATATAGGGGCCCCCGGGCAGCAGCCCGGCCGAGGAGGCCACATTGAGGATGGTGCCGCCGCCCTGGGCGTTCATCTTCCGCAAGGCGAACCGGAACAGCCGCCCCATGGCAGCCACGTTCACCTGCACCATTTCCTCCTCCCGGGCCGGGTCAGTATCCAGCAGGCTGCCGCAGACCCCCAGCCCGGCATTGTTGATGAACACATCCAGCCGCTCCCCTTCCAGCTGGCGGCAGAGGCGGCGGCAGTCCTCCTGCCGGGCCAGGTCTGCCGCCAGGATGCGGCACCGGGTGCCGTAGGCTTGGCCCAGCTCCTGGGCCAGGACCTCCAGCCGCTGGGTCCGGCGGGCGGTGAGGATGAGCCGACAGCCCATGGCGGCGTACCGCCGGGCAAACTCCCGGCCAATGCCGGAGCTGGCTCCGGTGATCCAAACAGTCTTTTCCATAGGGTCCTCCTTTTTCTGCAGATGCAAAAAGAGCCTCTCCCCAGGGGAAAGGCTCTGGAACTCTGCTTACTTCAGCAGGTTGTCGTTGTCAAAATAGTCGATCCGCATGGCCTTCCGCACCTCTTCCAGGGTAGCGGCGGCGGTCTTTTCGGCGTAGGCACTGCCAGCCTTCAGGATCTCTACCACTTCCGGCAGACGCTGCTCCCACTCCTTGCGGCGGTTGCGGATGGGCTCCAGCTCTGCCTGCATGACGCTGTTCAGGAACTTTTTCACCTTCACGTCCCCCAGGCCCCCACGCTGGTAGTGGGCCTTGACCTCGTCCAGGTTCTGGTACTCCGGCCAGAACTGGGCAAAGTGCTCGGGGCGGCAGAAAGCGTCCAGATAGATGAACACCGGGTTGCCCTCCACCTGGCCGGGGTCCTGGACCCGCAGGTGGTTGGGGTCGGTGTACATGGACATAACCTTCTTTTTGATGTCCTCCGGCTCCTCCGACAGGTAGATGCAGTTGCCCAGGCTCTTGCTCATCTTGGCCTTGCCGTCGATGCCCGGCAGACGCAGGCAGGCGGCGTTCTGGGGCAGCACGATCTTGGGCTCCACCAGGGTGTCGCCGTAAACGGCGTTGAACTTATGGACGATCTCGCAGCACTGCTCAATCATGGGCTTCTGGTCCTCACCGGCAGGCACCGTGGTGGCCTTGAAGGCGGTGATGTCCGCAGCCTGGCTGATGGGGTAGCAGAAGAAGCCCACAGGGATGCTGGTCTCAAAGTT
>CAKSXW010000009.1 GCA_934518555.1 uncultured Faecalibacterium sp. | reverse complement strand
TACGGCATCCCCGAGTTCCGTCTGCCCAAGGCCATCGTCCAGCAGGAGATCGACGGCCTGAAGAAGATGGGCGTGGACTTTGAGTGCAACATGGTCATCGGCAAGGTACTGACCATCGACGAGCTCATGGAGGAGTACGGCTACGAGGCCGTGTTCGTAGGCTCCGGTGCCGGCCTGCCCCGGTTCATGAACATTCCCGGCGAGAGCTTGAAGGGCGTGTACTCTGCCAACGAGTTCCTGACCCGTTCCAACTTGATGAAGGCTTACCTGCCCACCAGCAAGACCCCCATCCGCACCGGCAAAAAGGTGGCCGTGGTGGGCGGCGGCAACGTGGCTATGGACGCTGCCCGCAGCGCACTGCGCCTGGGTGCCGAGACCGTGTACATCGTCTACCGCCGCGGCATGGCCGAGCTGCCTGCCCGTAAGGAGGAAGTGGAGCACGCCGAGGAGGAGGGCATCATCTTCAAGACCCTCTGTAACCCTGTGGAGATCCACGCCGACGAGGAGGGCTTTGTAAAGTCCATGACCTGCATCGAGATGGAGCTGGGCGAGCCTGATGCTTCCGGCCGCCGCCGCCCCATTGAAAAGCAGGGCAGCGAGTTCGAGCTGGATGTGGACACCGTGATCATGAGCCTGGGCACCAGCCCCAACCCCCTGATCCGCTCCACCACCCCGGGCCTGGAGACCAACAAGCACGGCTGCATCGTCACCGACGGCGACGACGGCAAGACCAGCCGTGACGGCGTGTACGCCGGCGGCGACGCCGTCACCGGTGCTGCCACCGTCATCAAGGCCATGGGTGCCGGCAAGGCAGCCGCCAAGGCCATGGATGAGTACATCCGCAACAAGTAATTTCTGCCAATTGGCACATCTCCCCTGTTTCCTACGGGAAACGGGGGATTTTTTTGCCTTTTTCAGGAAAACTGGACGGATTGTCCATATTTTGTTTACAATTCATGCCACTTTATGGTATACTATTTTCATCTTACTAATGTGCCAGGGGCTGCCGCAGCCCTTGCTCTGTTTGCAGGAGGTGTGCCCCATGCACTCATTGTTGGTCCTGGTCCTGATCCTGGACGCTCTCATCGCCATTTCCTCGGTGCTGAACCTGGTAAATATGGTCCGGGTCAACCTGCTGGTGGAAGAAAAGCAGGCCCAAGCCCTTACGGTGCAGCTGGTGCGGGTGTGCAAAACAAACGCTGGCAAGGGTGGGCTGCTGTCCTCCTGGTTTGGGGTGTACACCTGCCCCGGGGAGACCGGCAGCGGCGAGTTCACCTCCACCAACCCCTACGGCAGCCCGGAGGCCGTGCCCAAAGCCACCACGGTGGTGCCCATGAAGGCCGCCGGGGTGCTGGAACGCTGCGATATCGGAGCCCACCTGGGCCGCCGTCTGGTGCCGCTGTGGCTTACGGCAGGAGGCTTTTCTCTGCTGCTGGCAGCGTTTATCCGCCTGTAAGGCTTTTTCTCTGGACTTTTCGGCGTAGTGCCGACGGCCTGCCTGCTGACCCACAGGCGGACCGCCAGCACGGCGCCGGGAAAATATAAGGAATAAAGGAAGGCAATTATGGAACTACTGAAATTACTCGGCATTCTCATCGTCGTGGTCGGCTTTGCTCTGAAGCTGGACTCCATCCTGGTCATTCTGGTGGCCGCCGTGGTCACTGCCATCGTGGGCGGCCTGGGCCCCATCACCCTGTTGGAGACCCTGGGCAGCACCTTTGTGGCAAACCGCAGCATGTCCATCTTCATCATCGTGATGCTGGTTACCGGCACCCTGGAGCGCAACGGTCTGCGAGAGGCCGCTGCCGCCCTGATCGGCAAATTCAAGGGTGCCACCTCCGGCGTGGTCATCGGCCTGTATGGTCTGATGCGTGCTGTGTTTGCAGCCTTTAACGTGGGCTTTGGCGGCGTGGCAGGCTTTGTCCGCCCGGTGATCATGCCCATGGCAGAAGGTGCCATCGTGGCGCAGGGCTACGAGCCCAACGAGGACCATGTGGAGGAACTGAAGGGCATGGCCGCCGGTATGGAAAACATTACCTGGTTCTTCGGTCAGGTCCTGTTTGTGGGCGGCTCCGGCGCTCTGCTGGTCCAGAGCACCCTGGCTGGCCTGGGCATCCAGGTGGAGCTGGCTTCCCTGGCCGCCGTTGAGGTACCTGTTTGCATCATTGCCACCCTCGTTGCTGTGGTGTTCTACCTGCTGAAGGACCGTGCCATGGTCAAGAAGTACTACAAGAAATAAGGGAGGACGGAAGAATGAGCTTTTTTACAAATCCCGATGTCACCCTGGCCTCCAAGGTCATGGAGATCATCTACATGGTCATGGGTCTGCTGTGCATCAACTGCGGCGTCAAGAACCTGCGTGACAAAGAAAACCCTGAGCCTGTGGGCACCTTTATATTCTGGGCCATCCTGGGTGTGGTGCTGGCCCTGGGCCGCTGGCTGCCTGCCCTGGTAAGCGGCATCCTGGTGGTGGCCATGTGCCTGCCTGCCATCTTCAAAAAGGTCAAAAAGGGTGCTGTTTCTGCCGCCACCAAGGCCGAGACTGAGCAGGCTTATGAAAAGGTCGGCATGAAGATCTTTGTTCCCACCCTGAGCATTGGCGTGCTGGCTGTGCTGTGCGCCATCACTGGCCTGGGCATCGGCCTTTCTGCCCTGAACGGCGTGGCCCTGGGCGTGGCCCTGGCCGTTATCCTGCTGTTGATCATGAACCATGACAACAAGCCCTCCACCTTCCTGAAGGACTCTGAGCGGATGCTTTCCACCGTGGGCCCCCTGTCCATGCTGCCCATGCTGCTGGCCTGCCTGGGCTCTGTGTTTACCGCTGCCGGTGTGGGCCAGGTGATCTCCGACCTGGTCGGCTTTATCATCCCCGAGGGCAACGTGAACGCAGGTATCGTGGTGTACGCCATCGGCATGATGCTGTTTACCATGATCATGGGCAATGCCTTTGCAGCTATCACCGTGATGACTGTGGGCATCGGTTATCCCTTTGTGCTGGCACACGGCGCAAACCCGGTGGTCATCGGTATGCTGGCTCTGACCTGCGGCTTCTGTGGCACCCTGTGCACCCCCATGGCCGCCAACTTCAACACCGTGCCTGTGGCACTGCTGGATATGAAAAAGCCCATGGGCGTTATCAAAAACCAGGTGCCTGTGGCTATTATCATGATCGTGGTGCAGATCATCATGATGATCGCCCTGAAGTGATTTTTACGCAAGATCGAGTGATTTGATGGAACAAGCAATACAGCACGGGGCCGATGTCATTATACGGGACTGGGTCCGGCTCCGTGCAAAGGAGCGTCTTTTGATCGTGTCCAGCCAGAACTACGCCGCAGAGGTGGAGGCCCTTCGGGCCTCTGCCCGAGCGGTAGGGGGCCGGGCCGATGTGCTGATGCTGGAGGACCTGCAGGAGCAGGTGGGCCAGTATTTTGACACCCGGGAGGACGCCTTTGACCGTTACAATGCCGTGATCGGGGCCACTGAGTATTCCCTGATCACCACCCGGGCCGTCAAGCGTGTGGTAGCCCGGCGAAACCGATTTTTATCCCTGCCCCTGAGCACCCGGAACGGGCAGTCCCTGTTGAGCTACGATTTTTTGAACATGAGCCTGCCCAAAAGCCGGATCATGGCCAGCATCATCATGAACTGCTACCAAAACGCCAGCCGCATCCATGTGACCACCGACCTGGGCACAGACCTGAGCTTCAACATCACTGGCCGGGTCCCCGGGTTTTTCAACGGCTGCTGCCACGATGGCCACGGGCTTTCCTCTGCCAGCGTAGAGGTGTATGTAGCCCCGGTGGAAAACGATACCAACGGCACCCTGATCCTGGATGGTTCCATGGGCTATATCGGTGTGGTGTCCAGCCCGGTACAGGTGGAGATCCGCCACGGGCGCATCACCAGCATCGAGGACAACCCCAGTGGGCGGCAGCTCCGGCAGTTTTTGTGCCGCTTCCACGACCCGGAGCAGATGATGGTGGCCGCCGAGTTTGGCATTGGGCTCAACACCCGGGCCCACTGCAACGGCAACTGCTACATCGAGGACGAATCCACCTATGGCACCTTCCACATCGGGTTTGGCCGCAACATCGCCCTGGGCGGCGTACAGGAAGCCTCCGGTCATTTTGACCTGGTGACCCATGCCCCCTGCATCTATGTGGACAACCGGATGATCATGGATCACGGTCGGCTCACCGTTCTGGAACCCTTTATTTATATCTGAACTGCGAGGTTTTTTACCATGAAGATTCTTATTACAGGTTTTGACCCCTTTGGCGGCGAGGCCGTCAACCCCGCTTTTGAGGCGGTAAAGCTGCTGCCCGACACCATCGCCGGTGCCGAGATCGTCAAGCAGGAAGTGCCCACCGAGTTCATCCGTGCCGGTGAGGTGCTGGAAGCTGCCATTCAGGCAAACCAGCCTGATGTGGTCATCTGCATCGGTCAGGCCGGCGGCCGCTCCGCCATCACCCCGGAAAAGGTTGGCATCAACATCATGGACGGCCGCATCGCCGACAACGCCGGTTATCAGCCCGTGGATGTGACCATCCAGGAGGACGGCGAGACCGCCTACTTCACCTCCCTGCCCGTGAAGGCCATGGTGCAGAAGATCAAGGACGCCGGCATCCCGGCTGCCCTGTCCTACACCGCAGGCTCCTATGTGTGCAACTACCTGATGTACACCCTGCTGTACCTCATCGACAAGAAGTTCCCCAATATCCGGGGCGGCTTCATCCATGTGCCTTACGCCATGGAGCAGGTGGTCAACAAACCTCTGGGCACCCCCAGCATGGACCTGACCCAGATCGCCCGGGGCCTGGAAAAGGCCGTGGAGGCCATTGTGGAGAACGACCAGGATATTTCCGTCAATATGGGCACCACCCACTAAGTTCTCCCCTTTCCCTGTAACATAAAAAGCGTCCGCAGCCAGTCTCCCAAAAGGAGCGGCTGCGGACGCTTTTGTTCTTCAGGCTCAGGTCTCCGGCTCGGCTGCTGCCGGGTAGGCGGTGCGCTTGCAGCGCACGGCACAGCGGGCCCGGCCTCCGGTGGTGCAGGTAAACAGGGTCAGGTCCCAATCGTCCTGGTCATCGGCGGTGATCATTTTTTCGATGTCCGTGGGCTGGATGGTCTCCACGTTGGTCACCTCATAGCTCCAGCGCAGGCCGTCCATGTCGGTAAAATAGACCTCCGTGCCCAGGGCCAGCCACTTGATGGGGCTGAAGTGTTTGGCGTAGTTGTGGGCGCAGACCACCATGTTGTCGGCGTAGGTGGAGCCGCTGTAGCGGCCCGGGGCCACCTTGAGGCCAGCATAGCTCCACTGGCTCATAACAGGCAGCTCCCGGCCAATGGAGGGGATGGACAGGTAGCCGATATACTCCCAGCCGTCGATCTCCGTCACGGTCATTTCCTGTTCCGGGTCCAATTCCGGCTGCAGGACCACGCTTTCCGCCTGCTCTGTGATGGTCTCGTTAAGGGTCTCCTCCAGCTTGCCCAGGGCCTCCTGAGAGGCCTGGTCCGCCCGGTTGGCGTCCCACTGGTTGTAGCCCAGCAGGGCCACCGACCCCAGGATCAGCAGAGCTCCCAGGACCATACAGATCTTCCCGATCTTCTGTGCCATTA
This sequence comes from uncultured Faecalibacterium sp., assembly GCA_934518555.1. GTDB lineage: Bacteria > Bacillota > Clostridia > Oscillospirales > Ruminococcaceae > Faecalibacterium. Next base: position 46,697 of record CAKSXW010000009.1, on the reverse strand, counting down.
CGCATTCTCCCTTCGATCCAGCACCCAGCCTACGGCAAACAGCAGCAGACCGCTGCAAGCCATTACGGGTACCGGCCAATTCAGCTGTCCGGCCTGGGGCAGCCCACTGCTGCTCTGGCCGCCTGAGCTGCCCGACCCCGTGGGACGGCCCGACAGCGCAGACTCCTGGGGGGTGTCGGGGGTCTTGGACTCGTCCGGTGTGTCCGGAGTATCCGGAGTATCCGGCTGGTCCGGCGTTGTAGGCTTATCCGGCTTTTCCGGGGTGGTAGGGGTATCCGGCTCCTGAGGCGGATACTCTCCCGTGGGGCTGCCCACCTTGGGGCTGGCGTCCACGGCGTAGTTCCACCCATCCCCCTCCACCATGGGCAGCGATACCAGGAAGGGGTTTATGGCCTCGTAGCCCTTGGAGCCCTCTGTCTGCACCACCAGGTACAGGCCCAGGGGCAGGTCCTGAAAAACCGCATGGCCCGTCTCGTCCACGTCACAGGAGATGCCCTTGGGGTTTGTCGGCAGCTTTGCAGCCAGCCGGGCTGCCAGGCTGCTGTCGGACAGGTCCCCCAGGGGGATGCTGCAATCCCGGAAAGCTCCGGTGTAAGCAAAGCTCAGGTCTCCGTCGGTGCGGCGGACCTCCGCCACTTTATAAAGGGTCAGCTGACCGCCCCGGAGGGCAAGGTCGTTCTGGTGGTCATACAGGGTCACCGAGATGGAGCCGGTGCGGCCCAGCTCGATGTTGGCACTGGTGGCCAGGGCCGGCAGGCACCAGCAGGCTGCCAGCCACAGGGCCAGCAGCCAGGCGGCCAGCCGCCGGGTTCTTGGTTGTTTCATGGTTTCCCCTCACTCCTTTTCTTTTGCAGAGGCCTGCTTTTTGCGCCGGAACAGCAGCCAGGCGGCTGCCGCTGCCGTTACGCCGCCCAGCACCTCAAAGGGTGCCGTGCCCATGCCGCCGGTGGTGGGCAGCTCGTAGCCGGTGTAAACACGGTTCTGGATGGTAATGTTGCCGGTCTGGACCCCATTGTTACTAATGTAAACGTTCCAGTTTCCGGTGGTCACTTCCTCCACCAGGTAGTGGTATGCCTTGCCGCTCTTCTTGTCTATCAGGGGCAGCTCCTCGCCGGACCAGGTAGCAGTCCAGTGGTTGGTCTCGTTCAGGGTAGCTTTCTCGAACGGCTCCTTACTCTCCACATTGTCGGTATAACGCCACACCTGGATCTCGATATTCTCTGCCGCAGGGTCTACCGGCTGGTTGGTATTCTGGTCCAGCCACAGCTTGCTGACGGTCAGGTTGCTGTAGCGGTTGGTATACTCTGCCGTGGTGGTCCGGGCAGCACTGCCCACCTGGACGTTTGCAAACTGGATGATTTTTTCGCCATCCATGGCAGTTCCATTGTTCGTGGCGGTGGCAAAGGCCGCCTCGGGGGTCTCGCTGCTCTTATGGAACAGCACATAGTGGGGGGTAGCGTCCTTCTGGTAGTTCTGAGGTGCTTTGGTCTCCACGATCTTATACAGCAGGTCCGGCTTCAGGGTCTTGTCGCCGTTTTCCAGCACCGTCAGGCTCACCTGGCCCTTTTCGTTGGTGGTAACAACGCCCTTATCGCCGCCGTTCCAGCGCTGCCATACCCCGGTCTGCGGATCATACTGCCAGATGGTAAACTCTGCCCCCTGCAATGCCACGCCGGAGTAATCATCCACCTTGTGGAGCAGGAACTGTCCGGTGGAGGCAGTGGCGGCAGATGCATAGGTAAACTTGATGGCACCCGAATTGGTGGACGCCCCGTTGCCCAGCATAACGGTGTTGTCCACATTATAATCCTTGGCAGCACTGCCCTGCTTTACATCGCACTGGTACACCAGGATCATGGCGGTCTTGTTGGGGATCTCCATGTGGAGCCAGCCCTTCTCGTCTGCTTGCAGCACCCGGTACATACTGCGAGGCACTTCGACCCCTCGGGTCACGCCAGTGGCTTCGTCATACTGGAAGTAGTACAGCTTCACGGAGTCCAGGTCTCCCCGGACAATGGCCCCGTTCTCGGCGGTTACGTTGTCCCACAGCTCAATGTTCTGGGCCTCGGTGGCTCCCACCGACAGGTCCTTCTGGGCCGGGTTCACCACCACCTGGTACTCGATGCGGTCAGTTTTGCCCTCCACCAGCTTTCCGGTCTTTTTCAGGGGGTCCACAGACCTTTCCACCGTGGTGTGGAGGGTCTCGGTAAGCTCCCCCCACTGGGCCGTGTTGGTGTAGGTCACCTGGCCCACCGAGGGGTTCTGCCAGGCAGGGTCCTTTTCAATGTTCACCTTATACAGAATGCGGAACTTGTGTTGTGCGTTCTTGCTCAGGTTATAGTTGCTGATGGTAATGGTCAGCCGCCGGGTGGTTTTATCATAGTCCACCGTGGCAGCGGCCCCCTTCAAATTGCTGATCTTATCCGGGGTGCCCTCGTCCATGCCGATCTCCACCCAGTTAGTCTGGAACGTTGTGTTTTCCGGCAGGGTATCGGTGATGACGATTTCGGCGTCATCCTCGGCAGCGGTCTGCACCACCAGCTGATAGTGGAGGTTTTTGCCGCTGAGTTTACTGTACTGGTAGGTCTGGTTTCCACCCTCGTAGCCAGATTCATTCTGATTGCTGTTAGCCGACACCCGTTTTTCAAAGCTCTTGTAGCTGTGGTAGGTGTCCTTTGCCTCAGCCCTCTGAGAGCTGCCTTGGATGCTGACGCTGTTTTTGTAGGTCCAGTTTTCTCCCGTGGGCACATTGCTCCGGTCCTGGTGGGTGGGGATGCCTGTCACCTCCACACGCCGCACCGGGTTGCCATCTGCCTTGTTCACCTGGATGGTAAAGCTCCGCACCCGGGTGGAGGGGTCGTTGGCGGTCACCGTGCCGCCTGTGCCGTTGGCACCGCTGTAGTAGGTGACGGTAATGACCCTGTCGGCCTTGGCCTGGGCATAGGTCATGGTATCGCCGCCGTGGAGGGTCAGGGTCAGGCCCGTTTCCAAAGCCTGCTCCAGCTCTGCGGCATAGGCATAGTGGGTGTCAGACTGGGTCTGGCCGCTTTCGTTCACAGCATCCTGGAAGCTCTCCACCAGGGTAAAGCTGCCTGCCCCTGCCGCATTGGCGGCAGAGATATTCCATTTGGCCAGGCCCTTGCTGCTGCTGGCCAGCTCCTTGCTCAGGGTCCAATCCCCTTTCCCGATGTTCACGGTATCCTTGGCCTCAAAGGTATGTTCGCTCTTGGTCTCGATCTGTGCCTTATTGGTCACCGAGCCGCCGCCCAGGGGGGTGGTGGTCTCAAAGGTGATGGTCAGCTCCGTCCCCGTGAACTTCTCCGGGATGGTATAGCCATCTTTCAGGAAGTCCTCTGCCGATATCGTGGTGTCGCCTACCTTTACATCCCCTACGATCTGCACACCCTCCGGCAGGCTATCCGTGATCTTGCTGCCATTCAGCATATAGGACCCCAGAAAAGAATGAGGTGTCTTTACAGTGATCGTCCACTGGATGCGGCCTGTCTTGGGGTTGTATTCGCCTTTTTTCTCAATGCGAGGAGTTTTACATGTGTAGTATGCGTCAGCCGTCTCCTTTTTGTCCCCTGCCTGCGCTGTTGCCGTATTGTAGATGGTACCGACACCGTTGGGCATTTCGTCAAAGTCCGCATAGTTCCGCTGAACGTCGTAGTACCAGATGTACTTTTCTCCGATGTCCAACGCAGGCAGCTCTGCAAGGACCACCTGGGGGTTGCCGTTGCTGTCTTTCTGGATCGTGTACTCAGGAAAGGACATTTTCGTTTCTTTGCCCGAGGCATCCACCTTGCAGAGTTTAAAGGAATTTGTCAGGTATGTGCCGCCCTTCAGGTAATCGCCAGCGCTGTTGCCATCCTTATTCGTATTCAGGGTATCCGTAAGGAACACCGGGTCTTTGGTGCCGCTGGTGCTCTCCACCGTCACCTTATAATGGTTTATGAAGGTGCCATTTTTGGGGTTGTTCTCAAAGGCACTCCAATAAGATGTGTATCCTTTGCTGATCTTTATATCTGCCTTTTTCGCCTTGATGGTCAGGGTAAAGCCATTTTCAAAGGTGATGGTCTTGTTATTTTCAAAATCATCTGCCCACAGCTTCTGGGAGAACTGGAAGGTTCCGGTAAACTCCCGGTTGCCGCTGGCATCCAAGCCGGTGAACTTATCGCTTTTATCAAAGGTCAGCTTCGCCACGCCGTTGGTGTCAATGGTATAGGTGCCAATGACCTTGTTGTTGTCGGTCTCGTCCAGGATATTGCCGGAGGTGGCCTGCTTGGGCTTCATGGCATCGGGCAGCTGGTAGCACAGGGTCCGTCGGTCCGGCGTCAGGGTGCCTTCAGGCAGCTTGTAGGACACGGTAACTCGCACGTTGGTACCGCTTTCCACTTCACTCCCCCCCAGGGGCTTCCAGGAGCCATTCACCTCCTGCTCGAACTCCGTCTTGGTGATATGCTTAGGGTCCAGCTTTACCTCCTTATCGGTAGTTTCTGCCAGCAGTGCCGGGGCATCGGGGTCCAGCTGCCGGGCCTCACCGACCCATTCCACCGTGGCCCCAAAGCCCTCCTCATCTTCCAGCAGGCCATAGCTGCTGTCCAGCTCCTCCTGGGAACCTGTCGGGTCCTCCGGGGCCCCAGCGGTGGTCTCGGCGGCATAGGCTCCGGTCACCGAGATCACACTGGTGACCTCCCCAGGGGTAAGGGTCAGCTGGGCCACCTGGCCCTCCACGTCACCGGAGATCACCGTCAGGTCCCCGGTATCCGGGTCCAGGCCCACCACGATGCCCACGGTCTCGTCGGTGACCACCCGGTCCTCTACCTCCGGCTGGGCCGTTTCCACTGCCATCTCTGCATCCAGGCCCGGGTCCACATTGGTGTCCGCATCCAGGCCCGTATCCAGGTCCAGCAGGGCGATGCCGGCATCCTCGTTTACCACCACCTGCTCGGTGCTGGTAAGGTTATAGATGACCAGGTCACCCACCTGGGCGGTGGTGCCGTCCCCATCCGTAAGCCAGGGAGAGCCCCGGAGCTCACTGTGGAGGGCCTGCACACCGGCACGCTGGGGCACGGCGGTCTGGGGCACCCCGGCAAAGTGGAGGCAGTAGGACACAAACATCACGTCCCAGTGGCCGTAGGGGTTGCCGTACCAGGCACCGTAGCGAGAGTAGCCCCGGAGGGTCTCCTGGTCCTCGGTGTCCAGCTTAAAGTTCTTCTCGCTTTCCTTATAATCCAGCTGGGACTGGGCCACCGTCACCAGGTCCTGGGCCCAGTTGCCGCTGAGGGCCACGCTGGCCGCCGCCTGCCACTCCTCGGCAGTTTCCACGTCGGCCTGGGCGTCAGCCAGGCACTCCACCGTGTGGTGGTGCTCCGGGATGGTGCACACCAGCTGCTGGGCATAGCAGGCCTCTGTGTGGTGGTGGAGCACCGTTTCCGTGGGCTCCTCCTGGGGCAGGTCCACCACCGGGCGCTGAGCCTCCTGCAGATCTTCCTCCTGGGCAGGCTGCTCCACCAGCTGACCCTCCTCCAGGCCGCAGATCAGATCATATTCCACGGTATAGCAGCTGTCATTGTGGGTATGCTCAAATTTATCGCAGATCAGTGCCCCGGTCTCCTCGTCAAAGCACTCGTCGCCGTGGGTGTGTTCCTCCTCATAGCAATCCAGCACCAGCCGCTCTGCATAGCACTCCTCTGTATGGAGATGAGGCTCCAGCACCGGTTCCGGCTCCTCCGGCTCCAGGGTGTAGTATTCCACCTCTGTGGGGGTACTGTCTGCCGAGGCCTCCACCGTTTCCGGCTGGCCCTCCTCGTAGCCGCACACCAGCACCGACTCGTAGCAGGCCTGGGTATGCTGGTGCTCCTCATAGCCGCACTGGTAGTCTGCCGTCATGGAGATGCCCTCGCTGCGGAGCTGCCAGTTGACCAGCAGCACCGTCAGCAGCGCCAGCACCAGCATCACAGCGGTGTATCGCCGTGCCCAGTGGTGCTCTTTGCGGAACCGTTCCGTGAATGCCTGGATGATTTCCTTCATAGTCTCTCCTCACTGCCGCAACGCTCATCGGTCCCCACCGATCCAGCGTTTTTATGATTTCTGCATTTCTGCGTTGGTTTTTATGCTCTCTCTGGGGCCGCCGCCCCTTTTGCCCATGCTGCCGCCGAAAAGGGGCTTTTCCCAGCCCCAGTTGTGCAACAATAGCGTACACAAAAATTGGCGGATACATGGAGTATTATACCACATTTTTCCTGTTGTTTCAACAGAATGCAGGGGTTTTGCCGCCCCGGGCCAAGGGTTCACATTTGTGAACTTTTATTGAATATTTCCCGTTCCCCTTGCTTTTTTCGCTGGGCAGGAATATTATTATCAAACGTTAACAGTTAACACCTGTTAAGTAATCCAACAAGGAGGACCTTTCATGCCAGAACCCACTGCCCCCAGTTTCCGGGAGGTGTGTCACTCCATCGGGCAGATCGTCAAAGCTGCCAAGGTGGGGATGCGGTCGGCACTGGCCCACAGCCCCAAGTGCCACTTTAATATGCTGGAAAGCCTGCTGCACGCCATCAACTGCCATGGCCGGGACGGTGCCATTTACGTCTCGGACCTGGCCCGGGAGGTGCACCAGCCCTTGCCTGCCGTCTCCCGAGGGCTGCGGCTCATGGAGCAGGACGGCACCGTGGTACGGGAGCCGGACCCTGCCGACCGCCGCAAAACCCTGGTGCGGCTGACCCCCCAAGGCTACCAGGCCTGCCGCCAGTGTGAGCAGGCCCTCAGCGATTATTTTTCCTGCGTGATGGCCCGGCTGGAACCCCAGCAGGTGGCCCAGATGAACGCCCTTCGCAGTGCGCTGATGGAGGCCATTTTGGCCGAGAACGCCGCACGCACCCAAGACCCAAAAGGAGGACCCGACCATGATCAAGATCTTTAAGCAGCTGGCCCGGCACTGGGCTGTCTGCCTGGTGGTGTTCGCTTTGCTGTTTGTGCAGGCCTACTGCGATCTTTCGCTGCCGGATTACACCAGCAAGATCGTGGACACCGGCATCCAGCAGGGCGGCATTGAAAGCCCCCTGCCTGCCACGGTGCGCCAGAGCACCCTGGAAGCTCTGTGCCTGCTGATGGACCCTGCCGACGCCCAGGCCCTGCAGGACGCCTACCAGTATGATACGCAGGACGACGGGGTGCTGCAGCTCCGTAGCGACCTGACCGACACCCAGCGCCAGGCCCTGGAGGAAGCAGTTGCCACCCCGGACATCGTGCTGTATATGGCTGCCGCCCAGGCCGCCAACGCCCCTGCCGGGCAAAGCTCCATGGCCATGACCGGCCTTGCCCAGATGCCTGCTGCCTCTGGGGATGCCCAGACCGTTGCCCCCACGGCAGAGGACCTGGACACGGTGTGCACCCAGTTTGCCGCCCTGAGCCAGATGCCCGGCTTTGACCAGAAGGCCCTGCGCCAGCAGCTGGAAAGCGCCCTGGACCAGCTGGACAGCACCACCCGGGAAAGCCTGAAAAGCCAGGCTCTGCTGCTGGTGGGGCTGGAATACGAGGCCCAGGGGGTGGCCCACAGCGTCCAGATGCGTTACCTTTATAAGGTAGGCGGCCAGATGCTGGGCCTCACCCTGCTGATGGTGGCGGTAGCCGTGGCCGTGGGCTTTTTGGCCTCCCGGGTGTCTGCTGCCATTGGCCGGGACCTGCGGCGAGAGACCTTCTCTGCCGTCATCCGCTTTTCCAACGCCGAGATCGAAAACTTTTCCACTGCTTCCCTCATCACCCGTACCACCAACGACATCCAGCAGGTGCAGTTCGTCTGCGTCATGCTGCTGCGGATGGTGGCCTACGCCCCCATTCTGGGCATTGGCGGTGTGCTCCATGTGGTAGGCAGCCGGTCGGGCCTTTCCTGGATCGTGGTGCTGGATGTAGGCCTGCTGCTGCTATTGCTGCTGTTCCTGATGAACGTAGCCATGCCCAAATTCAAGGTCATGCAAAAGCTGGTGGACCGGCTGAATCTGGTGAGCCGTGAAATTTTGACGGGCATTATGCCGGTGCGTGCCTTCAGCCGGGAGTCCTTTGAGGAGCAGCGCTTTGATAAGGCCAACCGGGACCTGATGGGCACCCAGCTGTTCACCAACCGTGCCATGGTGGCCATGATGCCCTTTATGACCCTGATCATGAACGGCACCAGCCTGCTCATCGTCTGGTTTGGCGGCAAGGCCATGGACGCCGGAACCATGCAGGTAGGCGAGATGATCGCCTTTATCACCTACACCATGCAGATCGTCATGTCCTTTTTGATGCTGGCCATGGTGTCGGTGATGCTGCCCCGGGCCGGGGTGGCCGCCGACCGCATCGACGAGGTGCTGCGTACCCCTGCCACCATCCATGACCCGGCCCCGGCTGACGCCCAGGCTGCCAACAACCGTTCTGACTGGCAGGGCGTGGTGGAGTTCCGGGACGTGAGCTTCCGGTACCCCGGTGCCGACAGCGATGCCCTGGAGCACATCAGCTTTACCGCCAAGCCCGGCGAGACCACTGCCATCATCGGTTCCACCGGCTGCGGCAAATCCACCCTGCTGAACCTGATCCCCCGGTTCTACGATGTGACCGGCGGCAGCGTGACGGTGGACGGCGTGGATGTGCGCCAGATGCCCCAGGCACAGCTCCACGACCTGCTGGGCTATGTGCCCCAGAAGGGTGTGCTGTTCAGCGGCACCATCGACTCGAACCTGAAGTTCGGCGGCGAGCACATCACCGATGCCGACGTGGAAAAGGCCGCCGCCATTGCCCAGGCCACGGAGTTTATCCAGGCCAAACCGGAGGGCTACCAGAGCCCCATTGCCCAGGGCGGCTCCAACGTATCCGGCGGCCAGAAGCAGCGGCTGTCCATTGCCCGGGCCATTGCCAAAAACCCCCGGATCTACCTGTTTGACGACAGCTTCTCGGCCCTGGACTACAAGACCGACGTGACCCTGCGCCGGGCCCTGAAGGCCCAGACCGACAACGCCACCGTCATCCTGGTGGCACAGCGCATCTCCACGGTGCTCCACGCCAACCAGATCCTGGTGCTGGACGAGGGCCGCTTGGTAGGCAAGGGCACCCATGCCCAGCTGATGGCCAGCTGCCCGGCCTACCAGGAGATCGCACGCAGCCAGCTGAGCCAGAAGGAACTGGACCTGGGATCTCTGCATACCGGAAAGGAGGGCGAGTGATATGCCCAGACACGGACGCCCCACTACGGAACGGGCCAAGGACTTTAAAGGCACTGTGCGGCAGCTGATTGGCACCATGGGCCACTACAAGCTGCCCCTGATCACCGCCATGCTCTTTGCCGTTTTGTCCACCATCTTTAATATTGCCGGGCCCAAGGTGCTGGCCAAAGCCACCACCGCCCTGGCCACCGGCTGGATCGCCAAGCTCCGGGGCACCGGCAGCATCGACTTTGTGTATATCGGCCGGGTGCTGCTGTTTTTGCTGGGGATGTACCTGCTGAGCAGTGCCTTCAGCTTTATCCAGGGCTGGCTTATGACCGGCCTTTCCCAGAAGGTGTGCTACGACTTCCGCCGCCAGATCAGCCAGAAGATCAACCGCCTGCCCCTGGCTTACTTTGAAAAGCGCACCGTAGGCGAGGTGCTTTCCCGCATTACCAACGACGTGGACACCCTGGGCCAGAGCCTGAACCAGAGCATCACCCAGCTGATCACCAGCGTCACCACCATGATCGGTGTGCTGATCATGATGCTGTCCATCAGCCCTCGCATGACCCTCATCGCCCTGCTGATCCTGCCCGTCTCCCTGGCCTTGGTGCTGGTGGTGGTCATGTTCAGCCAAAAGTACTTTAAGGCCCAGCAGGCCACCCTGGGCGTGGTCAACGGCCAGGTGGAGGAAGTCTATGCCGGCCACAACGTGGTCAAGGCCTTCAACCGGGAGGCCGTGGTGCTGGCAGACTTCAACGCTGCCAACGACAAGCTCTATGAATCCGCCTGGAAGAGCCAGTTCCTCTCGGGCCTGATGATGCCCATCATGAACTTTGTGGGTAACCTGGGCTATGTGGCAGTGGCCATCATCGGCAGCATTTTTGCCGCCGGGGGCCTCATTACCATTGGCGACATCCAGGCCTTTATCCAGTACGTCAAAAACTTTACCCAGCCCATCCAGCAGCTTTCTCAGGTGTCCAATATGCTGCAGAGCATGGCTGCTGCTGCCGAGCGTGTGTTTGAGTTTTTGAACGAGCCGGAGGAGGCCCAGCTGGCAGACCCGGCCCACCGGGCTGACCCCGCCTGCATCGACGGCCAGGTCACCTTTGACCATGTGCGCTTCGGCTACACCCCGGAAAAGACCGTCATCCATGACTTCAGCTGCAGTGTGCGCCCCGGCCAGAAGGTGGCCATCGTAGGCCCCACCGGTGCAGGCAAGACCACCATGGTCAAGCTGCTGATGCGGTTTTACGACGTGGACGCTGGTTCCATCACCCTGAACGGCCACGATGTACGGGACTTTGACCGCAGTGCCCTGCGAGAGGGCTTTGGCATGGTGCTGCAGGATACCTGGCTGTTCAAGGGCACCATTATGGAGAACATCCGCTACGGCCGCCTGGATGCCACCGACGAGGAAGTGGTGGCTGCTGCCAAGGCTGCCAACGCCGACCACTTTATCCGCACCCTGCCCGGCGGCTACCAGATGGAGCTGAACGAGGACGCCTCCAATGTGAGCCAGGGCCAGAAGCAGCTGCTGACCATTGCCCGGGCCATCCTGGCAGACAACCGCATCCTGATCCTGGACGAGGCCACCAGCAGCGTGGACACCCGGACCGAGCAGCGGATCCAGACCGCCATGGACCGGCTGATGGAGGGCCGCACCAGCTTTGTCATCGCTCACCGCCTGTCCACCATCAAGGACGCCGACCTGATCCTGGTGATGCGGGACGGCGACATCGTAGAACAGGGCACCCACGACCAGCTGATCGAGGCCGGCGGCTTCTACGCCGAGCTGTACAACAGCCAATTTGAGGACGTGGTGGATTAAAAACACCTGTCATCGTATTATAACTGCAACTTATAACTGCAACAAGAGCACCTGCCGCCTTTTTAAGGGCAGCAGGTGCTCTTGTTTTTTATTCCTCCACCACTTCCAGCTTCATGCCGAACAGCTTTTCGGAAAGGGGCGGCAGCTGCTGCTGCAAAGCGTGGACATAGGCCATCACCAAGGGGTCCTCACGCTTTTGCCCCAGCACGACGCCAAATCGGTGCCCCTTGCCCCAATCCAGCACCCGGACAAAGCTCAGGTCCGGCCTGCGGTAGTACACCGCCGGGACCATCTTCAGGGCCGGGCCGCCATAGGACGCACTGCGGATGCCGCCCACCGGCGTAAATTCTGTCCCCCGGTCCATTCCCTCCTGCAGCAGCCTCGTCTCGTAAACAGTCTGGTACATCTCCTTGATGGGCAGCCAGCGGTATTGCAATGCCTGCTCCAAAGTCAGTTTGGCCACCGGCATATCTGCAGGAGGGTGGATGGGGATACAGAGCTCCGGCACATAGAACAGCGGCACAAAGGTCAGCCCTTGTGCATAGAACTCTGCACTTTCCAGCTGAAAGGAGAGGTCCGCATCCCCTTTTTTCAGGCTGCGCCACACCTCGCTGCGGTTGGCACACTGGGTCATGATGGAAGCATACTCCAGACACAGCTCATTTGTCAGGGAGAACAGGTCATACCCGAACATCCGCATGGCTTCATGACACCATGCAATGAGCAAATGCCGTTCCGGTGGAGCTGCCTGCTGCTGCACCGCACGGGCATGGCATACTGCCTGCTGATACAGGGCCACCAGCTGCTTTGCCTTGGGGTAAAAATCCTGTCCTGCCGGGGTCAGCACCACCCGGCGCGGCACATGCTGGAACAGCTCAAACTGCAATTGCCCTTCCAGGGTGCGGATCTGCTGCGAAAGGGCTGACTGGGAAAGATACAGCGCCTCTGCTGCTGTAGAAAAGCTGTTCAATTCCACGATCTTTACAAAGCCTTCCAGTGCGCTCTCGTTCATGCTTTTCTCCCTCCCGCAATACATTAGGTTCTCCTAAATTATAATATGAAGAACTCGAATTGTAAAGAGTGCCCTTCTACGCTACAATTGTTAAGGATTCAGCAATGTGGTTTGCACCTTGCTGCACGATAGGAAGAAAAACGAAGGAAAAGCAAAAAGAAAGAGAGCGTACCTATGAACAAGATCTCCCGTAAAGGCTTTATGAAGATCGCCGCTGCTGCCGCCATGAGCGGTGTCACCGCCGGTGCTCTGGCCGCCTGCAATGCCAACTCCGGCTCCACCGCTGCCTCCGGCAGCACCGCCGGCCTGTATATTCCCGGCACCTACGAGGGCACTGCCGAGGGCATCTCCTCCACCGTCAAGGTCACCATGACCTTCTCCGACAGCGCTGTCACCGACGTGGTGGTGGACACCTCCGGCGAGACCGCTTCCTTTGGTGCTGCCGCTGCCGACGAGCTGCGGGAGCAGCTGCTGGCTGCCGGTTCTGCCGAGATCGACGGTGTTTCCGGTTCCACCATCACCTCCGATGCCGTGATGAAGGCCGCCAAGAGCTGCTACGCCCAGGCCAAGGGCGAGGCTGTGGTGTCCAGCGTCCAGCTGCCCACCGGCGACGAGAATGACTGGCTGGGCAAAGAGCCCGACATCGACGAGGCTGCCATCACCGAGACCGTGGACACCGATATCGTCATCGTGGGCGCAGGCAACGGCGGTATGTTTGCTGCCGCCTATGCAGCTGCCAAGGGCCTGAACTTCCGGGTCATTGAGCAGAACGCCAACGTCCAGGACACCCGTCACTGGGTTGGCGCTGTTGACGGCTTTGGTGCACAGGAGCAGGGCATCCAGATGGATCGTGCCAAGCTGCTGAGCGAGATCTCTCGCTATGCCTCCGGCAAGTGCGACCAGCGTGTGGTCAAGACCTGGATCAACGAGTCCGCCGAGATGATCGGCTTTGTGCATGAGATCATGACCGAGAAATACGGCGTAGACATGATCTACACCTATGGTGACGAGGCCAAGTGGCCGGCAGAGAACGCCGAGCACAACACCGATTTCATGTATCCTGAGATCGAGTACACCTATGATCGCAGCAGCGGTGTTGCCCGTAACGAGCTGCTGCTGCAGTACATCCAGGAGCTGGGCTACGATGTAGACTTCAAGACCAGCCTGGCCAAGCTGGAAAAGAACAGCGAGGGCCGCATTACCGGCATCATCGCCCAGAGCACCGAGGATGACCACTTTATCCGTTACAACGCCAACCAGGGCGTTTTGCTGGCCTGCGGCGGCTTCCCCGGCAACCCCTACATGATGGAGCAGCTGGATCCCCTGGGCACCAGCGTCACCACCGCCTGCTCCTACTCCCCTGCCGACAAGGGCTACGGCATCCGTGCAGCCGTGTGGGCCGGTGCAAACCTGGACAAGGAAGCTGCTCCCATGCTGTTTGACCGTGGCGTCGTGGCCCCCGGTGTGGACGGCGGTTATGTGGACAGTGATTCTGCCTTTGGCGGCAAGGCCTTCCCCGGCAAGATCCGTCAGTATAACCCCGGCACCCAGCCCTTCCTGAAGGTGAACCGCAACGGTGAGCGTTTTGCCAACGAGAGCTGCCCCTACAACGATATCGTCTACGCCGCTGCCCATCAGCCGGGCCGTGTTTACGCCCAGATCTGCGATGCCAACATTCTGGAGGACGCAAAGCGCTTCCACACCATCGGCTGCTCTGCCCAGACCCGCAATGGCGGTGAGAAGTACATTCAGGGCAAGATGGACGAGGCTATCGAGGCCGGTGCACTGTTCAAGTGTGACACCCTGGAGGAGCTGGCCGACAAGATGGGCTTTACCGGTGCCGCCAAGGACACCTTCCTGGCTACCGTGGAGCGTTACAACGAGCTGTACGATAAGCAGAACGACGAGGACTTCGGCAAGCCTGCTTACCGCCTCAGCGCCATCCGCACCGCTCCCTTCTATGGCTGCTGGCTGGGTGCCTCTCTGCTGACCACCGAGCAGGGCATTGCCATCAACGAAAAGGGCCAGGCTCTGGACACCAACAACCAGCCCATGGAGGGCCTGTACATCACCGGCGATATGTCCGGCAGCTTCTTTGCCAACAACTACCCCTGCCTGATGGCTGGTGTGGCCATGGGCCGCACCCTGACCTTTGCCATGAAGGCCATCAAGCAGATGGCCGGCCTGGAGAACGCCTGATAAAGTGCGTCTCTCCGGCATACTCTAAGCGTTTCTTCTTTTCTTCTTTTTCACAAAGAGGGGCAGTCCCATTGGGGCTGCCCCTCTTTGCCACTTTTTAGCACCCCTCCCCTACCAAAAAAGTTTGGATTGTGCTATGATAAGCGTGAAAACCGGGCGGTGCAATGCCCGGCCCGGTGGAAGATCGAGGTGTTTTTTCAAATGTCTGAACTTCTGGAAACTTTACGGCAGGAGGGGGTAGACCCGGCCCTGCTTTCTGCGGTGCAGGAATACCGTGCAGCCCATCCGCTGGACAAGGCACTGCAGCCCCGGATCCCCTGCCCTGCCTTTACCTACTATGGCAAAGAGGTGTGGGAGCAGGCCCTAGCGGCCCTCCTCTGCGGCGAAAATCTGCTGCTGGCCGGCGGCAAGGCCACCGGCAAAAACGTTCTGGCAGAGAATCTTTCTGCCGCCTTTGGCCGCCCGGCCTGGGACATCTCCTTTCATGTAAACATGGACGCCGCCTCCCTCATCGGCATGGACACTTTTGCTGAGGGCCAGGTGGTGTTCCGCCCCGGCCCGGTGTATCGCTGCGCCCAGTGGGGCGGCTTTGGGGTACTGGACGAGATCAACATGGCCAAAAACGAGGCCCTGGCGGTGCTCCATGCTGTGCTGGACTTCCGCCGGGCCATTGACGTACCCGGCTACGACCGCATTCCTTTGGCGGAGGAGACCCGTTTTATCGCCACCATGAACTACGGCTACGCCGGAACCCGGGAGCTCAACGAAGCCCTGACCTCCCGGTTCGTGGTGATCCAGATGCCCACCATCACCCAGGACAACCTGGAAAAGCTGCTGAAGGCCCAGTTCCCGGACCTGGTCCCCAAGTACCTGCACCAGTTCGCCCTGCTGTTTTTGGACCTGCAGAAAAAGTGCGACAGTGCAGAGATCTCCACCAAGGCCCTGGACCTGCGAGGTCTGCTGGACGCTCTGCGGCTGATCCGCCGGGGCATTCCTGCCGGAGCTGCCCTGGACATGGGCATTACCAACAAGGCCTTTGACAGTTACGAGCAGGGCCTGATCCGGGACGTGATGGCCGCACGGGTCCCGGCCAATCTCAATGCCGGAAAGCTGTTTGGCTGATGGAAGCCCAGAGTTATACCGCCCAGGAGCGGCGAGGGGCCAACCAGGTGTGGGCTGCAGCAGGAGCCTATGGGTTCGAACCCCTATTTCTCGCCCGTAACACCGACGGGACCCTTGATTTTTACATGAACACCATTGTGGGCCTGGTGCACAAATACTACGGTGACGGCCGGGTCCGGGAGCTGTTTGACAGCTGGGCCGGGGATATCCGCCAATCGGAGCTGGACGATTTGACCTGGCTGTACCTGGAAAGTGCCGCCTACCAGCTGGAACTGCCCCGGCGTCCGGTGCTGGAGGGGCTGCGGCAGGCCCACGCCGACTACTTTTTTGCCATCCAGTACAAGCTCTCCCGTCAGGAGTGGATGGCCAAAAACCAGCTGGTGTATACCCTGCAGGCCGCCCGGTGGCGCAGTGTGTTGGGCCGGAGCCTGCCGGTGATGACCCCCTACGAGGCCGGCCTGTACAAGGCCCTGACCCTGGAGGCTCCCCCGGCTCCGGAGCAGCTGAAGGAACAGGTGCTGGCCCTTTACGCCCGGTTTGACCTGTTCCAGGGCCAGGTGCGGCAAAAAGCCGCCCTGCACCTGCATTTGGAAGGGCTCCTGGCAAACTTGGCCGCCAAGGCCCTGCCCACCCAGATGATCAAGACTGACCGGGTCACGGTGGAACGCTCCCAGGGGGCAGACGCCCCCGGCAGCGGCCTTGCGGTGGACAAGCGGAGGGCCCACATTACCCTGAAGCAGAACGCCGCCCAGGACCGGGCCTACATCGAGAGCTGCTTTGGACGGTCCCTCTACCCTCCAGAGCGGCTGCAAAAGGCCGAACAGGCCCTGTGCACCGGGGTGCACCTGGGCTGCCATCTTTGGTTCAGTGCCGGGGTGCCAAGCCCGGCTCAAGCCCCTACCCAGGAGGCCCGACAGCTGGCCCAGCAAGCCCAGCTGCAGGCTGACCGGAACCGGGCCTATTATGCCAAAAACCGAGAGCTGCACCGCAGCGTGGAGCTGCGGCTCACGGAGCAGATCCGCAACTGCATCCTGGTGCACCAGCAGCCCAATGCCCGGGTGGCTCGCAGCGGTGCTCTTTGTGCAGGCCGGGTCTGGCGTGCCCCGGTGCTGGGGGATGACCGGGTGTTCCGCTGTGCAGAGGAGGAGAACCAGCCTTCTTTTACGGTAGACCTGCTGTTGGACGCCTCGGCCTCCCGTCTCCATTGCCAGGAGGTGCTGGCCGCCCAGGGGTCCATCCTGGCCCAGAGCCTGACCAACTGCGGCATCCCAGTGCGAGTGTCCAGCTTCAGCAGCCTTCGGGGCTACACGGTGCTGCGGGTGCTGAAGGACTTTGCCGACAAAAACCTCCAGCACATCAACGGATATTTCGCCTCCGGCTGGAACCGGGACGGTCTGGCTCTGCTGGCCGCCGGGGATCTGCTGGACTTTGCCCCCGGCCCGGCCCCCCGGCACCTGCTGATCCTGCTTACCGACGCTGCCCCCAACGACAGCCGCCGGATTCCTCCCTCGCCCCAGGACCCTCTGGGCTGCGGCTACCAGGACGCCGCCGGGGTGGCCGACACCGCCGCCCAGGTCCGGGCCCTTCAGCGCAAGGGCATCCGGGTGTCTGCCGTCTTTATGGGGGAGGATGCCAGTGCCGCCGACGCTGCTAAAATTTACGGCAAAAACCTGGCTCGCATCCGGGGCATGGACCAACTGGCCCGGGCCGCCGGGCAGCTGATCCAAAATGAGATCCGGGAGCTGGGGGACTGACCCCGGCCCACGCCTCCGGCCTTTCTGGCCGGGGGTGTTTTGTTCTTTTTGATACAACCGTCCCTCTCACATCACAACCATACAGTGGGTTGTTTTTCCGGTCCTTTTGGGGTTCTTGCCAAGAATATGTTGTTTCTGGCAAACTTATAGTTGTTTTTTGCCAGAAAGTGTGCTATACTAGGCTCAGACAAACCGGATCTTCCGTGATGCACCTGCTGTGCACGGCAGTGTTTATCCCCCGGGATCTCCATTATACAACGCTTTGCTGTATCGTTTTTCAGGAGGGAACTCACAATGGATGCCAACCGTTACTTTGATGCCATGCACCATGCCATGTCTACCCGGGCCCCTGGTGGGCAGCTGCTGGCGGTGGTCCGGCTGCAGGACCTCTGCGGCAACGACGCCTATCTGGAGCTGAAGCGTCTGCCCGGGGAACGGGCGGCACGGCTGTGCTATTCCACCATTGGCCGCCGGGGCCTCAGCTTCCAGCTGTTCCGCAAGGGTTGGATGCTGTGCCACAACGCCCAGGGGCAGATGACCGGGCAGTTCCCCTCCCGGGCGGAGGATCTGCTGGACCAGGCAGATTTCCACGCCTACTGCCGGGATGACCTGCTGGACGGTGCCCGGGCTGACCGGGTGGTCCAGGAGCTGGGCCGCCTGGCAGGCACCAGCTATGACGCCCCCCTGCCCCGGGACCCACGCACCGGGGCCCTGATCACCGTAGATAGCTTTGTAGGGTCCGGGGCCCACTGGAGCTACTGGAGCACCGACCCAGCCCCCAGCCTGCCGGTGGCTGCCATCCTGTACTGGCTGGCCGACAGCCTTGCCGGTGCCGAGCGCCGCACCCTGCAGGCAGACCCTCAGGCCGCCCAGCTGGCCCACCAGTGGCAGAGCGGTGGGCTGGAGGTGTTCTTCCACCCGGCAGTGGCTGCCGCCGCACAGGCCCCGGCCCGTCCGGCCCCACGGCCTGCTGCCACCTGCGCTCGTGCCAAAAGCTGGCAGAGCATCCTGGCTGCCACTGCCAGTATGTAAAACTATTCCTTAAAACAAAAACCAGAGACACCCCCTTGGCACACTTGCCGGGATGTCTCTGGTTTTTGTTGTTTTTTGCCGTTCTTATGCCAGGTAGGGGTCCAGCAGGGCGTCGATCTCTTTTTTGCGCTTGGGGTCCGGGTTCTTCACGGCCCGGCCCCGGCAGACCACCAGTTCCAGCTGCCGCAGGGCGGTCAGGTCCTCCAAGGGGTTTTTCCGGGTCACGATAAAGTCCGCACTCTTGCCCGGCTCAATGGAACCGGTCTTGTCCCCCACCCCTGCCAGCTGGGCATTCCGCAGGGTGGCGGTGTAAAGGGCAAACTGGTTGCTCACGCCGCAATACTTGTGGAAGTAGCACAGCTCTCGCCAGAAATCGTACTGGGTGATGTAGGGGCAGCCCACATCGTTGCCCAGGCCCACAGGGATGCCGTTGGCCAGGGCGGTACGGGCACTTTCGATGACACCTTCAAAAACGATCTTGCCGTTGTACTGGTCCTTTTCAGAGGCACCGGACACGGCAGTGTCAAACAGGGCGTAGGGCAGTGCCGGGGAGATGGTAGTGCACAAAAAGGCTCCCCGTTCCTTGTACAGTCGGATGGTCTCCTGGTCCATCTTGGCACCGTGCTCGATGGAATCCACACCGTTTTCCAGGGCCACCTTTACCCCCTCCGGGGACTCGGTGTGGGCTGCCACCGGGTAGCCCATGCTGTGGGCCTGCTCGCAGACGGCCCGGACCATTTCCGGCGGCATCTTCAGCTCGCCGGGGGTGCCTTTTTCCTTGGCGTCCAGCACGCCGCCGGTGATCATCAGCTTGATCAGGTCCACTCGCTGGACACTGGCCTTGGTCAGCTGGGCCAGGGCCTCTGCCAGGTTGTGGGCCGCCACAGCCACCGAGCCAGCCATATGGCCCCCGGGCACCGAGATGCCCTCGTTGGCTGCCAGGATCCGAGGGGCCAGGATCTTTCCGTTGGCAGAATCCTCCCGGCACCGGGTGTCAAAATCCGCAATGCCGCCCACCGTCCGCACGGTGGTCACGCCGCCCAGCAGCTCCAGCTTGGCATAGTGGCATACCAGCCGGTAGGCCAGGGCCCGGGTGAGGCGGTTGCTCAAAATTTTACGCACCAGGGCCTCGTTGTCCCGGGGCTTTGCGCTGGGCTTGCCGTTGCCAGCCAGGTGCACATGGAGGTTGATGAGGCCCGGCATCAGGTAGCCCCCCTGCAGGTCCACCACCTCATAGCCTGCCAGGTCTGCGCCCTGGTCCACAATGGCTGTGATCTTTTCGTCCTCCGTCAACACGATCTTGTTCTGGGTAGGCACCATCTGCTCTGTGCCGTCCAGCAGGATCCCGTTTGTATACGCCCGTTTCATGGTACTATTCCTTTCCGATCTCCAACAGGTTTTACGACCGTTGTTTTTTGTCCAGTATAGCACGTTCCGTCCCCCGGTGCAATGCCGCCGACGCAAAAGCACCCGGAGACCAAGGCGGCCTCCGGGTGCTGCTGTTCGTTTTGGTTTGGTTACACCGTGGCACCCACCTGGGGGGCACCTCCGGCGATCTGTTCTGCCGTAAGAGGGGCAGCCTCCGCCGGAGCGGTCAGCCGCTCCTTGGCCACCGCCAGCATCAGCTTGATGCGGTTTTCCTGGTTGACCTTGGTGGCACTGGGGTCGTAGTCGATGGGGGTGATGTTGGCACTGGGGTACAGGGCCCGGATCTTGTTTACCATGCCCTTGCCCACAATGTGGTTGGGCAGGCAGCCAAAGGGCTGGGCGCACACGATGTTGCCGTAGCCCCCCTGCACCAGCTCGATCATCTCTGCCGTCAGCAGCCAGCCCTCGCCCATCTTGGCACCCAGAGAGATGACCCCTCTGGGCTTTTCCACCAGCTCCTTAAAGGGGCCCGGGGCGTAGAACCCGGCGTCGGCCTCTGCCTTCAGCATGGTGCGCTCGATGCCGTCCAGCCAGTCCAGCAGACGGTCGGTGCCCAGCTTTACTGCCAGCTTGCCGCCGTACAGCACATGGTCCTCGCCCATATTAAAGATGCAATACTGCACAAAGCCCATGAGCCCCGGGAAGTTCACCTCGCAATCCTGGCTTTCCAGGAACTTTTGCAGGTCGTTGTTGCCCAGGGGGCTGTATTTGACGTAGATCTCGCCCACCACGCCTACCTTTACCTTCGGCACCCGGGTCACCGGGATGGCGGCAAAGTCCTTGGCGATGAGGGGGAAGGTGTGCTTCATTTCCCGGGCAGTAAAGCCCTTGCCTACCAGCAGCACCCGGCCCAGACGGGTGACCCAACGGTCCACCATCCGGTCAGCCTCCCCCTTCTGGTCCTCATAGGGGGCCACCTGGTTCCGCAGGGCGCAGAGCATATCGCCGTAGAAGATGCAGGCCAGGGCCCGCCGGGCCAGGGGCAGGGTCATCTGGAAGCCGCTGTCCT
This sequence comes from uncultured Faecalibacterium sp., assembly GCA_934518555.1. Classification (GTDB taxonomy): domain Bacteria; phylum Bacillota; class Clostridia; order Oscillospirales; family Ruminococcaceae; genus Faecalibacterium. The sequence goes on along the minus strand of CAKSXW010000009.1, from coordinate 26,128 downwards.
TTTCCAGCCCGGAAAAGTTCAGGCTGGCCACAGGGATCTGGGGGTACCCGGCCTTTACCAAGGCCTTGCGGAGCAGATGGATGTAGTTGGAAGCACGGCAGCCGCCGCCGGTCTGGGTGATCAGCAGGGCCGTGTGGTCCAGGTCATACTTGCCGCTGTTCAGGGCGTCCAGGAACTGGCCGATCACCAGCAGGGCCGGGTAACAGGTATCGTTGTGGACATATTTCAGGCCCAGCTGCGCCACGGCACTGCCACAGTTGCCCAGGATCTGGCACTTGTAGCCGTCGTAGCGCAAAGCGTACTCCAGCAGGCGGAACTGGGTAATGGCCATGTTGGGGATGAGGATGGTGTGGGTCTTTTTCATCTCCGGGGTAAACTTGGGGTAATTGTATTCCATAGGTTCCTCCTATGTTGCTTTCTGCAAGATAGTCACCGCAAAAGCCTTCACCCCTTGGGGGGAAGGTGCTGAACGAAGTGAAGCGGATGAGGGGTAATTGGTCATTATGCTTTGTCCACTCCCTCATCAGTCACCTGCGGTGACAGCTTCCCCCGGCCGGGGGAAGCCTTTTTCGCTATCTGCATTTCTCTTTTTATTCTGCCTTTTCTGCGGCGGCCTCGTCCCGTTCCTCCAGGGCTGCAAAGAGGCTGCGGAGGCGGATGTTCACAGCACCCAGGTTGGTGATCTCGTCGATCTTCAGCTGGGTGTACAGCTTGCCGCCCTCCTGCAGGATCTCCCGGGTCTCGTCGGTGGTAATGGCGTCTACGCCGCAGCCAAAGGACACCAGCTGCACCAGGTCCATATCCTTTTGGGTGGTGCAGTACTTGGCGGCTGCATACAGGCGGCTGTGGTAGGTCCACTGGTTCAGCACACTGGTGGGGAACTTTTGGACCCGGTTGGACACGCTGTCCTCTGTGATCACCGCAGCCCCGTGCCGGGTGATGAGGCGGTCGATGCCGTGGTTCACCTCCGGGTCTACATGGTAGGGGCGGCCTGCCAGCACGATGATCCGCTTGCCCTGGCGGCGAGCCTCGTCTATAATCTCGCTGCCCTTTACCCGGATCTTGGCCATGTGGGCCTCATACTCGGCATAGGCAGCGTCGGCAGCAGCCTGGACTTCCTTTTCCGAAATGCCGCCAAAGTACTTGGGCAGCACTTCCTTGGCCATCTTGTGGACAAAATCCTTGGGGCGGTGGATGCCCACATAATCATAGATAAAGGTCTTACCCTCCAGCTCCGGGCAGTTGCCTGCCAGCACCTCGGGGTAGTAAGCCACCACCGGGCAGTTATAGTGGTTGTCCCCCAGGCCCTCGTCCAGGTTGTAGGTCAGGCAGGGGTAGAAGATGGCGTCCAGTTTCATCTGGCTCAGGGCCTTGATGTGGCCGTGGCTCAGCTTTGCTGGGAAGCAGGCGGTGTCGCTGGGGATGGTGGCCTGACCGGCCAGGTACAGCCCCCGGGTGGACACCGGGCTGGTGTGGACCGCAAAGCCCAGACTGGTCCAGAAGGCATGCCAGAAGGGCAGCAGCTCGTAGAAGCCCAGGCACAGGGGAATGCCAATGGAGCCACGCTTGCCGGGCACCGGCTTATAACTGGCCAACAGCTGCTGCTTGTAGGCGTAAAGGTTCAGGCTGTTGTCCTCGCTTTTGCCGGTAACAGGCTTGTCGCAGCGGTTGCCGGAGATGAACTTGCGGCCATCGGCAAAGGTGTTGACGGTCAGCTGGCAGTGGTTGCCGCAGCCGCCGCACTTGACGCTGACCACCTTCTGCTCAAAGGTCTCCAGCTCCTTCTGGCCCATAACGCCGGAGGCAGTCTGGCCGTTTTTGCGGCTCTGGCGCAGGCCGTAAAGGGCCGCACCGTAGGCACCCATCAGGCCGGCGATATCCGGGCGGATCACCTCCACCCCCATCTCCTTCTCAAAGGCACGCAGCACTGCCTCGTTGTAGAAGGTGCCGCCCTGGACCACGATCTTGCGGCCCAGTTCCTCCGGGCTGGAGGCACGGATCACCTTGTACAGGGCATTTTTCACCACACTGATGGACAGCCCGGCAGAGATGTTCTCAATGGTGGCACCGTCCTTCTGGGCCTGCTTCACCGAGCTGTTCATAAACACGGTGCAGCGGCTGCCCAGGTCCACCGGGCGGTCGGCAAACAGGCCCAGGGCGGCAAACTTCTTGACGTCATAGCCCAGGGCCTGGGCAAAGGTCTGCAAAAAGCTGCCGCAGCCGGAGGAGCAGGCCTCATTGAGGAAGATGTTGCTGATGGCTCCATCCTCGATCTTGAAGCACTTCATATCCTGGCCGCCGATGTCGATGATAAAATCCACATCCGGCATAAAGTATTTGGCAGCGGTAAAGTGGGCCACCGTCTCCACCAGGCCGTAGTCGCAGCGGAAGGCGTTCTTTACCAGGTCCTCGCCGTAGCCGGTGGTGGTAACGCTGGCCACCTGCAGCCCCGGGTGCTCCTGGTAGATCTTCAGCAGCTGTTCCCGGATCAGAGGCAGGGGGTTGCCCAGGTTGGGCTGGTAGTTGGTATACAGGATCTGGCACTGCTGGTCCACCACCACCAGCTTTACGGTGGTGGAGCCGGAGTCGATGCCGATGTGCACCGGGCCGCACTGGGCACTGAAGGGCACCCGGGGCACGCTGTGGGACATATGCCGGGCGTGGAAGGCCTCGTACTCCGCCTTGTTGGCAAAGAGCGGCGGCTCGCTGGCATAGGTGGCGGTAGCGGCGTACTGGTCCAGGGCCTGGGCTACCTCCGACAGCGCAAAGGCCTTATCGGCGTACAGGGCGGCACCCAGGGCCACATACAGCAGGCTGTTTTCCGGGCAGGTGCCCGTGACCCCCAGGGCCTCGTCAAAGCTCTTTCGCAGCACAGAGCTGAAGGTAAGGGGGCCGCCCAGATACAGCACATTGCCCTGGATGGGGCGGCCCTGGGCCAGGCCTGCAATGGTCTGGTTCACCACAGCCTTATAGATGCTGGCGGCAATATCCTCGGTCCGGGCACCCTGGTTGATGAGTGGCTGCACGTCGCTTTTGGCAAAAACGCCGCAGCGAGATGCAATGGTATAGGTGCGCTGGGCCTGCTCGGCAGCCTGGTTCATCTCGTCGGCCCCCATCTTCAGCAGGGTGGCCATCTGGTCGATGAAGGCTCCGGTGCCGCCGGCACAGCTGCCATTCATCCGCACCTCGGTGCCGTTGGTCAAAAACAGGATCTTGGCGTCCTCACCGCCCAGCTCAATGACGCAGTCGGTGGCAGGCACATAGCGTTTTACCGCCACACGGGTGGAGAACACCTCCTGCACAAAGGGCACGCCGCAGCTGTCGGCCAGGCCCATGCCGGCAGAGCCGGAGATGCTGAGCAGGGCCTTTTGCCCCTGCAGCTGCTGGGCATCCACCCGGCGCAGCAGCTCCTGGGCCTTTTCCAGAATATGACTATAATGTCGTTCGTATGTAGAATACAGCAGCTCATCCTGCTCGCCCAGCACCACGCACTTGATGGTGGTGCTGCCGATATCAAGACCTACTCTCACGTTGTTTTCCTCCTAAAGGATCGTTTTGCCGGGCGGGCCCGGCACCCGGGGAAGGCCTCCTTCGGCCCGGGCAACCTGTTTGGTAGCGAATCATTTTTGTGACTTGCATACATGATAATTATAAACCAATCGGATTTTACAATCAATCCAGAGCCTTTATTTTACACGAAAAAAACAGTATTTTCCGCCGCAAAAGTTAAATATTCTGTGAACTTATCGCACCTTTAACCAGTTCTTTGCCAGGCAGCAAAAAGGAGAGGCCGCTGCACGCCCCTGCGTGCAACGGTCTCTCCCGGCCAAACTCAGATCCTTTCCGGATCAGAAAAAACTCACCTGGCTGCTCTCCGGCAGATCTCCCAGAGCCCCCACCTGGCGCAGGCGGTCCAGGATGCTGCTGCCCACACCGGAGGCCTGCTGCAGCTCCTCCACCGAGAGATATTCCTCCCCGTGGATGGTGGCCCGTTCCAGGGCGTCGGCGGCGGCACCGCCCAGACCCTTCAGCGAGCTGAAAGGCAGGCGCACCTTGCCGTCCTCCACCACATACTGGGAGCCCCGGCTCTTGCCCAGTTCAATGGGCAAGAATTCGTACCCACGCACCAGCATCTCGTTGACCAGCTGCAGGCTTACCAGAACGTCCTCATCCTTGGCGTTCTTTTCCTCCTTCAGGCGGCGTTTTACCTCCTCCATGTGGGCCCGGGCCACAGCTGCGCCCCCGATGGCCGCCTCGTAGTCGATGTCATCGCCCCGGACCGTAAAGTACACGGCGTAAAAGGCCTGGGGCTTGTACAGCTTGAACCACATGAGCCGGATGGCACTCATCAGGTAGGCCACTGCATGGGCCTTGGGGAACATATACTTGATCTTGCGGCAGCTCTCGATGTACCAATCCGGCACCTCGTGCTCCCGCATGGCTTCCTCCCAGCCCGGCTGGAAGCCGCCTTTTGCCACCTTGCCCTTTCGGACTGCCTCCATAATATCGAAGGCCATTTTGGGCTCCAGGCCCTTTCGCAGCAGGTACAGCATAATGCTGTCACGGCAGCCGATGACCTCTGCAATGGTGCAGGTGCCGCTGCGGATCAGCTCGTCGGCGTTGCCGGTCCACACGTCGGTGCCGTGGGACAGGCCCGAGATCTGGATCAGCTCCGAAAAGTTCTTGGGCCGGGCCTCCACCAGCATCCCTCGGACAAAGTTGGTGCCCATTTCCGGGATGCCAAAGGTGCCGGTCTGGCTGTCGATCTGCTCCGGGGTCACCCCCAGGGCCTCGGGACTGGTCAGCAGGCTGTAGACCTTGGGGTCGTTCATGGGGATGGAGTCCACCGGGATGCCGGTATAGGCCTCAAAATACTTGTAGAAGGTGGGCATATCGTGGCCCAGCTCGTCCAGCTTCAGCAGGGTGTCGTGGAGGTACTTGAACTCAAAGTGGGTGGTGAGCAGGCCCCCTGCCACGTCATCGGCCGGGTGCTGGATGGGGCAGAAATCGTAGATCTCGTAGGTATCCGGCACCACCACCATGCCGCCGGGGTGCTGGCCTGTGGTGCGCTTGACGCCGGTGCAGCCCAGGGTCAGGCGGTTCTCCTCGGCGTGGTTCACGGTGCGGCCCCGTTCCTCCAGGTACTTTTTTACATAGCCATAGGCCGTTTTGTCCTGGATGCCGGACACCGTGCCGGCCTTGAACACGTTGGCCTTGCCAAACAGCTCCTCGGTGTAGCGGTGGACGTTGGACTGATACTCGCCGGAGAAGTTCAGGTCGATATCCGGCTCCTTATCGCCGTAGAACCCCAGGAAGGTCTCAAAGGGGATGTCGTGGCCGTCCACCAGCATCCGGGTGCCGCAGTGGGGGCAGTTCTTGTCCGGCAGGTCAAAGCCGTCGTCCACACTGCCGTCGGTGATGAACTCACTGTGCTTGCACTTGGGGCAGCGGTAGTGAGGCGGCAGGCTGTTGACCTCCGAAATGCCGGAGAAGTGGGCCACAGCAGAGGAGCCCACCGAGCCACGGCTGCCTACCTGGTAGCCTCCGGCGTTGGAGTAGGCCACCAGCTTGACCGCAATGACATACAGCACCGCATAGCCATGGCCGCAGATGGAATCCAGCTCCTTTTGCAGCCGCTTTTCCACGATCTCCGGCAGAGGGTCCCCGTAGTCCCGCTTGGCGTGCTCCCAGGTGGCGTCTCGCAGCTGCTGCTCGGCTCCCTCGATGCTGGGGGGATAGGTGCCCCTTGGGATGGCCCGTACCGTGTTGTCGATCATGGCGGCGATCTTCCGGGGGTTCTTGACCACCACCTCATAAGCCTTTTCCCGGGGCAGATAGCTGAACTGGGCCAGCATATCCTGGGTGGTGCGGAAGAACAGCGGCGGCTGGTTGTCGGCGTCCTTGAAGCCGTTGCCAGCCTGCAGCACCGCCCGGTACACTGCATCCTCCGGCTCGGTAAAGTGGACGTCGCCGGTGGCGATCACCGGCTTGTGGAGGTCCTCTCCCAGCTTGATGACGGTGCGGTTAAAGTCCTTGATCTTCTCCTCGCTGTCCACCTTGCCGTCCCGGACCATGTAGGCGTTGTTGCCCAGGGGCTGGATCTCCAGGATGTCGTAGTAGGCAGCGATCTTTTTCAGCTCCTCGTAGGGGGTGCCGTCCACAATGGCCCGGTACAGCTCTCCGGCCTCGCAGGCACTGGTCAGCAGCAGGCCGTCCCGGTACTTGTTCAGCAGGCTCCGGGGCACCCGGGGCTTTTTGAAAAAGTAGTTCACATGGGCCTCGCTGACGATCTTGTACAGGTTTTTCAGGCCCATCTGGTTTTTTACCAGGATGATCAGGTGGTAATATTTCTTTTTCAGCACCTCCCTGTTGCCCCCCAGGCCGGTGTTGATCTCGCTGACCCGGGCCACCTGCTATTCCTCCAGGTCCTTCAGCATCACGCAGAAGATGCGGCCCAGGGCCCCAGCGTCCTCGCAGGCCCGGTGGGCCTCGTAGGAGGGCAGCTCCAGATGCTTGTTGATGGTGCCCTGCTTATAGTTGTGCAGGCCCGGGTACATGGCCTGGGCCATGGTAAGGGTGTCGATGTAGGTGGGCTCCAGCCGGATGCCGCTGCGCCGGGCTGCTGCCCGGAGGAACCGCATATCAAAGGCGTGCACGTTGTGGCCCACCAGCACCCGGCCCCCGGCAAACTGCAAAAAGGCTTCCAGAGCCTCCTGCTCGCTGGGAGCATCTGCCACCATCTCGTTGGTGATGCCCGTCAGCTCGGTGATCTTGGGGGTAATGGGCTTGCCGGGTTTTACAAAGGTGTCGAACTCCTCCACCACTTCCCCGTTGCGGATGATGACGGCACCGATCTCGGTCAGGTACTCCACCCCGGGGTCCAGGCCGGTGGTCTCGGTGTCAAAGACGCAGAATTCCCCGGTCAGGGGCTGGTCCGCCACGCCGTAGACGCAGGGGACCATATCGTCCACAAAGTAGGCTTCGCAGCCATAGATCAGCTTGAAGTCCGGGTCCTTTTTGTGGATGTCGTCGGCGGCCAGCATGGCCTCCGGGTAGCCCTGGCAGACACCGTGGTCGGTAATGGCCACAGCCGGGTGGCCCATGCGGTGGGCCAGCTTGACGATGCCGCCGGGGTCACAGAAGCCATCCATGCTGGACAGCTTGGTGTGGAGATGCAGCTCCACACGCTTTTCCGGGGCCGTGTCCTCTCGCTTTTTGCGCTCCACGCAGAGCACATCGTAGGGGTACACGATATAGTCGTGCTCGTACTTATCGTAAGAGCAGTCGCCCCGGACCAGGATGGTGGTGCCCTTGCCGATGGACTCCCACTTGGAGCAATCCTCCCCTTCCTGGGCACGGATCTTCAGGTTGATGGAGCCGGAGTAGTCGGTGATGGACACGGTGTAGATCTTGCGGTAGTTGCCCTTTACCTCGGTGGCAAACACATCGCCCCAGATCATGCACTTGCCGCCCTCGCCGCCCAGGTCTTTGAGGGGGGTAAGGTTTTTGGGGGTGAACATCTTGCCGTGGAAGATATTCACCGGCTTGTCAGTCAGGTCCAGGCCCTCCACCTTGATAGAGGGGGCGGTGTTCTTTTTCTCAAACTTGACCACCGGCGGTGCGATCTTGCGCTCCAGCTTTTCTTCCAGCTGATGCTGCTCTGCGGCACTGACGGTGCTGACCAGGGTGACCTTGGGCCGGACCCCGGTGTGGCGTGCCACGCACTCTGCCAGCAGAGCCTCAAAGCCCATCTCCTGCAAAAACTTGGTGCCGTGGCACACCCCTACGGTGATGCTCTGCCCCAGGATCTGGAGGGTGCACCGGTCCAAAAAGCCGTTGATGGGCACACCTTCCCCCTTCATCTCCTCCAGCAGCTGCCGCAGGGCGGTTTCGTCCAGCATGGCATAGCCGAAGTGGTTCTCGATCTTCAGTTCAAAGCCCTCATAATCCGGCTGCAGAGAGGCCAAAAGCCGGGCGCACAGGCCCTTATCCAAGGGGGCGGCGCTCCGCAGGGTAAAGATCACCTGACGGTCCTGCCGCAGCATACGGGCGTGCTCTACGATCACCTGCCCAAAGCAGGCGGCAAAGGCCGGATCTGCCATAAACTGGGGCCAAAGCTGGGAAACGAGTGGTGTCACGAATGGTACTCCTTTTTTCTTGGTGCAGAACAGCACAAACTGCCCCACCCGGTGCCCCGGGTGCGGCAGCAGTGGTAAAATCTCGATCAGAGTTTATAGATCTCGTCCATAAACTGGTCCAAAATGTTGTCTCCGGTGAGCTTTTTTACCGGCTGGCCATGGAGGAACAGCACTGCCTCGTTTTTGCCTCCGGCAATGCCGATGTCGGCCTCCCGGGCCTCGCCGGGGCCGTTGACCACGCAGCCCATTACCGCCACCTTGATGGATTTTTTGTAGCCCTGGAGCCGCTTTTCCACCTCATTGGCGATCTCGGTGCAGGGGTACTGGGTGCGGCCGCAGGTGGGGCAGGTGATGACCTCCGGCCCTGCCACCGGGAAGCCCACTGCACGCAGGATGTTGTATCCTGCTTCCACTTCCTTTTCCGGCTCTGCCGCCAGAGACACCCGGATGGTATCGCCGATGCCCTCCAGCAGCATGCCGCCGATGCCCATGCCGCTTTTCAGCAGGCCCATCTGATAGGTTCCGGCCTCGGTGACCCCCACATGGAGGGGGTAGTCGGTGACGGCACTGAGCTGCCGATAGGCCTCCATCATCCGGGGCACGTTGGAGTTTTTGATGGAGATGACGATGTTGTCAAAATCGAACTTTTCCAGCAGCCGCACATGGTACAAGGCACTTTCCACCATGGCCTCCGGGGTGGGGGCACCGTACTTGGCCAGGATGTGCTTTTCCAGGCTGCCGCCATTGACCCCGATGCGGATGGGGATGTTCTTCTGCTGGCAGGCGTCCACCACCGCCTTGACCCGGTCGTCGTCTCCGATGTTGCCGGGGTTGATGCGGATCTTATCCACCCCCACATCGGCGCAGGCCAGGGCAGCCCGGTAGTCAAAGTGGATATCTGCCACGATGGGGATATTCACCGCATTCTTCACGGCCTCGATGCAGGCAGCGTCTGCCGGGCTGGGGCAGGTCACCCGAAGGATCTGGCAGCCTGCCGCCTCGCACCGCTTTGCCTGGGCCACGTTACCGGCAATGTCCTCCACCGGCACGTTCAGCATGGTCTGCACCGCAATGGGATGGTTGCCGCCAATGGTCACATCCCCGATCTTTACTTCTCGTTTCAACTGCCGCATGGATGGGTTCTCCTTTCCGTTACACGGCCCCGGTAAGGATCCGGAGCAGATCGTTGTAGGTGGCAAACAGCATCAGCCCAAACAGCAGGGCGAAGGCCGCCACCGTCAGGCCTCCCTGGAGCTTTTCCGGCACCGCATGGCCCGTGACCCCCTCGATGACCAAGAACACCACCTTGCCCCCGTCCAGCGCCGGGAAGGGCAGCAGGTTGAAGATGCCCAGGTTGATGGTGATCAAAGCCAGCAGCTGCAGCAGGTCCTGCCAGCCATAGCTGGCAGCCTGGCCAATGGCGGTGACGATGCCCACCGGGCCCGAGAGGTTGTTGATGCTCTCCCGGCCCCGGAGCAGGTCTGTCAGGGAGGTAAAGACGATGCGCCCATAGTACAGCATACTGTTCCAGGCCTCTCGCACCACGTTGCCGGGGGTCTTTTCAATGCCGTACACCGTAAAGCCCAGGCTCATGTGGGTCTGGCCTTTTTCATCGGTCCAGGTGTCGAACTGCACATCCGGCAGCTCCACCTTCTGGCCCTGCCGCAGCACCGTAAAGGAGGCCTGGTACTGCTCGGTACGCACCAGCTCGTAGATCATATCGTTGGCCACAAAGCACCGTCGGCCGTTTACCGCCAGCACCTGGTCCCCTGCCTCCAGGCCGGTCTGGCCGCAAAGGGCCCCCTCCTGGATGGCATAGATCACCTTGCTGGTAATAGGCTGGTCCTGGGCGGCGATCAGCACCAGCAGCACCACGAACCCCAGCACAAAGTTCATGACCGCACCGGCCACCATCACCAGGGCACGCTGCCACACCGGGGCCTCGTTGAGGGGGCAGCCTGTGGGCTGCTCCGGGGCGTCAGGCTCCCGGACCGCCTGGGCCTGCTGGCTCTCGGGGCTCTCCTCCCCTTCCAGGGCCACAAAGCCTCCCACCGGCAAGGCACGCAGGCTGTACCGGGTGCCCTTGCGGTCCCGGTGCCAAAGGGTGGGCCCCATGCCGATGGAAAACTCGTTGACCTGGATGCCGCAGAGCTTTGCCACTGCAAAGTGGCCAAACTCATGGATGGCGATGACGGCACTGAATACGAACAGTGCCGCAAGGAGGGTGATAAAAACTGACATGGTGTCTCCTATTTACAGATGTGCCCGTACAAACGCCCGGGCCATCCGGTCGCAGTCGTACACATCCTTGAGTGTATAATCGCCGCCAAAGCTGTCGCTGTCCACCACGGCCTCCACCAGGCGGCCGATGTCCAAAAAGCCGATGCGGTCCTCCAGGAACAACTTTACGGCCTCCTCGTTGGCGCCGTTGGCAGCACAGGGGCCCAGGCCGCCCTTGCGGATGGCCTTTTTGCAGGCAGCCAGGCAGCGGAAGGTCTCCTCGTCTGCCACATCAAAGGTCAGCACCTTCAAGGCTGCAAAATCCAGCTCCGGCACCACCCCCGGCACACGTTTGGGGTAGGTCAGGGCGTACTGGATGGGGATCCGCATATCCGGCACCCCCAGCTGGGCGATGACGGAATTATCGCTGAACTGCACCGCCGAGTGGACGATGCTCTGCCGCTGCACCACGATCTGGATCTTTTCCGGCGGCAGGCCAAAAAGCCACACTGCCTCGATCAGCTCCAGGCCCTTGTTCATCAGGGTGGCAGAGTCGATGGTGATCTTGGCCCCCATGTTCCAGTTGGGGTGCCGGAGGGCGTCGGCCTTGGTCTTGCCCTGGAGCTCCTGGGCGGTCATGCCGAAGAAAGGCCCACCGGAGGCCGTCAGCAGGATCTTGGTGAGGCTGGGTGCGCTCTCCTTATCCTGGAGACACTGGAAGATGGCCGAGTGCTCGCTGTCCACCGGCAGCAGCTTTACGCCGTGGGCCGCCACCGCCTGGGTCACCAGGTGGCCGCCGGTGACCAGGCTCTCCTTGTTGGCCAGAGCCAGGTCGTGGCCGCTTTCAATGGCCCCCAGGCTGGCCCCCAGGCCTGCAATGCCCACCACGCTGTTCAGCACCACATCGGGGCCCTCCAGCCTTGCCAGCTCCACCAGGCCCTCCGGGCCGGTAAGCAGCTTGGGGGCGTTGGCCTGGCCAGCCAGGGCAGCATCCAGCCGCCGGGCTGCCTCCGGGTCGGTCATGCAGACATATTTGGGGTGGAACTCCTGGATCTGCTGCAGGATGGCGTCTACCTGGCGGTGGGCCGACAGGCCGAACACCTCATAGCCTTGTGCCCGGATCACGTCCAGGCTCTGGGTGCCGATGGAACCAGTGGACCCCAGCAGAGTGATTTTTTTGGACATCTCCCGACCCTCCTTTTAGTAGTAGAACACTGCCGTGATGACCATGGTAACAAAGGGAGCAATGAACATCACGCTGTCAAACCGGTCCAGGATGCCGCCGTGGCCCGGGAAGATGGTGCCGTAATCCTTGATGCCGCACTGACGCTTTACCACGCTGGCAAACAGGTCCCCGTAAATGCCCAGCACCGCTGCCACGCAGCCCAGCAGGGCAATGATCACATACATGGAAATGCCGATGTTGGACCGGGTAAAGGCCTCCATGCGGTCTGCGGCCACCGAGTAGATGAGGGTAGCCACCACGCCAAAGACCATGGTGCCCAGCACACCGCCAATGGCACCTTCCACGGTCTTTTTGGGGCTCACCACCGGGCACAGCTTGTGCTTGCCGAAGGCACGGCCTGCAAAATAGGCGCAGGTGTCCCCACCCCAGGCAAAGCAGAGGATCAGCAGGATGAAGAATACGGCATCGTAGCCGAACTGCTCCACCGGCAGCAGCTCCTTGAGCCGGATGAAGGAGTAGAAGCAGAAGATCACGATGCCGGAAAACACCAGCAGACCGCTGGCCTTCTGGTAGCTGATGGTGCCGTTTTGCACCACCAGGTAGATGGCGTAAAAGGTCACCAGCACAAAGGACACCGGCATGACCAGCCGCCGCATGACCAGGTAGTTGGAGGTCATGACCAGCAGGGTGTAGGGCACCAGGGCTGCATACATGAGCCAATCCTTCTTTTCAAAGCCCAGAGCCATGTAGATCTCGTGGACGGCGATCAGGGTAATGGCAGCAATCACCAGGTTGAACACCAGGGTGTTGAAGGTAAACATGACCCCCACCAGGACAACGATGCCCACCAGGGCCGTAATGATGCGTGTTTTCATAGGTTTGTTCTCCTTTGTCCTCCCGGAAAAGGCCGCCATGCAGCCCGGGCCGAGGAACAGTCGGCCCGCCGGGCCCGTGCCAGTGCACGGGATCTTGTTGGTTGGTTTGCGGCTTGCCGCCGATCACAATCCGCCAAAGCGGCGAGACCGGTGGTTAAACTCCTCAATGGCAGCATCCAGGTCTGCCCGGGTAAAATCCGGCCACAACACGTCCATTTCCACCAGCTCTGCATAGGCGGCCTGCCACAGCATAAAGTTGGACAGCCGTTTTTCTCCGCTGGGCCGCAGGATAAAATCCGGGTCCTTCTGGCCGGCGGTGTACATGGCATCGCTGAGGGTCTGCTCGGTGATGTCCTCCGGCTTCAGCTGCCCTGCCGCTGCCTTTTCAGCCAGCTGCCGAGCGGCCCGGAGGATCTCGGGGCGGCCGCCGTAGTTGATGGCAATGTTCAGGGTCATGCCGGTCTTGACTGCCGACTCCCCTTCCAGCTTGTTCATCAGCTGCTGCAGTTTTTCGTCCAGCACCGACCGGTCTCCCATAAACCGGATGCGGATGTTGCGGTTCTTGTAGTCAAAGCCCTTCAGCAGGTACTCGCCAAACAGCCGCATAATGGCGTTGACCTCCTCCAGGGGGCGTTTCCAGTTCTCGGTGGAAAAGGCGTAGAAGTAAACAGAGGCCACCCCCAGCTCATCGCAGTAATCGGCGATGTCACTGAACACCTCGGCTCCTTTTTTGTGGCCGGCGGTCCGGGGCAGGCCCCGGTTCTTGGCCCAGCGGCCGTTGCCGTCCATGATGATGCCGATGGACAGGCCCTCGGCAAATTCTTTGGGATGTGCCATTTGTTCCTCCCGGCAGCCAGGGCTGCCTTGAAAAAAGTGCCGCGCACCTTACACCAGCGCACGGCACCTCCTGTTGATGATCTGCTGCCGGATCAGACGGACATAATCTCCTTCTGCTTTTCTTCCACGGCCAGGTCGATGTTCTTGATATACTTATCGGTGAGCTTCTGGACGTCCTCTTCCATGGACTTCTGGCCGTCCTCAGTGAGCTCGCCAGCCTTCTTCATGGCCTTGGCCTTATCCATGGCATCCCGGCGGATGTTCCGCACAGCCACCTTCGCATCCTCGCCCAGCTTGGAAACTTCCTTAGCCAGCTGCTTGCGGCGCTCTTCGGTGGGAGCCGGGAAGTTCAGGCGGATGGTCTGGCCGTCATCAATGGGGTTGATGCCCACATCGCTGGCCATGATGGCCTTGCTGATGGCCCGCAGCAGGGTGCGGTCCCAAGGAGTGATGGTCAGGGTACGGGCCTCGCTGACGGCCACAGAGGCCACCTGCTGGATGGGAGTGGGGGCACCATAATAATCCACCGAAACCTTGTCCAGCACAGCGGGGTTTGCACGGCCAGCCCGAACGGCTGCCAGCTCACGGCCCAGATGCTCGACGGAGCTCTTCATCTTGTCTTCATAAACCTTGGTGTTGCTGCTCATTGTGGTAGTCTCCTGTTCCTTTTTATCTCAGGCCCGGCAAAGTGCCTGCCTTTTTTGTAACTGTATGCGCCAGGGCGAGGGTTCAGCCCTCGTACACCAGCGTGCCCACGTTTTCGCCCTGGACAGCCTTGGCAATGTTGTCCGGGTCTGCCAGGTCGAACACCAGGATGGGCAGGTTATTGTCCCGGCACAGGGTGGCAGCGGTGCCATCCATCACGGCCAGCTGATCCTCCAGCACCTTGGTAAAGGTGAGGGTATCGTACTTTTTGGCGTCGGGGTACTTGTGGGGGTCCTTGTCGTAAACGCCGTCCACCATAGTAGCCTTGAACATCACGTCGGCACTGACCTCCACCGCACGGAGAGCGGTGGCCGTATCCGTGGAGAAGAAGGGGTTGCCGGTGCCGCCGCCAAAGACAGCGATCTTGCCCTCCTCCATGGCACGCAGAGCGTCCTTACGGGTAAAGGCCGGGGCCACCTGGGGCATGGTGATGGAGGTGAACACCTCAGTGGGGACCCCCAGCTGCTCCAGCTTATCAGAGACGGCCAGGGCGTTCATCACCGTAGCCAGCATACCGATCTTGTCGGCCAGGGTGCGCTCCATCTTTCCGCTGGAACGGCCCCGCCAGAAGTTGCCGCCGCCTACCACGATGCCGATCTGAACGCCCAGCTCGTGGGCCTTCTTCACGCCGCCGCAAATGGCGTCCATGGTGGGCTCGTCAAAGCCCATGCCTTTTTCACCGCCCAGAGCCTCGCCGCTGATCTTGAGCAGAATACGCTGATATTTCAATGCCATAATCCAAACACCACCTGTTTTTTATCTTCCGCCGGGGCAGCCCCGGCATTTCATTCTAGCCTATTTTACAATAAAATACGCTCCTTGTAAACAGCAAATCGTCCCTTAAAGCTCCTAAGAACGGGCAGAAAGGTCCTGAGGCTCCCCTTTTTCAGGGCGTATGCGGCCCAATGACAGGTGGAAAATAAGTTTTTCCTTCTTTGGTCAGCTTTTGCAAAATTGGGGCTGGACATTTTCCCTTTGTCATGCTATAATGTTTCCTGCAAATGCGGGCATCGTACATCGGCTAGTATATCAGCCTTCCAAGCTGAGGAGGTGGGTTCGATTCCCATTGCCCGCTCCAGAGATAAGACGTCGTTTCATGGTGAAGCGACGTCTTTTTTTGTTGTTATGAGCCCGGAAATCCCTGAGGGTTAAAGTGTTTTATCGCAAAACAAAACAGCCCAGGTTTCTGCGAACCTAGGCTGTTTTTGGAGCTAGTGACAGGAGTTGAACCTGCAACCCACTGATTACAAATCAGTTGCGCTGCCATTGCGCCACACTAGCACGACCAAGCGGTCTTTTGATAGGATATCAAAAAACCGCCGGGTTGTCAAGATTGGAAATCTGCTCTCAGCCAGCCAGGGCCTGCTGGATCTTGGCAAAGTCCTCCAGGGTCAAGGCCTCGGGGCGGATCCGGGCATCAAAGCCTGCGGCCTCAATGGCGGCGGTGACGGCCTCTTTCGGCAGGCCCAGACCCCCGGCGATGGCGTTGGCGGCAGTTTTGCGACGCTGGCCAAAGGCAGCACGCACCAGGGCAAAGTATCCGGCCTCGTCCTCCACCTGCACCGCAGGGGTGGGGCGGATATCCATCCGCACCACGGCACTGGTGACCTTGGGGGCCGGGTAGAAACTGCCGGGTGCGGCGGTGAACATGAGCTTAGAGGTGGCGTAGTAGTTCACGGCGCAGCTGATGGCACTGGAAGCCCGGGTGCCGGGCACGGCAGCCAGACGGTCGGCGGCCTCCTTCTGGACCATGACCGTCAGGCTCTCGATGGGCAGACGGTCCCCCAGCAGCTTCATGACGATGGGGCTGGTGATGTAATAGGGCAGGTTGGCGCACACCGCCACCGGCATCCCCGGAAACTCCTGGGCGATGAGGGCCTTCAGGTCCACCTTCAGCACGTCCTGCAGCACCAGCTTGAAGTTCTCCACCCCGGCCATGGTCTCCGCCAGCAGGGGCGGCAGCCGCTCGTCCACCTCAATGGACACCACCTTTGCTGCACGCTTGGCCAGCTCCTTGGTCAGCACACCGATGCCGGGGCCGATCTCGATGACGCCGTAGCGTTTGTCTACCCCACTGGCATCCACGATCTTGGTGGGGATGCCCGGGTTGATGATAAAGTTCTGTCCAAAGCCCTTGGACAGTTCAAAGTCGTATTTTTCGCACAGGGAGCGGATCACAGAGATGTCGGTCAACTCGGGCATGGGTGCCATCCTTTTCTTGGTATCCTACCATTGGGAGCGGCTCCGGTGTCTGCCGGGCCGCCGGGGGTGGAATCTTCGGTCAAACGGCAAAAATGGAACGACGAGGGTCGTTCCATTTTTCGCCTTCTTAGTGGAGTGGGTGCAACTGTTAGCCTGCAGCAGAGGCAGCGGCCTCCTGCTGAGAAGCGGCCTGCTCCTCCGGCTGGGCTTCCGGCTCCCCTTCTGTCGTCTCGGGGGTCTCGGTGCTGTCGGCAGCAGAGGATGCACTGTCGTTGGCACCGGCCACGGTGGTGGTGCCGCTGAGCTGCTGGGCCGCACTGACGGCACGCTGGACCTGGGGGTCCGTCTCCGGGGTATAATCGTAGTAAGCGGTAACTTCCTCGGTGCTCAGGGCACGCTCCACGTCCACGGTCAGGCCCGTGCCGTCAAAGCAGGAGCCGTCGCCGCAGATGAGCTTGGACACGGTGATGCTCACAGCACTGCCGTCGGACAGACGCTGGGGGCTGCTCTGGATGGTGCCCTTGCCCATGGTGGTGGTGCCCACCAGCCGGGCACCGCTCATGGTCCGCAGGCTGGAAGCAAACAACTCTGCTGCGCTGGCAGTGTTGCCGTTTACCAGGCACACCAGGGGCAGGGCCGTTTCGGTCTCGCTGTCACTGCTGCCCACCACGGTGCGGTTGCCGTTTTTATCCTCGGCGTAGGCCACCGTGCCCTCCGGCACGATGAGGTCGATGCAGCTGATGGCATCTTCCAGGATGCCGCCGCCGTTATCCCGGAGGTCGAACACCAGGCTGGTGACGCCGCCGGCCTCCAGGGCACGGATGGCGTAGTCCAGCTCGCTGGGAGTGGTGCCGTCAAACTGACGGATCTTGATGTAGCCCACGTTGTCGGCCAGCACCTGGTAGTCCACCGTGGTGCTGGTGTAGCCGGAACGGGTCAGGTCTGCCGTGTGGGAAGCCGCCTCGCTGTCCAGCCAGGTGACGTTGACGGTGGTGCCGGCCTCACCCCGGAGACGGGACTGCACCATGTCCACCGTGGTCAGGCTCTTTACCTCGGTGCCGTCGATGGCGGTGAGGTAGTCTCCCACCAGGATGCCAGCCTCCTGAGCCGGGGAGCCGTCGTACACCTTGATGACCTTGGCGTAGCCGGTCTGGTCCAGGCCCAGCTCCACACCGATGCCCATAAGGGTGCCGTTCTGTAGGTTCATCAGCTCGGTGTAGGCCGTGGCGGTGTAGTACCGGGCGTACTTGTCCCCGGTGCCCAGCAGATACCCAGCCGTGAGGCGGTCATACAGCATGGTCTCGTCGATGGTGTAGTAGTCGTTGCTGCGGACATAACGGTCCACCTCAGCGATCTTGTTGTACATACTCTCCTTTTCCTTCACGCTGCTGACGGTGCTGTCAAACAGACGCATGGACACCAGCATGGTGATGGAAAAAGTAACGGTCATGGCAATGATCACGATGGTGGCAGCCATGCCAATGGAGATCTTACGGTTCATGTGGGTTCCCTCCCTGTCAGAACAACAGCATCATAAAGATACTGCCCAGCAGCGAGAGCACAAACACGCCTGCCAGCAACAGACAGACGATCCGCAGCATCCGCTTGTGTTTTTGTTCGTTCATATTGACCAGACTCCTTTGTCAGTTATGAGGAATAGGGATGTACTTGCGAGGGTTCACGGCGTTGGCCTTGCTGCCGCCCTGCCACACTTCCAGATGCAGGTGGTTGCCGGTGGAATTGCCGGTGGTGCCCACATAGCCAATGATGTCCCCCTGTTTGACATACTGTCCGGCACTGGTGGCCACCGAGCTCATGTGGGCGTACAGGGTGCTGTAGCTGTTGCCGTCGGACATTTTGCCGTGGTAGATGATCACATAGTTGCCGTAGCCGCCGGTGGACCAGCCTGCCACCTGCACATAGCCGCTGGCGGCTGCGTAGATGGGGGTGCCGCCGGCGGCGGCAAAGTCGATGCCGGCATGGAGCTTGTTGACGCCGGACACCGGGTTCACACGCCAGCCATACTCACTGGAAATGCGGCTGTAGCTCTTGAGGGGGCAGGCAAAGCCGGTAAAGCTCAGCTGAGGCTGGCTGTTAGCCGCCTGGGCAATGAGCTTCTGGATCTGCTTCTTCACTGCCTCATAGTTCATCTCATCGGATTCGATGGCGGCCTGGGCAGCGGCCTGGGCCTTCTGGGCGTCGGCTGCCGACATCTTTGCTGCCGAGATGCTGTTGTTCAGTTCGCTCTGCTTGGAGCGCATCTGGCTGTTCTGGGCGTCCAGCTCCGACTTCTGACCCTGGAGCACCGTGCGCTGGCTTACCAGGTCTGCCCGGTCGCTTTCCAGCTGGGTCTTGTCCGCCTCCAGGCCAGCCTTGGCGGTCTTCATGTTGTCCATGATCTCGGTATCCTTTACCGAGATATCCTGCATGACCTCGTTGAAGGTCAGCAGCTCATACAGGTCGTTGACCGCACTGAGCATGGCCACACTGCCGCCGTCCCGCAGCTCCTGCATGGCCGCCATGTGCTTTTTGAAGTCGCTCCACTGCTGCTGGATCTCCACCTCTTTGGCTTCGATCTGGGTCTCCTTTTCAGAGATCTCTGCTTCTTTGGCATTGATCTTCTGCTGGGTCTGGCCGATGTTGTTCTGCACCTTGGCGATCTCGCCGCTGAGCACCGAGATCTGGCCCTGGAGCACCGTGACCTTTTCCTTCAGCTCACTTTCCAGTGCCTTGGCGGCAGCTTCCTTCTTTTTGGCGTCGTTCAGTTCCTTTTTATGCTGGTTGATGGACTGAGACAGCTTATCCAGCCGGTTTTGCAGGCTGGCCATGCTGTTACTGCTGGAGGCTGCCGAGGCAGGGTACACCGTGGCGGTCAGCAGCAGGCAGGCGCAGGCCAGGCACAGGCTCACGGCCCGTACCACCTTAGACCGGGTACTCTCGGGCCGGGCGTGCCGGGGAGCGTAACCCGGCATTCTGAGCCGGAAGGGTTTTGCGTGCATTGCTTTGCTCATGAGCGGTCTCCTTTCGGT
Organism: uncultured Faecalibacterium sp.; assembly: GCA_934518555.1. GTDB lineage: Bacteria > Bacillota > Clostridia > Oscillospirales > Ruminococcaceae > Faecalibacterium. The sequence goes on along the minus strand of CAKSXW010000009.1, from coordinate 6,936 downwards.
CAGACATTCAGATGCTTACGGATGGAGAACATACTGCCCAGGCCGCCTACCAGGGCACCGCCCACCAGGCTGTAGAGCACAATGGTGGGCCACACGTTGGCCACCGGCACCAGGGCATGGCCCATGATCATCTGCCACAGGCCTCCCAGGGTGCTGGCGGCACTGACGGTATAGGAGTAGGCCGCCACGCCGACCCCGGCGGTCAGGGCACCGGAGATCAGGCCCATGGTCAGGCCCTCCACCACAAAGGGCAGAGTCACCAAGCCATTGGTGGCACCTACATATTTCATGATCTCGATCTCCCGGCGGCGTGCAAAGACGCTGAGGCGGATGGTGCTGCCTACGGTAATGATGCTGACGATCATCAGCACCAGCACAATGAGCCGTCCGCCCTTGGTGACCGCCTTCTGCACTTCCACGAACACATTGGTCATCTCCACCGGAGCAGCCACGCTGTACACCCCGGGGATGGCCTGCATTTTTTTGCTCATGGATTCCATCCGGCTCAGGTCCGAAATGGTGACCCGGTAGTTTGCCTTAAAGGGGTTGTCGGTCTCAAACTCATCCCACAGGGAGGAGTAATCTTCCATATAGCCCCGGTAGATGTTCAGCACATCCTGTTTGGACACATATTGCACCCCACTGACCCCCGGCATGGTGGAGAGCTTTTCTCCCACCTGGGTGGCAGTGGCGTCGTCGCAGTCAGGGTCCAGGTACACCACGGTCTCGTTCTGGCTGCCCAAATAGCTGACCATGCTGTCCACATTTACCTCTGCCAGGCTGGCAAAGGTGTTGAGGGTCATACAGACGCTGAGGGAGGCGATGCAGGCAATGGTCATGGCCCAGTGCTTGCCCAGGTTGCGGATGCCTCGCTTGGTCAAAAAGAAAAAGGTCGATGCTCTCATACCGTGGCCGCCTCCTTTCCGCTTTCTGCCGCCGGGTCCTGGGCAGGCTTTGTTAGCTCCATCCAGGCCTCCGAGGGGGTTTCTTCTGCCTCCCGGGCTGCCAGAGCCTCCGGGTCTGCCGGGATATCGGAAACGATGCGGCCCTCCTTCAGGGTCACCACACGCTGATGGAACCGATGCACCAGCTCATGCTCGTGGGTGACCACCAGCACCGTGATGCCCATTTTGCTCACCCGTTCCAGCAGCTGCATCATCTCCAGGCTCAGCTCCGGGTCGATGTTGCCGGTGGGCTCGTCAGCGATCACCAGTTTGGGGCTGTGGGCCAGGGCCCGGGCCACTGCCACACGCTGCTGCTCGCCGCCGGACAGGGTGTCCGGGTAGGCGTTGGCTTTATCCTCCAGGTGCACCAGCTCCAGCATATACTCCACCCGTTCCCGGATGACCTTGCGCTTGATGTTGGTGACGTGCATGGCAAAGGCCACGTTCTCGTACACCGTCATGGAGGGAATGAGCCGGAAGTCCTGGAAGATAATGCCCATCTGACGGCGCAGGTAGGGCACCTTGCGGCGGCGCAGCTGGGCAACGTCCTTGCCCAGCACCGTCACCTTGCCGGAGGTAGGCAGCTCCTCCCGGAGGATGAGCTTCAACAGGGTGGATTTGCCGGCACCGGAGTGCCCCAGCAGAAAGACGAACTCGCCGTCCTCCACATGGAAGTTGATATCCTCCAGGGCCAGACGCCCACCGTTTTTGTATTCTTTAGAAACGTGTTCAAAATCGATCATGGGATCGCACAAACTCCTGACATCCAGATTTTTGGCAGCCAAGGCCGCCGGGTACCGCCTCATACGGCAAAAAGAACCGGCCAGCATCGGTTGCGAGCGGCCGGTTCTGCGCCGCAGCTGCGGCGGAAATCAATATTTGGCCGGGTTGTTGGACAGGTACTTCTTGACCATGAGGGCCACCTTAAAGACGATGGCGTCATCGAACTCACGCAGGTCCAAGCCGGTCAGCTTTTTGATCTTTTCCAGACGATAGACCAGGGTGTTGCGGTGCACGAACAGGCCACGGCTGGTCTCAGAGACGTTCAGGTTGTTCTCGAAGAAGCGCTGGATGGTAAACAGGGTCTCCTGGTCCAGGCTCTCGATGCTGCCCTGCTTGAACACCTCCCGGAGGAACATCTCACACACGGTGGTAGGCAGCTGGTAGATCAGACGAGCAATGCCCAGGTTGTCGTAGCGGATGATCTGCTTTTCGGTGTCGAACACCTTGCTGACCTCCATGGCGATCTGAGCCTCCTTAAAGGAGGTAGCCAGGTCCTTCACGTTGGAGATGGGGGTGCCGATGCCTACCACAGCCTTGATGTAATGCTCGCCGGACAGGGTGTCCACGATGCTGGCAGCCAGCTTTTCCATATCCGTGCGGTCGATGCCCTTGCGGATCTCCTTGACCAGCACGGTGTCGGTCTCGCTGATGTTAAAGACAAAGTCCTTCTGCTTATCAGGGAACAGGCTGCTGACCACATCGTAGGCGGAGATATCGCCGCCACTGGTCACACGCACGATGAACACCACACGGGACACGTCGGTGGCAAAGTGCAGCTCCCGGGCCTTGGCGTAGATATCGCCGGGCAGGATGTTGTCCAGCACCACGTTCTTGATGAAGTTGGACTTGTCGAACTTCTCGTCATGGTACTGCTTGATGCTCTGCAGGCTAATGGACAGCACGGCAGCAAACTGACCAGCGGTCTCGTCTGCGCCCTCCACGAACACGGCATAGTCGTTATGCTTGGCGTTGGAGAACTGCTGGTAGGTGTAGCCATCCCGCACAAAGCGGTCGCCTGCAGTCAGACGCTCCGCCATAAAGCCCTCGCGGACCTCGCCGATCAGATTCAGCTCCGAGCAGGAAATGACAGCGCCGGTCTCATCCACCACGCCGACCACACGGTTGATGGCGTCTTTCATCTGGTAGATCACGCTTTGAAATACTCTATTGGCCATAATGGTTACCCCTTTTCCTCGTTTGTGCAAGCCGCAGCGGCAGCGACTGTGATTTTAACCAATTTCGCTGCATTACAATCTATATTTTACACAAAAGAATTTACTTTTGCAACATATTTCAACAAAAAAGATAATTCTTTCTTGTTGAAATTTTCTTTCGGGGGTCTTTTAGGCCAAAAAAGTGCCTTTTTGCGTGGTTCTGGCCTTTATTTTAGCGGCTAATTGTGATGTTTTTTTGAAATCCCGGTGAAAAGCGTTCTGGGTTCATGTGGTAATTTTTTCCACTTCCTCGGCGGAAAGCTCTCTCCACTGGCCCGGAGCCAGGGTCTGGTCCAGGGCAAGGCCTCCAATGGCGTCCCGGTGCAGGCCGTTGACCCCGGCCCCATACACCCCGAACATCCGTTTGATCTGGTGGTACACCCCCTGCTTCAGCACCACCTGCACCGTCAGGCCATCGGGGGTCAGGGCGGTGACCTGAGCCGGAGAAAGGGCCGTGCCGTCGGCCAGGGTCACCCCCTGGGCAAAGCCCTCCACCATGGCGTCGGTAAGAGGGGTGTCCAAGGTGACGGTGTAGGTCTTGGCCACATGGCGTTTGGGGGCCAGGATGTCGTGGGCAAAGACCCCGTCGTCGGTCAGCAGCACAAAGCCGGTGCTGGTCTTATCCAGCCGCCCGGCCGGGAACAGCTCACGCCGGGGGTAGGCGTCCCCCACCAGGTCCACCACCGTGGTGTCCCGTTTGTCGGTGGAGGCACTTACCACCCCCTGGGGCTTGTTGAGCATCAGGTAGACGAACTTTTGATAGGCCAGGGCTTTGCCGTCCACTGCCACGGTGTCGGTGTCCCGGAGCTGGGTGTCCCCTTTTTTGCACACGGCCCCATTCACCTGCACCCGGCCCTTGGCCAGCAGGGTCTTGGCCTCGCTGCGAGTGCACTGGGCAGTCTCTGCCAGGTATTTATCCAATCGCATAAGCGGTTCTCCTTTGTTGATGATGCTCCCAGTGTAGCATGACCCGAACGATCCTGCAAGGGGCACCCTGCAAACACAAAAAAGGAGGAACCCACAGGTTCCTCCTTTTTTCAAAAACAAGAATACTCTCCTGCCATCAGACGCTCAGGGAAGCGTGCTGCTCCACTGCGTCGGGGTTAGCCTGGAAGATGGGCTGCAGCACATTGGCCACAAACTCCTCTACCTGCTGGGGTGCACGGCCCACAAAGTTCTCCGGCACAAGGCCCGCCACGATCTCCTCTTTGGTCAGGCCAAAGGCCGGGTCAGCAGCAATGCGGTCCACCATATCGTTGGGCAGGCCTTCTTCCTTGACCTGCTTGCCAGCGGCAATGGCGTGCTGACGCAGACGCTCGTGGAGTTCCTGGCGGTTGCCGCCCTTTTCCACTGCCTGCATCATGATGTTCTCGCTGGCCATAAAGGGCAGCTCGGCCATCAGGCGGCTCCGCACCACCTTGGGGTACACCACCAGGCCATCGGTAACGTTGAGCATGATGTTCAGGATGGCGTCGGTGGCCAGGAAGCCCTCTGCCATAGCCACACGCTTGTTGGCACTGTCGTCCAGGGTCCGCTCGAACCACTGGGTGCCGGTGGTAAAGCTGGGGTTCAACACGTCCACCATCAGGTAACGGGCCAGGGCGCAGATGCGCTCGCAGCGCATGGGGTTGCGCTTATAGGGCATGGCAGAGGAACCGATCTGGTTCTTCTCAAAGGGCTCCTCCATCTCCTTGAAGTTGGCCAGCAGACGCAGGTCGGTGGCAAACTTCATGCAGCTCTGGCCAATACCGGCCAGGGCGTTGAGGACAAAGGCATCCACCTTGCGGCTGTAGGTCTGGCCGGACACCGGGATGACAGCCTTGGCGTCAAAGCCCATCTCCCGGGCAATGGAGGCGTCCACTGCACGGATCTTGTCGGCGTTGCCCTTGAACAGCTCCATAAAGGAGGCCTGGGTGCCAGTGGTGCCCTTGACGCCCCGGAGCTGCAGGGTAGCCAGACGATGGTCGATCTCTGCCAGGTCCATCACCAGCTCGTTGGCCCACAGGGTGGCACGCTTGCCCACGGTGGTGGGCTGGGCAGGCTGGCAGTGGGTGTAGGCCATGCAGGGCATATCCTTGTACTCCTGGGCAAAGCGGCCCAGCTTGGCCAGCACGCCAATGAGCTTTTTCCGCACCAGTTCCAGGCCCTGGCGCATGACGATGATATCGGTGTTGTCGCCCACATAGCAGCTGGTGGCACCCAGATGGATGATGCCGGCAGCCTTGGGGCACTGCTGGCCGTAGGCGTACACATGGCTCATCACGTCATGGCGCACCAACTTTTCACGCTCAATGGCCACTTCGTAGTTGATATCGTCCACATGGGCCTCCAGCTCGGCCACCATCTCGGGGGTAATGTTGGTCAGGCCCTGGTCCATTTCGGCCCGGGCCAGGGCCACCCACAGGCGGCGCCAGGTGCGGAACTTGTTGTCGTCCGAGAAGATGTACTGCATCTCATCGGAGGAGTAGCGGGTGGAGAAGGGGCTGATATAACGATCATGCTGAGACATTGGTTGTTTCCTCCTGAAAATAACCCTCTCAGTCTCGCTTTGCTCGACAGCTCCCCCGAGGGGGGGAGCTTTTCAACTTCAAACGGCAAAGTTGCTCCTTCTGCAGAGAAGGAACAGCCTGCCCTTGACCGCTCATAAAGCTCGCCCTTCGGGAGAGCTGGCAAAGCCGAAAGGCTTTGCCTGAGAGGGTTGGTCACTGCATCCGCCTGACGGAGAGGGTTTTCTTTATATCATACCATCAAACCTTGAAATAGTCCACGCCGCCCTCAAAGATCGGCTGGTACTTGTCGCCGGTAACGTTCTTGTACAGGAACTCGCCGCTGCGCTCCGAGTGGCCCATCTTACCAAAGACACGGCCGTCGGGGCTGGTGATGCCCTCGATGGCCAGCACAGAACCGTTGGGGTTGTACCGCTGGTCCATGGTGGGTTGGCCCATCTGGTCCACATACTGGGTGGCGATCTGGCCGTTCTTCAGCAGGGTATCCAGCACCTGCTGGGAGGCCACGAAGCGGCCCTCGCCGTGGCTGATGGCAATGGTGTGCTCGTCATCCAGCTGGCACTTGCTGAGCCAGGGGCTGCCGGTGGAGGCCACACGGGTCCGCACCAGCATGCTCTGGTGGCGGCCAATGGTGTTGAAGGTCAGGGTGGGGTCCTCTGCGGTAATGGGACGGATATCGCCGTAAGCAGCCAGACCCAGCTTGATCAGAGCCTGGAAGCCGTTGCAGATGCCCAGCATCAGGCCGTCACGCTGCTGCAGCAGACGGCGCACTGCCTCGGTAACTGCCGGGTTGCGGAAGAAGGAGGCAATGAACTTGGCACTGCCGTCGGGCTCATCACCGCCGGAGAAGCCGCCGGGCAGCATGACGATCTGGCTGGCGTCGATGGCCTTGACCAGGGCCTCGCAGCTCTGGGCCACGTCGGCAGGGGTCAGGTTGCGGATCACCAGGATCTCCGGGTCAGCACCGGCACGGGCAAAGGCCTTGGCGGTGTCGTACTCGCAGTTGGTGCCGGGGAACACCGGGATGATGACCTTGGGCTTTGCCACGCCGATCTTGGGGGCAGCAGGAGCCACCAGGCTGCCGTTGATCTTCTCCACAGCGGAGCCTGCCTTGCGGTAGGGGTACACGGGCTCCAGCTTGCTCTCCCAGATCTCCTGCAGCTGGGCCATATCCAGGGTCTCACCGCAGCACTGGAAGCTGTAATCCTTGGTGGTCTCGCCCAGCAGCATGCCGGCAGGAGAATCGGACACCATTTCCAGGATGATGGAGCCGTACATGGGCTCAAACATCTGGTGGGTGCTCATATCAGCCTGCATCTTGAAGCCGATGTGGTTGCCCAGGCCCATCTTAAACAGAGCCTCGGCAATGCCGCCGTAGCCCACGGAGCAGGCGGAAGCCACCATGCCCTCCTCGATCATGTCCTCCACGATCTTGTAGTTGGCCTTCAGAGAGAAGAAGTTGGGGCAGCCGGTCTCCGGGTCGATGAT
>CAKSXW010000008.1 GCA_934518555.1 uncultured Faecalibacterium sp. | reverse complement strand
TTTCTCCCATCCCGGAGCAGCAGTTCCACGCAGCCGGTGTCCATGTTGAATTTGCAGGCTCTTTCATCGTACTTCATAATCCTACCCTCCAAATCTTGTTATTGGCTTACGGTCTATGACAAGGTATCGGAGTTTTGCGCCGTCCACGGGAGCCTTCATTCTCAAACCCGAAGAAAACGAAAAATCCGAACCCTTCTCCAATCGGAAATAGGTTCGGATTTTTCTTGTTTGGTGGGCGCGGGTGGATTCGAACAAGCATCATCCACGTCCGTGGGGGCACACAGGCTATAAAAAGCAAGCATTCACGTCACTTTTTGGGGCACATCTACGACAGGCCGGGCCCCAAAGCGCAGGGGCTGACGCTTGAAAGTGGGTTGCGATATGGGTTACTTTTGCCGGGTGGGGGCATACTGGGCCAGGGCGTCGGACACCGCCAGGGCGGCAGCGGCGTCCCGGCCTGTTACGGCGTGGCTGTACCAGCCGTAGGTGTCCATACTGTGGCTGTGGCCCACCATGCGGCGCAGCTGGGCAGGGGAGACGGCATCCTCCACGATGCTCACAAAGGTGTGTCGCAGCTCATACAGGCTGACAGGAGGGTCGATGCCGTTGCTGCGCTGGTAGGACCGCCAGTAGTTGTAGAGGCTCTGCTGGTTTTCCAGCAGGAAGATGGGATCCTGGTCACGCAGGGGGCGGCCCTCGTCACAGGTGCGCTGCTGCAACTGAGCCCGGAGCTCAGCGGCGGCCAGGGGATGCAGCACCACGGTGCGGAGGGCGTTTTCGTTTTTGCCGGTGGTCTCCTGGCCGCTGCGGTTGATGGCCCGGCGCAGATGCAGCCTGCTGCCCTCCAGGTCTCCCACCCGGAGCCCCAGCAGCTCCCCGGGCCGCAATCCGGTGGTGACCGCCACCCGGTAGGCGTGGATATGCTCATCCGGCACCACCTTGCCCCGGATCACCCGGGTGTCGGTGGACAGCAGCACCCGGAGGGCGTCGGGCTGGAGGATCCGCTTGCCCTTGCACCGGGCCCCCCTTGGCACCGTCAGGCCTTCGTCCTCGGGCCGCAGGGTGGTATACTTGTGCATCCGGGCCCACTTGACAAAGGCCACCTCCACCCCACGGATGCCTTGCAAGGTCTTGCGAGAGAGGGGCCCCTTGCTTTTGCGCTGGCTGTCCGGGCGCAGACAGCCCTCCTTGTAGGCCCGGTTCAGCACGTCCTGCAGCATTCCGGTATTCAGGTCACCGATCCTGCGGTCGCCTACCACAGGCAGGATGTAGTTCCGGCCAAACTTTGCCACCTGGTCCCCATAGCTGCTGCCGGCAGACGCCTGCACCGAGATCATGTATTCCTCCCACACAGCAGCACACCGTTTGGTGGTGCTGCAAATGCCGTCATCCAGCCAGGCGTCGGCCTTGGCGTTGGCCTCACGCTGGCCGGTGCGGCCAGGCTTTGCGCTGGTAAAGGTCCGGCGCACACCGTCCTTTTGCACCTTGATCTGCCAGCGGTTCTGGTTTGGCAGCCATTGGGCCGTGTTGGTCCGCTTCATAAAAATACCTCCTTTGGGATACACTTTGACAAGCCCACCCAAAAGAGGTATAATCGCAGTGTCGAGTGTGCGATGACCCCACAAGGGCGAGCCGCTTATCTTACGTCCTGCCGATTGCCGTCGGCGGGGCGTTTTTTGTTTGCTTCGTTCCTAAAACATAACGTTTTTGCACGTAAAATTACGTGCATTTCATTGACGTACGTATAAATACGTGCTATAATATAGACATAGAAAGGAGGTTGACCCGTGAAGTACAGCGAACTGGAACGGCTCCTGCGAAAAGCCGGATGCACCGTTTTCCGGGAAGGTGCCAACCACACCCTGTGGTACAGCCCGATTACAAAGGCTAAATTCCCGGTTGGACGGCACAGCAAAGAAGAGGTTCCAATCGGCACACTGAGAAACATCCTGAAAGCTGCGGGGCTTGAATGAGCCCCCTCTTTCCCATATCATTTTGGAGGTCGTTTTTATGGCAAAATATCTTTATCCGGCCGTATTCACCAAAGAGGATGCAGGTTACTCCGTCAACTTCCCCGATCTACCCAACTGCTTCACCAGCGGCGAAACGCTGGAGGAGGCAATGGAAATGGCTAACGACGTACTGTGCCTGACCCTGTACGATCTGGAGCAGGACGGTGCTGCCATTCCTGCTGCCAGCGGTGTGAACGCTGTGCCCCACGGGGAGGCCGAGTTCGTTTCCCTCGTCGGCTGTGACACCATCGCCTACCGCAAATTCTTTGACAACAAGGCCGTCAAGAAAACCTTGTCCATTCCCAGCTGGCTGAACGATATGGCGGAGCGAGCAGACATCAACTTCTCCGGCACATTGCAGGAGGCTTTGAAAGCAAAACTGAATATCGGCTGACCTCTTTCCTTCTCACGCCCACCGGCACACCCGGTGGGTGTTTTTTCATCCCAGCCAGTGGGTCCAGCCCACGGCCTTGCCCTCGATCCGCACCTCCTCCAGCTCCTGGCCAGCGTAGATCATGGGGGCATAGGCGGCGTTGGCGGCCACCAGCGTCAGGGTGCCGGGCTGGTAGTACACACGCTTCAGGGTGGCCTCCTCTCCGATCCGCACAGCGGCGATCTCGCCGTTCTCCACCTCCGGCTGGCTGCGGATGTACACCACGTCCTTGTCGTGGATGCCGGCATCCACCATGCTGTCGCCGTGGCACACCAAAGAAAAATCGCACCGGATATCCTCCGGCACGTCCACATGGCCATCAATGTTCTGCTGGGCCAGGATGGGGGTGCCGCAGGCGATACTGCCAATCAGGGGTACCTTGTACATCCTGGGCGGTGGGTCAAACCCCGGGGGGATGGGCTGAGGGGCAGGCTGCACATCATCAACGATCGCACTCTTGGGGATGCCAAAGTAGACCGACATCTTTTCAACGGCTCCCATGCGAGGCGTCTTAATGCCCAGCTCCCAGGTAGATACCGCCTTGTCGCTGACCCCGGCAATTCTGCCAAGTTCTGCCTGAGACAGACCGTGCTCCTGACGGATTCTTTTGATATTTTCAGCGATGCTCAATTGAATCACTCCTTATATGTAGAGATTACACCAAAAGTAGAGAGTTGTCAACATCTTTCCGAAATTTTTCTACTTTAAGTTCTTGACATTCCACCAAAAGTAGAGTATAGTATTCTCAGACCCAGATGAAAGGAGGTTGAAAGTTTGGGATTCACCGTAAAACAAGCTCGCCAGTACGCTGGCTTCACGCAGCGTGAAATGGCAGAAAAGCTCGGTATTTCTCGGGATACCTACAGAAAGATCGAGCAGTCCCCCGAAGATGCCACTGTGGCCACAGCGAAGAAAATCAGTGAGGTCGTCGGCATTCCCATCGACCAAATTTTTTTCGCCAGTATGTCTACTTAAAGTAGACATTTCAAAGGAGGTGACCAGAATGAAGGAGCTTTCGGATATTCCTGTGTACCCCGTGACGCTCTCGCTCATGGAGCGACCGCCCCGAAATGACGCAGAACGTGCCGTGCGGGGGATTTGCAAAACCGCTGACTGCAACGAGGTAGCAAAAAAGCTATCCAGCGGCAACTGGATAGCTTTTGATGCAAAGATTGCAGCAGACGGCTCTATCGTCTACGTTTTGGGCTGGGTGTGACATCCTTTGTCTTTAGCTCCACTTCCGGCCCATCCGGTGCAGCCGGTTCGCCCGACTGTTTCCAGTACAGCGTACATTCCGTGTACTGTTTGTTGATTCCCGGCAGAATCACTTCCTGTTCACTCTCAAGCGTCCAACCGCTTTTTATGTACCGCTGTGCATCATTTTTGTGCGTTACCACAACACGATTCATGATTACCACCTCCTTCCTGTTTTTTATTCTACCGCAGGAGCGAGGTGCACACAAGGAGGTGACCAAGATGAAGGACTTTTTCAGTGACAACTGGCAGACCATTGTGATAGCAGCGGCCACAACCATTGCAGTGCGTTTACTGTTAGGGTGGTGACCACACTGACCACGATGGGGAGCCAGAGTGATTGCAGGGTCATGTCCCGGTATTTATCCCGCAGGTACTCTTTGTACACAAAGTAGAAGTCTGAAACGCAGTAGGTTCCCAATGGAAATGGAACACCAAAGTTCGGCTGTTTTTCCGTATCCTGTTCCACTAAGCCTACTTCTTCAAGTGCTTCTACTTCAGTCCGTTCACATTTCCGGTGCGGATTCCTGCAGATTTTTTTCAGCAGCTTTTTCTCTGCCGCAGTCAGAACGATTGCTTCACAGATTTCTTTCCGATTCATAATATCCCTCCTGTTTTTTATCCAGTATACCGCAGAAGGGAGACCACAACAAGGAGGTACCCTATGACACGAAAACCCTATCTCAAGCTCCGCCGCCTCATGGAGGACGAGGGCCTGGAGCAGCAGGAGCTGGCGGCCCTTACCGGCATCGGGCTCCGCACCCTGAACCGGCGGATCAATGCGCCGGCGGCTGGCGGCGGCTGGCGGTTCGGGGAGATCACCGCCGTCTGCAAGGTCCTGCATATCCCACAAGAGAAGATCGGGGAGTATTTCTTCCCGGCAGTCGAGAAAGGAGAACCGGCATGAAGATCAAATCCACCGTTTTTCACCTCCTGGCCGCTGGCTGCGGCTGCCTGGGCCTTCTGTATGGCCTGGGGCTGGAGGGCAATGCCCAGGTGGGCGGCACCATCTCGGACAGCCAGTTTATCACCGCCATGGTGCTGATCCTGGCGGCCCTGGCCCTGATGCGGCTGGGCTTTGCAGCCCAGGACGCCGAGGCGAAAGCCGCCAAGGGCCCCTACGGCAGGATCGACCGGACCCACGCCCGGCCCACAGAGCCGGACTATCGGCAGAACAGGAGGGCATGATGGCCAGCAACGGCAAGACCTACACCCGGACCTGCCAGGACTGCGGCCAGGTGATGCAGCAGGTGCACCAGGCAAAGATGCGGTGCCCGGCCTGTGCCGCCCGGCGCAAACAGCTGCTGAACGCCCAATGGCAGGCCCGGCACAAAGAGGAGATCCGGTCTCACAATCCCAGGCCCTCCAGTGCTGCCAGCCGCAGGCTCCAGGCCGAGGAACGGGACATTGCCTTCCGGGCTGACGTCCGGGCCGCCGACGCCGCCGGCCTGAGCTACGGCCAGTACATGGCGAAAAAGGCAAACAAAAAGCCCGTCGGTGTTGGAGCACCGGCGAGCTGCAAGGGATGATGCGATTTTGCCAGTCACATCACCCCGATGATATCACAAAATCGGAGGTTTTACAAATGGATAAGCAAAAGCAAAGGGCCCTGCTGGGGTATCTCCGGGCCGTGCCGGAGTGGCAGTCGGCCCTGATCTATGACCAGCTGGCCACCCTGAACAAGGCCGCCTCGGAGCTTTCCCAGGCCACCGGGGCCCTGGAACGGGGCTTTGCCGATGGGGTGCTGCGTCCGGACCGATTCTACGTGACGGACCCGGACATCCGCAAGGACTACCGCACCAGTGTGCTGGAACACCCTATTTTCGCCCTGGGCAAAGCCCTGGCGGCTTTGGAGGTGCTGGGGACCTTATCGGACACACGTCCGGTGGACTTTCCCGGTAGGCTCCTCTTTTTCCACGATCAGTATTACGACAACCTGGCAAAGCTCTGCAAAGAGCACGGATACATGGAGGAAATACAATGAAAGGCATTCTCATTGAACCGGGCAGGGCTCCGGTTCCGGCCAACCTGCCGGACACCCTGCAGGGCATCGAGGCCCGGCTGCAGTGCCCCTGTGAGCAAAGGGTCCTGCCCCGGACCCCGGCGGTGCTGGTGTATGGCATCTACGGCAATGGGCTGTGCCGGACCTATCGGGGCCAGCCCATCTATGGCCCCATCCTGTGCTACGGCTGGAAGAACAACAATCTCGTGCCCATGGGCAAAGACCTGCTGGCCCAGCTGCTGGACCGCCTGAAGGAGATGGAGGTGCGGGTATGATCATCAGCCAGAACAGCAACGACGTTTACTATGCCTATACCCGTGGACGGTTCTGGCACTGGAACGGCAGCATTTGGAAAGAAAGCCGCATCATGACGCACAGATTTGAGCTGGCCAGAGCGGCAGACAAGAATCTGACCCCGGAAGCGTTTTTGACCAGCGACGAATTCATCCCGATGGATGACTACGAGCTTCCGGATCGGATGCTCACAGCCCTCAGGGAGGCCAAGCCCTGCAAGAACGCACCCATTGAACCGGTGGAGGAGGAACCCGAATGTGCACCTGCCGCATCGGCGGACGGTTCTTCTGTGTCGATGCCTTCAGTCCCCAGCTTTGACTTCTCCCCTCTGGGGGACCTGGCAGGAGCTGCCGCTGAGGCAGACCAGCAGTTTGACCTGCACTACGGCACCGCCCAGGACGAGTATCTGGTGTCCTGCATCTACCTGGCCCGGATCCACGCCCTAACTGCCAAGGCTGGCCGCTATGGCGGCGGCACCTGGACCAAGTGGTACGAGAGCAAGGGGCTGAGTGAGGGCAGTGCCAGAACGATGGTCAAAAACGGTGATGCTTTTAATTCCGCAACAGTTGCGGAATTAAAACAGCTGCCCAACCTGACCCGGAAGGACCTGAACCTTATTGCCCGGTCCGGCTGCGCCGACCAGGTGGTGGCCGCCGCCGGGGACAGCCAGCGTGTGCAGGACCTCCTGGCCCAGATCAAGGCCGAAAAGGACCGTGCCACCGCCGCCGAAGCCCAGAGGGACGCCGCACAGGCAGACGTGGCAGGGCTGCACGAGCAGAATGACCACCTTCAGCGGAGTTACGATTACGCCAACGAAGCATATAAAACTGCCGAGGCCCAACGGAAGCAGGCGGAGCAGCGGGCCAAAACCGCCGAGGACGCCCTGAAAAGCCAGCCCATCACCGCCGTGGTGGACAAGGAGGAGGTCCGGCGGCAGGCCCAGGAGATGGCCCATCAGGCCGTGCAGGAGGCCCGGGAACAAACCGCCCAGGCCCAGGCCCGGCTGGATCAGTACCAGCAGGAGGCCGAGGGTCTGCTGGCCCCGGCCCAGGCCTGTGCTCAACAGGCCCGGCTCATGGCGGACACCCTGCGAGCCATGTACCTGTCCTGGTTCGGCTCTGCGGTGGCCACAGGCTGCCCACTGACCCACATGGCTGCACCCTTGTATGCTGTGTGCGGCCAGATCATGTCCTCCCTGGAGGAGGAAAGCACCATTGACCCCACTGCCGCCGGCAGTGTGGAGGACGCAGAACGGGAGGCGTTGTTTGAATGACATTTGACACCAAAGCATTGCTCCGGCTCATGAAGCAGAGCTACCGGGGCGGCGGCATCCGCATCATCCGGACAGACCGGGGCCTGCGAGATCGCTTTTTTCTTTCCGGGGCCGGGTGGAGCCTGCTGATCCCCAAGGAGACCTGCCCCGGCGAGATCACCGGGCAGATCGTCACCTGGCTGGCGGACCTGCCCCACATCGGCTACGCCGCCTGGGTGGTAAAGGGCTTTGACCCCAAACCTCTGGACCTGGCGGAACGGGACCAGGCCCTGGCAGACTGCACCGCTCCCTCCTATGTGCTGGGCCTGAAGCCCCTGCCTCTGCGGACCGAGACCGACGCCCTGGTCCAGCTGGGCACCGGCCAGATCGCAGCCTTTGCCCTGGAGGCCTTTGCGGTGGTGAGCAGTGGGGCAAACCTGGGGGCCTTTGACCCCGGGGCTCTGCTGGCCTGCTGGCAGGACGAGGTCACCGAGGCCCAGTTCTGGATCTGGAACGACATCGACAACGTACCGGAAAACGCCTGTACGGCAGCTTCTGCCTGCCGTGTCTGGCCTGATGAAAAGGAGAATTGATATGGTAGAGATCACTGTTGCCACCCGAGAACGTTCCAAGCTCCGCATTGCCCTGGCCGGGGTATCCGGCGGCGGCAAGACCCTGGGGGCTCTGCTGCTGGCCTCCGGCATGACCGGCGGTGACTTCCAGAAGATCTGCCTCATTGACACCGAGCACAAGCGCAGCCTGCTGTATGCCAACCGCCCGGACCTGGGCATCGGGGCCTTTTACCACATCGAGCTCACGCCGCCCTACTCCCCGGCCCACTACAAGGAAGCAGTGGATGCCGCTGTGGAGGCGGTGGGCCCGGAGGGGGTGGTGATCGTGGACAGCCTGTCCCACGCCTGGAACAGCTCCGGCGGTGTGCTGGAGATCAAGGCAGGCATTGCCGCCCAGCCCAACAAAAACAGCTATACCGCCTGGGACGAGGCCGGCCGCATCCAGAACGAGTTCATCAACTATCTGCTGTCGGTAAACTGCCACACCATCTGCACCCTCCGGGTCAAGCAGGACTATGTGCTTACCGAGAACGAACGGGGCAAGCAGGTGCCGGTAAAGGTGGGCCTGGCCCCGGTGCAGCGTGACGATGTGGAGTACGAGTTCGACCTGATGCTGAACATTGGCCGGGACCACATTGCCACCGCCAGCAAGGACGTGACATTTCTGGATGGGCTCCACGCCGCCATTACGCCGGAGCTGGGGCGGCAGCTGGCAGAGTGGGCCAACGAGGGCAAGGAGCCGGTGCGTTGCCAGGAATGCGGCCATCTGGTATCTGCCACCGGCAAGATGACCCTTGCCCAGCTGGCAGAGTACACCCGGGCCACCTACGGCAAGTGCCTGTGCGCCGCCTGCGCCAAAAAGGCTGAGCTGGCCCGTCGTGCCGCAGAAAAGGAGGCCGCCCATGAGGCCCAGTGACACCCGTGTCCGGCAGAAAAAGGACCAGCTCCAGGCGGCCCGCAACGCCCGGGGCAAAAGCTGGCAGGACGACCTGCTGGAGCTGCTGGGGGGCATCCCCGGGGCCTGGGCCCGGCTCTGGCCCACCGACTGGGGCGGCCAGCCCTACGACATCGAGGCCACCATCGACGGCCGCAGCTGGGGCATCGAGTGCAAGCACATTGCCCGGGGCAATCTGCCGTTTTCAGCCTTTCGGCCCAACGAGGTGGAAAACCTTTCCCGGAAGGAGGACGCCGGGGGCATCGCCGTGGTGGCGGTGCGCCGGGACGCCCCGGCCCTGGATTGCTTTTTCCCCTGGTATTACATCCGGGACGCCCTGGAAAGCGGCGAGCGTGGCAGCGTAAAGCTGGAGGACCTGCCCACTGACCTGTTGAACGTGCTGGAGGTGGTGCATCCATGATCTACACCCTGGACGGCCAGCTGCATCTTTCGGATGTGCCCACTCCGCTGCTGCACCAGCTCATCCGGGAGCTGACCGTGCCCAACCCCCGGTACGAAAACGCCCTGCGGCTGGGCCGCCCGGCCTGGAACATCCCCAAGACCATCATGCTGTACGAGATCAAGGGCAACGCCCTCACGCTGCCCCGGGGCATGGCAGAGCAGGTGTGGCGGCAGCGGCCGGCAGGCACGGTGGCCCGGAACATGACCCTGCAAGGGCAGCCCTGTGCCTTCCGCCAGGCCGGGTTCACCCTGAGAGACTACCAGCAGCAGGCGGTGGAAGCCGCCCTGGCCTGCAAGTGGTGCCAAGGGGTGCTGGTGGCCCCCTGTGGGGCTGGCAAGACTGAGATCGGCATGGCCCTGATCGCCCGGCTGGGGCGTCCAGCTTTGTGGATCACCCACACCCTGGACCTGGCCCAGCAGGCCAAGGAACGTGCCCAGCTGCGCCTGGGCCTGGACGACCGGGAGGTGGCGGTGCTCTCCGGCAAAAGCAAACGCCTGGGAACAAAGCTCACCATTGCCACGGTCCAGAGCCTGTACCGCATGGAGCTGGCAGAGCTGGCCCGGACGGTGGGCGTGGTGGTGGTGGACGAGTGCCACCATGTGGTCAACAACCCGGAATCCGCCAGTATGTTTGCAGCGGTGCTGCAAGGTCTGCCGGCCCGGTGGCGGTTCGGCCTGACCGCCAGCGACCAGCGCAGCGACGGCCTGGGGGACACCATCTTCCAGGTGCTGGGGCCCCGGGTGGCGGTCATCGACCCCCAGCAGCTGGAGCAGATCACCATCACGCCCCGGGTGGAGACCGTGCCCACCGCCTTTGTGTACACCCCCAGGGCCACCGAGACCCCGGTGGACTATGTGCGCCTGATGCGCCACATGGCAGCCGACCGGGACCGGATGCACCGGGTGGAGCAGGTGCTGGACCGGGCCGTGACCGAAGGCACCAGCTGGCTGGTGCTGGCAGCCTCCCTGGCCATGCTGGAGCAGCTGTACCAGTACGCTCTCAGCCTGGGCCTAGCAGCGGAGTTTGTCTGCGGCAGCACCAAAAAAGCCCAGCGGCAGCAAGCCCTGGCCCGGATGAAGAACGGCCAGGCACGGATCCTGTTTGCCACCTATCAGCTGGCCAAGGAAGGGCTGGATATCCCAAGGCTGGACCGGCTGGTGCTGGCCACCCCCACCCGGAACAAGGTGATCCTGCAACAGAGCATCGGCCGCATCCAGCGGCCTGCCCCCGGCAAGACCCAGGCCCTGGTGCTGGATCTGCTGGACGAAAAAACGCCCCAGCTCCTGGCGCAATATAAGCAGCGCCGGAGCCTTTATAAAAAGATGAACATTCAAGAAAAGGAGTAAGTATTATGAGTGAACTGAATTACGCAAGCACCCTTGCAGCCCTGGACCAGGCCTATGCCGACGCCAGCACCGGCTCCGGCAGCATTCCGGTGGGCCGCTACACCGCCATGATCAAGGAGGCCAAGATCGTGGCCCGTACCGGAGGCAACCTGGCCCTCAGCGTGACCTTTGTGGTGGCAGAAGGCCCCTGCCAGGGCCGTTGCGCCTTTACCAGCTACGGCCTGACCCCCAACGGCCTGCCCTTCCTCAAGGGCTTTTTGCAGATGATCCAGCTGCCCCTGGACCGTCTGAGTCAGCTGGAACAGGTGCTGCCCCAGTTCCGGGGCCGCCGCTGCGCCATCAGCGTCCAGACCGACAAACGGGACCCCCAGTACACCCGGACCTATGTGGACCGGTACCTGGGCATGGGGGACCTGAGCCAGCTGCAGGATGGGCCCCGGCAGGCAGCGGATCCCCAGGGCTTTACCCCTGCCGACGATGACGGCGACCTGCCCTTTTAACCGGAGGTGCCCATGCTGGAACAGTTCCCACAATCCCTGAAAGAGGCGAAACGCTGGGTCTGTTTCGATGCTGCAAAATGCCCCATCGACCCTGCCACCGGGCAAAAGGCCCGGCCCAACGACCCTACCACCTGGGGCACATTGGAAGCGGCCCAGGCGGCGGTGGGCCGCTACGGCCTGCGAGGCGTTGGGGTGCTTTTGGGAGATGGGCTGTGCGGCATCGACATCGACCATTGCCGGGACCCTGACACCGGCACCCTCTCGGAGATGGCGGCTCAGATCATCGAGCAGATGGACAGCTACGCCGAGGCCAGCCCCAGCGGCACCGGGGTGCACATCCTGTTCACCGGCCAAAAACCTGACGGCCCCTGCCGCAAAAGCAGCATCGGGCTGGAAATGTACGACGGCGGCCGATACTTTACCGTTACCGGAAATGTGCTGGCAGCCAGACCCATTGCCCAGCGCACCGAAGCCTGTGCCGCTATCCATGCACAGTATCTGGCCAAACCTGCCGCTGTGGCCGCTCCGGCCCCGGCGGCGGTGTGGCAGGCCGTAGACCGCCCGGACGAAGAACTGCTGCAAGCCGCCTGCAACGCCCGGGACGGTCAGCGGTTCGCCGCCCTGTATGCCGGCAACTGGCAGGCCTACTACGCCAGCCACAGCGAGGCGGACCTGAGCTTTGCCAACCTGCTGGCCTTCTGGTTGGGAGCCGACAAGGCCCGGATGGACCGGGTGTTCCGGTCCTCGGGCCTCATGCGCCCCAAATGGGACCAGCGGCGAGGGGCAAAGACCTACGGTGACGCCACCCTGGACCGGGCCCTGGCAGATTGCCAGGAGGTGTACAGCCCACCGCAGCAGCCCCAGGGCCCTGCCTTTGCAGACCAGGCCCAGGCCCTGCAAGACCTCCGTGCCCGGTACGGCCAGCCCCCAAAGGACCCTCCCGGCACCCCGGCACCGGGGGTCAAGAGCTACTCCATGGACGACACCGGCAATGCCCGGCGGTTCCGGGACCGATACGCCGACCGCCTGCGCTACAACCCCACCGACAAGTGCTGGCTGGTATGGGATGGGGTCCGCTGGCAGCGAGACGACCTGGCTGCCGTCAAACGCTTTGCCGATGAGATGCTGGACCAGATGGACAAGGCCTGCTTTGGCATCCGTGATACCGACAACGCCGCTGCCCAGCGCAGACACGTCCAGAAAAGCCGCTCCAGCCGGGGCAAGGAGGCTTTCCTCAAGGAGGCCCAGCACCTGCCGGGCATCCCCATGCTGCCGGATCAGTTCGACCGGAACCGGGGCCTGCTGAATGTGCAGAACGGCATTCTGGACCTGGGCAGCCGCAAGCTGCTGCCCCACGACCGGGACAAGTACATCACCCGGCTGGCCCAGGTGACCTACGACCCCCAGGCTGCTGCCCCCACATGGCTGGCCTTTCTGGAGTCCATCACCGGAGGGGACAAGGCCCTGGCCCAGTATCTGCAGGTGGTCACAGGCTATTGTCTGTCCGGCTCCACCCGGGAGCAGTGTATGTTCTTTTTGTACGGGGATGGCTCCAACGGCAAATCCACCTTTCTGGAAGCCCTGGCCAAGCTGTTCGGCGATTACGGCATGAACGCCCAGGCAGAGACCATCACCAGTGCCCGGAGCCGGTCCTCCGGGGCGGCACGCAGTGACGTGGCCCGGCTGAAGGGAGCCCGGCTGGTCACCATCGAGGAAGGAGACCAGGGGGCCATGCTGGACGAGGGCCTGGTAAAGCAGATGACCGGCGGCAACACCATCACGGCCCGGTTCCAGTACGGCAAGGAGTTTGAGTTCCGGCCGGAGTTCAAGCTGATCATGGCCACCAACCACCTGCCTCGGATCCACGGCACCGATGTGGGCATCTGGCGGCGCATCCGGCTGATCCCCTTTACCCAGTGCATCCCACCGGAAAAGCAGGATATGCTGCTGCCCCAAAAGCTGGAAGCAGAGCTGCCCGGCATCCTCAATTGGGCTCTGGAGGGGCTGCAAAAGTGGCTCACCCTTAGCCAGGGCGGCAAAAAGCATGGCCTGCCGCCCTGCCCTGCGGTGGATAAGGCCGTGGACGCCTACAAGCAGGACCAGGATCGCATTGCGGCCTTTCTGGCCGACTGCACCCAGCCTGCCCAGGGCCAGACGGTGCAGGCCAGTGTGCTGTTCCGCACCTATCTCAGCTGGTGCACCGACAACAACGAGAAATGGCGCATGGCCAACAAGCAGTTTGGCATCGAGGTCAAAAAGCACTACCAGGTCCGCAAGGGGATGTACTACAACGAGTATGTGGACATGGCCCTGTCGGAGGAGGGCCTGCGGTGCATGGCCCTGGGCCGCAGCAGTGACCCTCCCCTCCGCAGCACAGCCGGGCCGCCGCTGTACCAGCAGACCAGCCTGAAGAACTGAGCATGGAGGGAATGGAGGCAAAGGAGCCGCTCCCGGGACTTTTCTATATATTTTTTTTGTTTCCCTATAGAGAGTTTTCCAAAAGAGGCTCCTATCCTCCATACCCTCCATAGAAAGGAGAATCTGAGTTTGACCTACGAAGAAAAAAAGGCCTGGCTCTGGCGGTACCGGGACGCAGAAAAGCTGTTCCGCCAACTGGCCTGTCGGCTGGAGGAAGCCCGGACCGCTGCCCGGCGCACCACCCAAAACCTCAGCGCAGCCCCCGGCGGCAGCGGAGACGGACAAAACCTTGCCAGGGCTGTGGAACGAGAGGATGATCTGGACCGCCAGGCGTCTTTCCAGCTGGCTGAGTGCCAGGCTCTGTTTGAGGAGATCGACGTGGCCTTGCAGCAGCTGGAAGATTACCAGAGCTACCGGGTCCTGAAGGGGTATTATCTGGACCTCCTCACATGGGACCAGGTGGCAAAGGAGATGAATTACTCCCTCCGCATGGTCTTTATCCTGCGCCGCAAAGCAATGGAGCAGCTGCAGCTCTAAAACATTGCACTAGCATTTCATTGCCAGTTCACTAGGCCATGGTGTAAACTGGTACCATCGGCAAAGCCGGAAAGGCTCCCCGATACCACGCACACGCCCACAGGAAAGGTTCCCTTACTCCCTTCACCCTGTGGGCTTTGTGCTGCCCGGCTGACACAGAGGATCACCCATCAACTACCAAAAGCCTGAATGTACCAGCCGGGCATTTTGACGCTTTTCCACCCCCGGGGTCTCGCAAAACACCCCCGGGGGTCTTTTGATACCACCCCCTCCCCAAAGACACGCCCCCCGGAGCCCAAAGCCAGGGCAGCAGGGCAGGGGCAGGGCAGCCTGTGCAAAGGAGCATCATGGCAAAGACTGTAGCACGGCCGGACCGGGACGGCACCCATCGGCTGGCCTTTGAGCGGAACAAAAAGAAGATCTACGCCACCCAGACCGTCTGCGGTATCTGTGGGAAGCCTGTGGACTTCAGCTATAAGTTTCCTCATCCGCTTTCGCCCTGCATCGACCACATCATCCCGGTGGCCAAGGGGGGACACCCCAGCGATCTGGCCAACTTGCAGCTGGCACACTTCTGGTGCAACCGGCAGAAAAGCGACAAGCTGTTCACTGCCGTGGAGCAGCAGAAAGAACCGGACCCGGCGGCCCTGCTGGCACTGCCTCTGAGCAGGGACTGGGCCGGATACCGGAGCCCCTAGGCCGCCGGACCCCGGCCCGGAACACCAGGGGGGATACCCCCCTCCCCCGGGGGGCTCTGACCTTCCCAGACCGTACTGTGAATATTTTCTCGTGAAAGGAGTTCTCCCCCATGACCGACCTGAAAGGCATGGCCTACCTGCGCCGCCGCCTGGACCAGAAACGCACCCGGGTGCTGACCCGGTACAAGTACTACGAGATGAAAAACGCCGTAAAGGATTTTGGCATGGTCACGCCGCCGGAGTTCCGGCAGTTTGCCGAGACCCTGGGCTGGTGCGGCAAGGCGGTGGATGCCCTGGCCGACCGATTGGTCTGGCGAGAGTTCCGGGAGGATAACTTTGACCTGAACAACATCTACCAGATGAACAACGCCGATGTGCTGTTTGACAGTGCGGTGCTGTCGGCCCTGATCTCCAGCTGCTGCTTTTTGTACATCAGTCAGGACCCCGGCGACTTCCCCCGGCTGCAGGTGCTGGACGGAGCCAACGCCACTGGCGTCATGGACGAGGTCACTGGCCTGCTGCAAGAGGGCTACGCTGTGCTGGAACGGGACCCGGAAACGGACAAGCCCTTGCTGGAGGCCTACTTTACCCCCGGCAATACCTGGTACTACCCCAAGGGCGGCAGACCCTATCTGCTGGAGAACCCGGCTCCGGCACCCCTGCTGGTGCCCATCCTCCACCGACCGGATGCCCGGCGGCCCTTTGGCCACAGCCGCATCTCCCGGGCCTGCATGGGGTTGCAGCAGGGAGCCCTGCGGACCCTGAAACGCAGCGAGATCTCGGCAGAGTTCTACTCCTTCCCCCAAAAGTATGTGCTGGGCACCTCCAACGATGCCGACCAGCTGGACAAGTGGCGAGCCACCATTTCCAGCCTGCTGGAGATCACCAAGGACGAGGATGGGGACAAGCCTGTGGTGGGCCAGTTCACCCAGCAGAGCATGAGCCCCTACACCGAGCAGCTGCGGACCTTTGCCGCTCTGTTTGCCGGCGAGACCGGCCTGACCCTGGACGACCTGGGCTTTGTTACTGACAACCCCTCCAGTGCCGAGGCCATCAAGTCCAGCCACGAGAGCCTGCGTCTGGCAGCACGCAAGGCCCAGCGGACCTTTGGCAGCGGCTTTCTCAATGCCGGTTTCCTGGCAGCCTGTGTCCGGGACGACTTCGGCTACCAACGCCAGCAGCTCTACCGCACCCGTCCGGTATGGGAGCCGGTATTTGAGCCGGACGCTGCCACCCTGTCCGGCATCGGTGACGCTGTGGGTAAGATCAACACCACGGTGCCCGGCTACTTTGGCAAAGAGAACCTGCGAGACCTGACGGGCATCCGCTCCGAGCACTAAGGGAGGCAGCCATGGCAGAAAAGGACATGGCCCCGGAGCTGCTGGAGCGGATCCGGGCTGAGTTTCTGGCCCAGCTGGGGGCAGCCCGGCCCACCGCCCAAACCTATGCGGACGCTGCCGAGTATGCGGAGCTGGTGGGCAACGCCCTGGCCCAGGCATTTTGCCGCTGTCTCACCGCCGACGCCCTGCCAGAGGGCAGGCTCTTTTGGAACCTGGCGGACCGGGTGGTGCGCCCTCTGCTGGAGGAAGGCGGTTCTCTGGCGGCAGCAGCTGCCATGCAGGGGCAGCAGGCACTGAACCGACAGGCAGGCCTGGGTCTGGCACCGCAGCAGGCTCCCCTGGACCAGGAGGCCCTGGAGGGGCTGCTGAACAAGCTGGCCGACGCTCCACAGATCCAGGATGTGGCCTGGGTGCTGGAGGAGCCGGTGAAAACCTTTGTCCGGAAAGCAGTGGACGACACCCTCAAAGCCAACGTGGAGTTTCAGGGCAAGGCCGGGCTGCGGCCCCGGGTGGTCCGCACCGCCGAGAGCCGCTGCTGCAAGTGGTGTACCGCCCTGGCCGGGTCCTACGATTACCCCCATGTGCCCAAGGATGTTTACCGCCGCCACCAACGCTGCCGCTGCCGGGTGGAGTACGACCCCGGCGAGGGACGGCGGCAGAACGTGTGGAACAAGACCTGGACGGAGGAACCGGAAGTCCGGCAGCAGCGCATTCAAAAGATCGAAAATCTATCGACAAACCGAGATGATTCTGCTAAAATAGAAGCAAGAAAGAAATACGGTTTGGTTGAAAAATCCGCCGCCTATGAAAAAGCTCTCGCTGCGTTTCGGGATGAGTATCTTGCAACATCGGAAGCGCAGCTGCTTCCTCATAGAAAACAGGCTGTTATTCCGCCAGCAAAAGTATTTCAGTACGCACTAAATCTTGAGCATCCAACCGGGAGAAATAAGGCAATCGTATTCCGAGATGTTCTTGGATATGTTCCAGCAAATGGTGATGAGCTGATTCAAAAAATCATGCAGGGCCTTTCTTCGTGGAAGGCCGCACAAAAGGAAGATACGCCTTACGGTATTCCGTTTGAGGTAAAAATGCTGGTAACTGGCCCATCTGGAAGAACTGCGCCAGTTCTATCTGCTTGGATCATAAAAAATGGCAGCGATTTTCCGACATTGACCAGCATCTACATCATTCAATTGAAAGGGGGCAATAAGTAGATGAAAATTTCGGAATTGGATGTTGTTATCCTGAAAGACGGACGCACTGCTACGATTCTTGACAGTTTTGACGGTGGTAATTCATTCTACATTGAAGCCTCCGACGCCGATGACGGGTATGTACGAGAAACGATTTCCTCTTCGGAAATTGAAAAAATTCTGTGGTCTGCGGATTCCACTTCCTCGGACAATAGCGTTTAAACAAAAACCACGATGCACGGGCACCGGGGTTTTCTTTTGCCCATTTTTACACAAAGGAGGGACCCTGCCCACCATGCCACGGACACGCAAGCCGCCTGCCACGGACAGACTTGGCCGTCAGACGCCCACTGCCGCCGTGGTGCTGCCCTATACCCAGACCCTGGGCCAACCGGCCATCGACCTTTACAACACCACCGGACGCAGGGCCCAGCAGTGGCAGGAGCTGCTTTTGTACGATATCCTGGCCCGTAACCAGGAGGGGCTGTGGGTCCATACCAAGTTCGGCTATTCGGTGCCCCGGCGCAACGGCAAAAACGAGATCGCCGCCATCCGGGAGCTGTATGGCTTGCAGCAGGGGGAGAGCATCCTCCACACCGCCCACCGCACCACCACCAGCCGGGCCGCCTGGGAGCGGCTGTGCCATCTGCTGGACAAGGCCAGGATCCCCTACAAGTCCATCCAGGCGGTGGGCCGGGAGCACATCCAGCTGGAGGAGGGGGAGGGCCGCATCGAGTTCCGCACCCGGTCCTCCAAGGGCGGCCTGGGCGAGGGCTTTGACCTGCTGGTCATCGACGAGGCCCAGGAGTACACCGACGATCAGGCCAGTGCCCTGAAGTATGTGGTCACCGACAGCCCAAACCCCCAGACCCTGTTCTGCGGCACGCCCCCTACGCCGGTATCCTCCGGCACGGTGTTCCTGAAGCTGCGGAATGCGGCCCTGCGTGGGGATACCCAAAACACCGGCTGGGCCGAGTGGAGCGTGGACCAGCAGACCGACCCCCAGGATGTGGAGGCCTGGTACCGCACCAACCCCAGCCTGGGCACCATCTTCACCCAGCGCAGCGTGGCAGACGAGATCGGGGATGACCCCATCGACTTCAACATCCAGCGTCTGGGCCTGTGGCTGCGGTACAACCTGAAGTCCGCCATCAGCCGGGCCGAGTGGGAGCAGCTGAAAACCGACACCCTGCCCAAGCTCACCGGAAAACTGTATGCAGGCATCAAGTTCAGTACCGACGGCACCAGCTGCGCCCTGGCAGTGGCCTGCCGCACCAAAGACAACGCCATCTTCGTGGAAGCCATCGACTGCCGCCCCACCCGGGCAGGCAGTGGGTGGCTTTTGGATTTTTTGTCCAAGGCCGACCTGGCTGCTGTGGCGGTGGATGGGGCCAGCGGTCAGCAGCTGCTGGCCGACGCCATGAAGGCGGCCCACCTCAAAGCCCCGGTGCTGCCTACGGTCAAGCAGGTCATCACCGCCAATGCTGCCTTTGAGCAGGCACTGTTTGCCAAGACCCTGCGGCACGCCGGACAGCCCGGCCTGACCCAGGCCGCCGCCAACTGCGAAAAGCGGGCCATTGGCACAAACGGCGGCTTTGGCTACCGCAGCCTCACCGAGGGCGGACACATCGAACTGCTGGACAGCGTGATCCTGGCCCACTGGCAATGCGCCGAGGGCAAGGCGAAACGCCGCCAGCGCACCAGCTACTGACAGGCCACCCGGGCCTGTTTTTTTGTTGCCAGAGAAAGGAGTTTTATCCATGGCAGAAGAATTTACCCCCATTACGACCCCAGAGGCCTTTGAGGCTGCGGTGGCCGACAGGCTGGCCCCGTTTGCGGACTACAGTGCCCTGAAGGACCAGAATGCGGCCCTGACAGCCCAGGTGGCAGACCTGACGAGCCGCTGCCAGGCCTACGAGACCGACGCCCTCAAGGCCCGGATCGCCCATGAGGTGGGCATTCCCTTTGAGCTGGCCCAGCGTCTGACCGGCACCGCTGAGGCAGATATCCGCAAGGATGCTGCGGCCCTGGTGCAGATGCTCCGGCCCAAGGCACCGCCTGCCCCTCTGCGAGGGGACCCGGACCCTGTGGGCGGCCAGTCCGCCTGGAGGGCATTCACCAACCAGCTGCTGAACAACGAGTAAAGGAGAAAACAACATGGCAGATATTCTGAGCAAAGGCTCCCTGTTCCCGGAGGAGCTGATCCCTGGCTTTATCAAGCAGACCACCGGCGCATCCGCCCTGGCAAAGCTCTGCGGTGCCACCCCCATCGCCTTCAATGGCCAGAAGGAGTTTACCTTCACCCTGGACAAAGAGGTGGACATCGTGGCCGAGAACGGCGCCAAGGGCAAGGGCGGTGCTACGGTGACCCCCATTACCATCGTGCCCCTGAAGATCGAGTACGGTGCCCGGGTGTCCGACGAGTTCCTGTACGCCTCGGAGGAGGCCCAGATGGAGGTGCTCAACGCTTTTGCCGACGGCTTTGCCAAAAAGGTGGCCAAGGGCCTGGATCTGATGGCCCTCCACGGCGTGAACCCTCGCACCGGCACCGCCTCCACCGTCATCGGCACCAACCACTTTGACAGCAAGGTCACCCAGGCGGTGACCATTGCCGCCGGTGACAAGCCCGACACCAACGTGGAGGCTGCCATTGCCCTGGTGCAGGGCTCCGACCGGGATGTTACCGGCATGATCCTGGCCCCGGCCTTCAAGAGCTCCCTGGCGGCCCAGACCACCACCGACGGTGCCAAGCTGTATCCTCAGCTGGCCTGGGGTGCAAACCCCGGCGAGGTGAACGGCCTGCGTGTGGAATCCACCTCCAACCTGTCCGCCGGTTCCAGCAAGGACCGGGCCCTGGTGGGCGATTTTGCCAACTGCTTCAAGTGGGGCTATGCCAAGGAGATGCCCATTGAGGTGATCAAGTACGGCAACCCCGACAACGACACCACCCTGGGAGACCTGAAGGGTCATAACCAGGTGTATCTGCGTGGCGAGGCCTACATCGGCTGGGGCATTCTGGACCCCTCTGCCTTTGCCCACATCAAGGCCAACGCATAAGGAGGAACAGGATGCAGTACCGCAACAAAAAGACCGGGGCTCTGCTGGAGACCCCCTGCCAGATCTCCGGCGGCGATTGGGAGCCTGTCCGGCCCCCCAAGGCCGAAAAGCCTGCCCCTGCTAAGGCCAAGGGCAAGGCAGAGGCAGAACAATGACCTATGCCACCCTGGAGGACCTGGCCACCCTGTGGCGGCCTCTGTCGGCAGCAGAGCAGAGCCGGGCCCTTTCCCTGCTGGAGGTGGTCACCGCCAGCCTCAACGTGGAGGCCGCCAAGGTGGGCAAGGACCTGCCCCGGCTCACGGCAGAGGACCCGGCCCTGGCCCTGGTGGCCAAAAGCGTCACGGTGGATGTGGTGGCCCGTACCCTGATGACCAGCACCGACCAGGAGCCCATGACCCAGTTTACCCAGGCTGCCGGGGGATACTCGGCCTCCGGATCCTTCCTGGTGCCCGGCGGCGGCCTGTTCATCAAAAAATCAGAGCTGGCAAGGCTGGGGCTCCGGCGGCAGCGGAAGGGGTGCATTGAACTGTATGGCATGGATTAAAGGCATCCCGGTGGTGCTGTACCAGCGCACCGCCGCAGGCCGGGACCAGGCCAACGCGGCGTTGTACACCGAGACCCCGGTGACGGTGGAAAATGTTCTGGTGACCCCGGTGGAAGCCGCTGCCGTGACCACGCCCCTACAGCTGGAGGGCCGCCGGGCCGCCTACGAGCTGTGTATCCCCAAAGGGGATGAGCACCGCTGGGAGGGCTGCACGGTAGAGTTTTTTGGCCAGAAATGGCATGTGGTCGGCAGCGTGACCCAGTACATCGACGCCCTGGTGCCCCTGTGCTGGAACAAGAAAGTGCAGGTGGAACGCATTGAGTGAGGTCCGCATCCGGCTGAACAAACAGGGCGTGGGCCAGCTGCTGAAAAGCCCGGAGATGGCCCAGGCCCTGGCAAGCCTGGCCTTTGGGGCCCAGCACCGCCTGGGCCAGGGCTACGAGGCAGTATACTACACCGCACCCACCCGAGCGGTGGCAGAAGTCCGGGCCCAAAGCCCTGCCGCCTGCAAAGAGAACGCCGACACAAACACCATCCTGAAGGCACTGAAATGATCGAAACAGAGATCCTTGCATTTTTGGCCCCTCGGCTGGAGGCTCCGGTGCACCTGACGGTGCCCACCCCGGCCCCGGGGGTCTTTGTGGTGCTGGAGCAGACCGGCTCTGATGAGGCCCGGGGCATCCCCACCACCACCCTGGCGGTGCAGTCCTACGGCCCCGACGCCCGGGACCACGACGGCACCCTGGACGCTGCCCGGCTGAACCAGGCCGTCAAGGCCGCCATGGCCGACGCCGACACCCTGCCCCAGGTGGTGTCCTGCCGCCTGGTGACCGACTACCGGTTCCCGGATACTACCCGGAAACGGCCTCGCTACCAGGCCGTTTTTTCTATTACCCATTATTGAAAGGAGCAATTGCCATGGCAGATGCAACCAAAGTAACCGCCGCCAAGCCCCAAGTGGGAGGAGCCGTCTGGCGTGCCCCCCTGGGCACGGCCCTGCCCACCGATGCCACCACCAAACTGGACCAGGCCTTTAAAAGCCTGGGCTACCTGTCGGAGGACGGCCTGACCAATGCCAACTCCCCCTCCAACGAGACCACCACCGCCTGGGGCGGTGACACGGTGCTGACTCAGCAGACCGAAAAGCCGGATACCTTCGCCTTTACCCTGCTGGAGGCCCTGAACGTGGAGGTGCTGAAGGCGGTGTACGGAGACAAGAACGTTACCGGCACCCTGGCCACCGGAATCACCGTCCAGGCCAACAGTGCCCAGCAGCAAGATTGCTGTTGGGTGGTGGAGATGATCCTGAAGGACAATGCAGTAAAGCGCATCGTCATCCCGGACGCCGCCGTCACCGCTGTGGGAGACATCACCTACGCCCAGGGGGCCGTGGGCTACGCCACCACCCTCACCGCTGTGCCCGACACCAAGGGCAACACCCACTACGAGTACATCACCGCCAAGGCGGAGTAAGGAGACGCTTATGATCACCGCAAAGACCAACGACGGCTTTACCGTTGAGCTGGAGGAAAATGCCCTGGACTACATCGTGTTCCAGGATATTACCGTTATGCAGAAAGACCCCACCAAGCTGATCGACGTGACAGACCGCTTTCTGGGCGAGGAAAACAAGAATCGTCTGATGGAGCACCTGGCAGACCCCAAGGGCCGGATTCCCCTTGAAGCCATGGGCCAGGCTGTGGGCGAGCTGCTGAACAGCTTCAGTGCCGGAAAAAACTCTGCCTCCTCGCCGAACTGATCGCATCGGACGAGGACGCTCTCATCTGCGATTTTGCCCAGTATTACCATGTGCTGGACTGGCGTGCTCTGCCGCTGGGCCTGGCGGCTACCCTGGCAGCAGGGCTGCCGGAGGGCAGCCGCAGCCTGCGGCTGGCCCAGGGCCGACAGGTGCCCCTGGAAACGGAGCTGCTGGCCTACGCCGCCGACCGCCTGACCCAGATCGTCTGGGGCCTGGCCGGGGACCGCTCCAAGCCCCCCTCGGTGGTGGCAGACCTGCTGGGGCTTTCGGCCCGGCAGGGGGGCCCTGTGCAAAGCTATGCCAGCGGCCAGGACTTTGACGCCGCCCTGGCGGCCCTGAAAGGAGGGAACTAAATGCCAGAAGGGATCGAGCTGGCCAAAGCCTATGTCCAGATCGTGCCCTCAGCCCAGGGCATCCAAGGCAAGATCACCCAGGCTTTGGGCGGCGAGCCTGCCGCCGCCGGAGATGCAGCCGGGCAGGCCCTGGGCACCAAGCTGGTAGGCACCCTGAAAAAGGTACTGGCCGCTGCCGGGGTGGGCAAGATCCTGTCGGAATCCATCAGCATGGGCGGAGCGCTGCAGCAGTCCATTGGCGGCATCGAGACTCTGTTTGCCGACAGTGCCGACAAGGTCAAGGCCTACGCCGCCGACGCCTGGCGCACCGTGGGCCTTTCCGCCAACGACTACATGGAGCAGACCACCAGCTTTGCCGCCAGCCTGCTTGCCAGCGTAAGCCAAGACACCCAGGCTGCGGCGGATCTGGCCAACATGGCTATGGTGGACATGGCGGATAACGCCAACAAAATGGGCACCGATATGGCGTCCATCCAGAACGCCTACCAGGGACTGGCAAAGCAGAACTATACCATGATCGACAACCTCAAGCTGGGCTACGGCGGCACCCAGGCAGAGATGCAGCGGCTGCTGGCCGACGCCGAGAAGATCTCCGGGGTCCACTATGACCTGGGGAACCTGGCGGATATGTACAGTGCCATCCATGTCATCCAGCAGGAGATGGGCATCACCGGCACCACCGCCAAGGAGGCTGCCACCACCCTTACCGGCAGCTTTGCTGCCATGAAGGCCGCTGCCCAGAACCTGCTGGGCAGCCTTGCCACCGGGGCCGACCTGACAGAGCCCCTCCAGGCCCTGGTGGAATCGACCCGGACCTACCTGGTGGGCAATCTGCTGCCCATGGTATGGAATGTGGTGTCCGGCATCCCGGCAGTGGTGCAGGGCCTTGTGCCGGAGCTGCTGCAAAGCGGCACCCAGCTGGTGACGGGGCTTGCCCAGGGCTTTACCCAGGGGATCCCTGCATTTTTAGCTACCGCCCTGCCGCAGCTGCTGGCCTTTACGGACCAGCTCCGGGCCAACGCCGGAGCCTTTGTGGATGCAGGTCTTAACTGCATCACCCAGCTGGCCAACGGCCTGATTGCTGGGCTGCCGGACCTGATCGCCTATGTGCCGGACATCGTCATCAACATTGCCGGGGTCATCAACGACAACCTGCCCAAGATCCTGGCCCAGGGCGTGGCACTGGTGGTGCAGCTGGTGGTGGGCATCGGTAAGGCGGTGCCCCAGCTGCTGGCCAACTGGAAAAAGATCCTGGAGGCTGTGCTGTCGGTGATCTCGGCGGTGAACTGGCTGAACATCGGCAAAAGCATCCTCACAGGCATCGCCAACGGGGTCAAGAGCATGGGCACCGCCCTGCTGAACGCCTTCAAGGGGGGCTTTTCCAGTGCCTTGCAGTGGGTCAAGAGCCTGCCTGCCCAGGCGGTGGAATGGGGCAAGAACATCATCCAGAGCCTGACCAAGGGCCTTACCGGCAAGGGCAATGTGGTGGGCAACGCCGCCATGGCAGCCACTGCCGGGGCCACCCTGGCTAAAACTGCCAGCGGCAAGGGCACCGATTGGTCTGCGGTCTGGGGCCAGGCCAACGACAGCATCGCTGACAGTGCCCAGGACCTGGCAAAGGTGGTGGTGCCTGCCTATACCAAGTCCGGCGGAGCGGCTGCCGCAGCGGCCCAGACGGCCCAGGCAGCAGCCGAGACCCTGCTGTGGTCCGTGCAGGACCAGGGCCATACTGAGACCGCCAACGCCTTGGGCAAGGTGACCATCCAGACCACCGAGCTGACCGAGCATCTGCGCCAGGGCAGCAGCGAGTTTGACCGCCTGACCCGGACCGTGACGGAATCCGGCCAGGAGATGGTCAACGGGGTGGCCAAAAACTACAAGACCGTCACCAAGCATGTGACCCAGAACGGCAAGACCACCGCCCAGACCCAAAAGGTCTATGAGGAACTGGCAGCCACGGTAGCCAGCACCGTCACCGCCACCACGGCGTCTGTGGTGGATGGCATCGCCACCAGCACCCAGACCATCACCGAGACCCTTACCGACAGCACCGAGAGCCAGAAGCGCATCATCACCCAGACCTTTGATGAGGTGGTGGACGGGGCCCTAGTGACGGTGGAAAAGGTCACCACCATCGCCGCCGACGGCGTTCCGCAGATCACCGAGGAGATCAGGAAAGCCTCTGCCAACAGCTTTGACGGCCTTGTCAAGGGCTGGCAGCAGGAGGCCGACCAGGGCATCCTGGGCACCCTGGATACCCTGGTGGAAAGCATCCGGAAAAAGGATTGGAAGTCGGTGGGCCTGTGGGCTTTGTCCACGGTGTACAACGGCCTGGCTCCGGAGGCCAAGGGCTGGATCGACAGCCTGGGCAAGAGCATCATCCAGCAGCTCAACGGTCTGCTGGGCAAGGCCGCCCAAAGCCTTGCCCAAGGGGCCTGGGACCTGGGCAGCCAGATCTGTCAGGGCCTTACCGGGGGCCTGGGCCAGGTGGTGGCCCAGTTCTCCGGCCTGGGGGGCACCCTCACAGGCATCTTCCAGGGGCTCAAGGCCCCCATGACGGCGGCGGCCGTGGCCATCAGCCAGGGGCTCCAGGGGGGTCTGCTGTCCAGCTTCCCCACCATCCTGGCCTCCCTGGGCTCCCTCATCGGGACCATCGGCACCGCCTTTGTGGGGATGCTGCAAGCCATCGGCACCGCCCTGCTGCCTACAGGCTTTGGCACCCCTCAGGGCATTGCCATGCTGGCAGCCGGAGCGGCCCTGGTGGCGGCCCTGGCGGCCATCACGGTGGGGCTGGGGGTGGCCTTCAAACGCCGGAACCCCGGCTCCTCCGGGGCCGGGTCCTCCGGTACCGGGGGCGGCCTGATCTCCTCCGGCACCCTGTGGGACTACGAGCAGCCCCGGCCTTTGCCCCAGCGCACCCAGCGGCCCAACATCGAGGTCAACCAGTACATTTACTCCAAAGCGCAGACCGCCGCCGACCTCATGCGAGAAGCGCAGTATCAACAGGAAAGGGCGGTGTTAGCCGGTGTTTGATGCGGTTTTTACCACCCCGGAGGGCCAGAGCTTCGGCTTTGGCTATGCTGCCGGGGTGCTGTGGAGCTGTGACCCTCTGGGGGACCTGCCTGTAGAGCTGGAGACCAGCCAGGGCTACCAACAGACCGGGGCCACGGTGGAGGGCCGCAGCATCTCCGGGGTCACCCGGACCATCACCGGCCGCATCCTGCGGAACGCTGCCTACCTGCGTTTGCAGCTCCGGGATCTGTTTGCCCCCGGGGTCACCGGGCGGCTGACAGTGGCCGGAAAGTTCTGGTGCGACGCCGAGGTGCAGCGGTGCCCGGCGGTGTCGGCAGCACAGCTGTGGCCCACCTTCAGCTTCCAGCTGTACTGCCCCAGCCCCTTCTGGCGCAGCGTGGGCGAGACCACCGTCACCACCTTGCAGGTGACCCCGGCCTTCCGGCTGCCCACCCGGTACACCACCCACCAGTACGGCATCCGGGAACAGGCCGATTATCTCCGGGTCCACAACCCGGGCCTGGATACCCAGGATTTCACCCTGACCCTCACGGCCCACGGCACCGTGACCAACCCCGGGGTCCTGGACCCGGAGACCGGGGAGTATCTGCGGTTCGTGTGCACTTTGCAGGATACCGACCAGCTCCGGGTGTACCGGGAGGCCGGGCGGCTGGTGATCCAGCAGATCATCAGCGGCCAGGCGGTCAACGGCTTTGGGCGGCTGGATGAGCAGTCCACCCTGTGGACCCTGCCCCACGGCACCCACCCCTGGCAGCGCACCGCCGACGCCGGGGCGGAAAAGCTGTACCTGACCCTGAGCTTTTGCCCGGCCTTTGCCACGCTTGTGATGGAGGATACCAGATGACCCAACGCAGTACCCTGACCACCACCGGCCACAAGAGCCTCAGTGTCTAC
Source organism: uncultured Faecalibacterium sp. (assembly GCA_934518555.1). Taxonomy (GTDB): domain Bacteria; phylum Bacillota; class Clostridia; order Oscillospirales; family Ruminococcaceae; genus Faecalibacterium. The sequence goes on along the minus strand of CAKSXW010000008.1, from coordinate 28,199 downwards.
AGCAGTCGGCTGGAGCTGCTGGGCCGCATCGAAAGCTGGGTGTCCCTGGTGTGGACGGAGCGGTATAACCTGTACGCCGACGTCCAGGGGGCGCAGCTGGAGCTCCAGGCCTCCACCGCTTTGCAGGACCTGTGCCGCCCGGACCGCTATCTGTGGCTGGGTGGCTCTGATCGGCTCATGCGGATCCTGTCGGCCCGGCTGGCAGACCATCGGCTGGTGCTGTGCTGCAAGGATGCTACCAGCCTGCTGGCAGAGCGAGTGCACCCCCAGACCCTCCAGGGCTTTGGGGTGGAGGCCACCCTGCGGCAGCTGGTGGAGGCCATGGACTGGCCGGGCCTGGCCCTGGGCCAGGAAGCCGGGCTGCCGGACATCTACCCGGGCCAGGTGCCCCCAGGCCACCTGCTGGCCCTGGCAGAGCAGGTGTGCCAGGAGCTGGACCTGGGGTTCCGGCTCCGGTTCGACCCCGGTGCAAAGCAGCTGCTGTTTGAGCTGTACCGCCCCAAGCTGGACCCCAATGCCCGGTATGCCCCCCACTACGGCAACCTGACAGGCCTGGTGTACACCGAGAGCATCACCGACTATAAAAATGTGTGCACCGTGGTGGGGGCGGAGGGCACTGTCACCGTAGGGGCCACCCAGGCGGTGGGGGCTGCCCGTCGGGAGCTGCTGGTGGACGCCGCCAGCCGCAAAAAGGACCAGGACCAGACCCAGGCTGCCTACCTGGACAGCCTCCGGGCTCTGGGCCAGCAGGAGCTGGCAAAGCACACCCGGCTGGAAAACTTCCGCTTCACCCCCACGGGGCCTGTCACTGTAGGCCAGGTGGTGGCGGCCCGGCTGCCGGGCACCCAGATCCAGGCAGCGGCCCGGATCACCTCTGTGACCCTTACATCTCAAAAGGGGGAGACCTCGGTGACCACCGAGATCGGCACCCCCATCCTCAGGAGGACACCATGAGCATTACGACCTATCCCCTGGACGGCCCCCTCTACAGTGCCCAGGACATTGCCACCTACCTGTGCACCCGGACCTCCGGCGTCTACAGCAAGGAGACCAACTACGCCGTCACCATCACCGGGGCCCGGCAGCTGACGGTAGCTCCGGGCCTGGCCTGGATCAACTACGACGACTTTGCCGGGGTCAGCGTGTGCAGCCGGGCCCCGGTGGCCCTGACGGTGCCGGAGGCCGACGCCACCCTGCCCCGGAAGGACCGGGTGGTGCTGCAATTCGACACCGACGCCAACCTCACGGCCCTGAAGCTGAAGCCCGGCACCCCGGCGGCAGACCCCCAGCCCCCGGCCATCCAGCAGAACCACCGCACCTACGAACTGGGCCTGGCAGTGCTGACAGTGCCTGCCGGCACCGCCGCCATCACCAGTGCAGACCTCACCGACACCCGGGCCGACGAGGCGGTCTGCGGCCTCATGCGAGACGGCGTCACCGGCATCCCCACGGAGCAGCTGGTGGCACAATGGCAGGCGGCCCAGGCCGCCCAGATGGCCCAGGGCACCGAGAAACTGGACCGCCTGGAGCAGAGCATCCGGAACCTGGACAACGGCAGCTTTTACACCAAGCAGGAGGCCGACCGGAAGTTCGGCACCCCCTACACCCTCACAAAAGAAGCCATTGCCGAGGTGCTGGGCTTTACCCCCACCAAGATCACCGTGGGCACCGAGGACCTGATCCCCGGCGTCAGCACGCTGGAGAGCGGAACAGTATACCTGGTGTACAGCACCGCTAGCTCTGACGAGGTGACCAGTGACACGGACATCCACCTGCCGGAGCCGGAGGAGCCTGCGCCTGATGAGGAGGTGGTGGCTCCATGAGCGGCTATGTAGGCGTCCGCAGCGTGGCAAAGAAAATCGACAAGCTGTATGTGGGAGACGGGGCTGGTATCGCCCGGGCCGTGCAAAAGGCCTATGTGGGAGACCCCCGAGGTGTGGCGGAGCTGTGGTATCAGCGAGCCACACCCCTGGGGAGCCTGGCCGTGGGCAGCGTAGTGTACTTTGCCGTGGGAGGGGTGCGGACCCCGTGGATCGTGGTGGAACAGGGCCGTCCTGGCACCATGTATGATGCGAGCTGTGATGGCACATGGTTGCTGTGTAAGGACGTGTATTCGTCCAAGCAGTGGAGCAAGACCGTGAAAAACGACTACTCCCTGAGCAGCATTAGAGCCTACATGGACTCGACGTTCTTGAACTCGATTGACCAGAACGTCAGGAGCGTTATCAAGGATGTGCGAATCCCATATCGACCAGGCGGCGGAAGTAGTACCTCGGTGAACAGCGGTGCAAGTGGGCTGTATTGTAAAATTTTCCTGTTGAGTGCGATAGAAGTCAATCTTGGGTTTAATAATCGGCCGAAAGAGGGTGAGAGGCTAAGGTATTTTGTGAATTGTGAGACCACTGGTGCCGATGACCTCCGGGTAGCAAACTACAACGGAGTGCCTGGCGATTGGTGGTTGAGAACTCCGGACACCGCCACATCTAACAGTGCTATTCTTGTCCTGAACACAGGAGCAAGGGGAAGCGCAAATGTCGCATATTTGCATGGATTCCGTCCGGCCATGGTGCTGCCGAAAGAGGTACTGGTGGACGGAGAAGGAAACGTGATGGGAGGATAAAAATGTCAACGATCAAGCAGTATAGCTTATCCAAGGACGGCAGCCGCCGCCTGGCCCCCAGCTTTACGGTCCGGGAGCTGCGGTGCCGGGACGGCTCCGACACCATCATGGTGGACCAGGCTCTGCCGGTGCTGCTGCAAGCCATCCGGGAGCACTTTGGCCAGGCCGTGGTGATCACCAGCGGCTACCGCACCGCTGCCCACAACGCCAAGGTTGGTGGCTCCAAGAGCAGCCAGCACCTGCTGGGCCGGGCCGCAGACATCCAGGTGCAGGGGGCCAGCGTGGAGGCGGTAGCGGCCTACGCCGAGGCCCTGATGCCGGACTGGGGCGGTGTGGGCCGCTACCCCATCAAGCCGGGCCGGGCCAGGGGCTGGGTCCATGTGGACACCCGGCCCAATAAAAGCCGCTGGACCGGCTGAAAGGGGGTGAACTGTGAAAGACTATGTATGTTTTGCCATCGGCGCAATCGGCAGCCTGATCGCCAGCCTTTTCGGCGGCTGGGACGCATCTCTGCAAACGCTGGTCATTTTTATGGCCATCGACTACATCACAGGTCTGATCGTGGCAGGCGTTTTCCACGCAAGCCCTAAGACCGAGACCGGCACGCTGGAGAGCCGTGCAGGCTGGAAGGGCCTGATCCGCAAGGGGGAGACCCTGCTGATCGTGCTGGTTGCCTGCCGTCTGGATGCCGTGATGGGCTCCAGCTTCGTGCGAGACGCCGCCGTCATTGCGTTCGTGGCAAATGAGACCATCTCCATCATCGAAAACGCAGGCTTGATGGGACTGCCGATCCCGGCGGTCATCACCAAGGCTGTGGATATCCTCAAACAGAAAGCAGAAAGCTCTACAGAGCAGAAAGGATCCTCTCATGTCTGATCACACCTCTACCGCAACCATCGCCCGTACCGCTGTGCTGCTGCTGGCCCTGACCAACCAGGTGCTCAGTGCCTGCGGCAAGCCCCTGCTGCCCCTGGAAAGCCAGACCGTGGAGCAGCTGGTGACCGCTGGCATTACCACCGTGGCCGCCCTGGTAGTCTGGTGGAAGAATAACTCCTTCACCCCTGCCGCCATCCAGGCCGACGGCTACCTTGCTCAGCTGAAGAAGCAGGTGCACTGAGACCAGTTGCTTACATAGCGTAAGCAAGCCGTGACATAGCAACACCCCCGAGAGCAGATGCTCCCGGGGGTGTTTTTGTTTATTGGTCGGCTTCTACCAGCTGCCAGAGGTAGTTCGTCATGCTAAGACCTTTGGCGGTGGAGCTGGCGACACAGTAGTGCTTTTCCGGATCTATATAAGGGGCAGGGTACAGGGCTTTCTTGTCCATAAAAAATGCCTTTCTGTCCAATAAAAGTGAAAAAAGTGGGTTGCAAGGTGGGTTTTTACAACAGAAAAGCACCCAAAAACTTACGTTTCTAGGTGCTATTTCTTGGTGGAGCGAAGCAACCCAAATCCGAACCATTGCCCTCTGAGGCATCTTTGGCGGCAATTTCATCGAAAGAGATGGTTTTTGTGCCGTCTTTGTAGTTGAATGTAATCAAAACTTTTTCATCATAGAGATAAACGGCATTCACGAATGTATTGATAAGCGTTTCCCGGTGACTTTTCACCCCTGTGTCGAGCTTGCGGAACCGGGTCAGCCAGAACCGAACCTGATTTTCACTCAACCGAGGCCGAGCGATTTTTTCTTCGGCGATCCGAACCTCAAGTTCTTTCTGCTGGGCTTCCAGCTTTTCCAAACGCGATTTGGTGGAGTTGGTCAGCACACCTGCTTGAATGGCGTTCAGCATATTTTCAATGCCGTTCTCTACCTCGCGCATCTGCTTTTCCAGCAAAGGGATAGTGGTGTTTTCCTGATCCTGCAACTCCATGACTTCTGCAACGAGGCCATCTCCATCGTCGAAAACGCCGGTCTCATGGGCGTTCCCATCCCCGCCGCCGTCACCAAGGCGATTGATGTACTCAAGCAGAGGGCTGACAGCAAAGACCAATTTTAAAAAAAGTCCTTGACTTTCTGTCGCCACACGAATATAATATTTGTAGCGACAGAAACGAGGTGATGAGATGTCGCCTAAGATCGGACGGCCCAAAAGCGACTCCCCGAAGGATACGATGTTACGCGTTCGGCTAGATGAAGCATACTGCCAAAAACTAGAATTGTGCGCTACTAAGCTTAATCTATCCAAAAGCGATGTTGTCCGCAGAGGAATTGACCTTGTGGAGCAGTCCATGGAAAAAGAATAAGGCACCCGCTCCCACCTACCACAGCGAAGCGAATGCCTTATTAAAACGCCAGCGGGGTTTCCGATTGGCAACATTATTATACCATTTGGAAACCTCTCTTACAAGACAATGAGAGGACAATTTATGAACGCAATTGAATCCGCCTTGAAAGCCATCGAGCAGGAACGCCAGAAAGACCACGGCGGCTACACTCCGCCCGTCTACGTATTCCGCACCATCAACGAGCGGTCAAACGCTGACCCGTTTGAGTACGGCTACGCCCTCTTCCTTCTGGGTGTGGCCAAAGGCCGTCGGATGGAAAAGGCTGCACGGAAAGGCGGTGCTCACGTATGAATGAAAACGTTACCGTCTATCAGCGCAATGGTCAGCCCGCGGTTTCCAGCCGTGACGTGGCCCAGCAGTTCGGAAAAGAACATAAAGACGTACTTGAGGCTATCCGAAAGATGATAGCGGAAAATTCCGCTCTCCTTTCAATGTTCTGTAAGGATGAATATACGACCGTTCAGAACAAGAAGATGCCGATGTACTACATGAACCGCGACGGCTTTACCCTGCTGGCGATGGGCTTCACTGGAAAGGACGCTTTGGAATGGAAACTCAAGTACATTCAGGCGTTCAACATGATGGAAGAAAAGCTCAAGGCTGAAGAAATCAAAGCCGCAATGCCTGCCATGGATGCCCGGGCGATGGAGGCGCAGGCCCGGTTAAACAACAGCCGTGTGGACGCTGCCAAGCTCCTGATGAAGCTAGGCGACAAAGCTGCTATGCGGCACCACCGCGAAGACATCTATGCTTGTGCCTTGCATACACTGCTTGGCACACCGCAAAAGGAGCCTCGTTACATTGACTGCGTAAACACTCTTTATTTGAAAGACTGACTTCGCACTGGAGCCGCAGTTCCTACCCATGGAGCTGCGGCTCTTTTTATTGTCTCAATCTGTAGGTTATTGTTTTCACCCGCTTCGTTGCCTGCTCAAGATCCACGCAAAGCTGCTCCACTTCCCGGCTCCATTCTTTGCCATCCAATGTTTGGATATATTCGATTCGATCCACGATTGCAGACAGCTCTCTTTGCGCGTTCTTCAATTCTTCCAATGCGTTCATCGTTTTGCATTCTCCGTCACATGATTCAAAAGTGGGTTGCAAAGTGGGTTTCTTCAAAAGAAAAACACCCAGAAACAAGCGTTCCTAGGTGTTATTTCTTGGTGGGCGCGGGTGGATTCGAACCACCGAAGCTGAAAGCAGCAGATTTACAGTCTGTCCCCATTGGCCACTCGGGAACACGCCCATATTCTTTTGTTGCGCCCTGCCGGACGACTTATTTATTTTAGCATGGAACAGGGGATTTGTCAACACTTTTTTTCGGATATTTTCTGCGGTTTTTCCCGGCAAAAAAGCAGCGGCACCCGTGGGCTGACGGGTGCCGCTGCGCTGAGGTTCAGGGGAGATGTTTGTGGGCCTCGTACTGGCGGAGGGCTTCCAGAGCCTCCCCGGACAGGGGGTACAGGGCCGCCATATTGAACAGGGTCATCAGGCCGATGCCTACGTCCCCCAGGTCCCACACCACGGTGTAGGCCTGCACGCCGCCTACCAGCAGCATGGCCAGGGCCAGCAGCTTGTAAGCGGTCTGGCTCCACCAGTTGTCACCGCACAGGTAGGCCACATTGCTGCGTGCGTAGTACAGGATGCCCAAAAAGGTGGAAAAGCTGAACAACGCCAGGGTGGCCGCCACAAACACGGTGCCAAAGGTGCCCAGGTGATACTGCATGGCGGTCTGCAGCAGGTCCATGCCGGCCAGGCCGTCGGTAAGCTCCCGGGGAGCCAGCAGCATCAAAAAGGCGGTGCAGCTGCAGATGACCACCGTGTCGATGAGCACCCCCAGGGCCTGCACCAGGCCCATCTTTACCGGGTCGTCGCACTCTGCGGCGGCAGCGGCGCAGGGGGCCGAGCCGCTGCCGGCCTCGTTGGAGAACAGCCCACGCTTGACGCCGTTCATCAGCACGGCACCAAAGCCGCCGGCTGCCATCTGCCGCAGGCCCAGGGCCTCGGAGAAGATGCGGCCCAGCACTGCAGGCATCTGCCGGATGTTTACCACCACGATGCCCACTGTCAGCACAAAGTAGCACACCGCCATGACAGGCACCATCAGGTCCAGGCTTTTTACCGTGGCGTTTTTCCGCAGCACGATGACCGCTGCCAGGGCCGTCAGCACCAGGGTGGTGACCAGGGGCGGAATGTGAAAAGCGTTCTGGAAGGAGGAGCTGACGGAGTTGGAGATCACCTGACTGATGCCGCACCAGCACAGCAGGCCGGAGGCTGCAAACAGGGCCGCCAGCACCGAACGCCGGAGCTTTTTGCCCCGTTTGCGCTCTGCCAGCACATGGAGGTAGTAGGCCGGGCCCCCACGCCAGCCGCCGTACAGGGGGTCCGGCACCCGGTATTTCTGGGCCAGGGTGGACTCGATAAAGGAGGTGGAGGCTCCCAGCAGGGCCGTGACCCACATCCAGAACACCGCTCCGGCACCACCGGCAGACACGGCAGCCACCACGCCCACCAGGTTGCCCATGCCCACCCGGGTGGCGGTGGACACCACCAGGGTCTGGAAGGAGGAAAGGCCGCTGGCGTTGGCCTGCTTTTTTTCACAGACAGCAGCCAGCATATCCCGGAACAGCCGCACCGGCAGCAGCCGGGTGCGGAAGGTGAACCAGAGCCCGGCAGTAAACAGCACCACCACCATCAGGGAGATGCCAATGCCCCCGGCCACCGGCAGGACAAACAGATCGCCCCACAGCAGGCGATAGGCGGTTTCAATGAGACGGATTACCAAGAAAGGACCCTCCAGACTTTTGTGCAGTAAAGTTGTTTGATTCATTATAGTACAGTACAGAAGAAAAGTAAAACCTAAAATATTGATGGGATGGATAGAGGAAAGAGAACGAAAAACCGGACTTATCATTTTGACGGAGGGCAGGCATCCGCAGCAAAAAAGGGACCGCCCCATCGCAAGCGATGCAGTAGTCCCGGAGGAAGAAACTATTTTGGAAAAAAGGCCTTACAGGATGTCGATGTACTCCCCAGCCAGGGCCTTGTTCATGCTGCGGACAGCACAGAACTTGCCGCACATGCTGCAGGTGTCGCTGTGGTCATCTTCCGGCAGACGATCGTTCCGGATGGCCTTGGCGGTGTCGGGGTCCAGGGCGCAGGCAAACTGGGCGTCCCAGTCCAGGACACGACGGGCATCGCCCATCTTGTCATCAATGTCCCGGGCATGGGGGATGCCCTTGGCGATGTCGGCAGCGTGGGCGGCGATCTTGGAGGCCACGATGCCCTGCTTGACGTCCTCCACGTTGGGCAGTGCCAGATGCTCGGCAGGGGTCACATAGCACAGGAAGGCTGCACCGCTGGCAGCAGCCACGGCACCACCGATGGCGGCAGTGATGTGGTCGTAGCCGGGGGCAATATCCGTGACCAGGGGTCCCAGCACATAGAAGGGAGCGCCCATGCAGATGGACTTCTGCACTTCCATGTTGGCAGCCACCTGGTTCAGGGGCACATGGCCGGGGCCCTCCACCATCACCTGGACGTTGTGCGCCCAGGCACGCTTGGTCAGCTCGCCCAGACGCACCAGCTCCTCGATCTGGCACACGTCGGTGGCGTCAGCCAGGCAGCCGGGGCGGCAGGCGTCGCCCAGGGAGATGGTCACGTCGTGCTCGGCGCAGATCTCGCAGATCTCGTCAAAGTGCTCGTAGAAGGGGTTCTCGTTGCCGGTCATGCTCATCCAGGCAAACACCAGGGAGCCGCCCCGGCTCACAATGTTCATCTTGCGCTTGTGCTTGCGGATCTGCTCAATGGTCTTACGGGTGATGCCGCAGTGCAGGGTCACAAAGTCCACACCGTCCTCTGCGTGGAGGCGCACCACATCCACAAAGTCCTGGGCAGTCAGCTCTGCCAGGTCACGCTGATAGTGGATGACGGAATCGTACACCGGCACGGTGCCGATCATCACCGGGCACTCGTGGGTCAGCTTCTGCCGGAAGGGCTGGGTGTTGCCATGGCTGGACAGGTCCATAATGGCCTCGGCACCCATGTTCACGGCACTCATGACCTTCTGCATCTCAATGTTGTAGTCCTTGCAGTCCCGGGAGACGCCCAGGTTCACGTTGATCTTGGTGCGGAGCATACTGCCCACGCCCTCGGGGTTCAGGCAGGTGTGGTGCTTGTTGGCCGGGATGGCCACCTTGCCCTCGGCGACCCACTGGCGGATCTCCTCGGTGGTGCGGTATTCCTTTTTGGCCACGATCTCCATCTCGGGGGTGATGATGCCCTTACGGGCGGCATCCATCTGAGTGGTATAAGTCTGCATAGGTTGTGTTCCTCCAAATGACAGTTTATCTCTGAACAGCAGGGTGCTGGTCATACAGTGATGCAAGGGTGAACCGCTGGCTGGGAGTTTCTCCGAGGACCGTCCGCTGGGGTGGGACCCTGCTGCCGCAGGCAGTAGGGAGGGCGATGGAATGGCCCGATTCGTGTCCGAGGAGAAAGCTCCCTGCCAGCAGGCAAGTAGCCGTCATTCAGAAAAAACAGAACCCTCTGGATGCCGGCACCTGCGTAAAAAACGCTTTTCATGGCAACTCCTTGGCAAAGCGCATGAATTTTGTAATGCGGCCCAAGGTGGTGCCCCCGGTTTGCCGCAGGATGAAATTATTCCTTTACGATCTGCTCCGACAGAGCACGCAGCTCCCGGCACTGGGCCTCGATGTCCTCTGCGCCAAAAATGGCACTTACCAGGGCCACGCCGTCCACGCCGGAGCCCTTCAGCTCCAGGATGTTGTCCTTGTGGATGCCGCCAATGGCCACCACCGGCACATCAACGGCGTTGCAGATGTCCAGCAGGGTCTGCCGGGACATCTGGCTCACGTCGGTCTTGGTGTGGGTGGCAAACACGGCCCCTACCCCCAGGCAGTCGGCGCCTTGAGCCACAGCCCGGCGAGCCTCCTCCACGTTGTGGGCGGAGACGCCGATCATCATGCCGTCGCCTACCCGTTGCCGCACCTGGGCAGCGTTCATATCCTCCTGCCCTACGTGCACGCCCTCGGCGTGGCACTGGATGGCTACCTCTACGTTATCGTTGATAAACAGAGGCACACCGTACTGCTGGCACAGGCCGTGGATCTGGATGGCTTCCTGCAAAAACTCTGCATCCCCCAGCTGCTTTTCTCGCAGCTGCACACAGGTGACGCCCCCCTTCAGGGCACTTTCCACCTGCTGGTACAGGGTCTGACGGCCCACCCAGGCCCGGTCGGTGACTGCATACAGCAGCATGGTGTGGTTATCGCACTTCATAGTTTGCGCCTTTCTCCAGTTGTTCCGGGGTCATGTTGTAAATGGCGTCCAGGATGTAATTGCGGTAGGTGGCATTGCCGTCCAGGGGGCTCAGCCGCCCGTGGGCGATCTCCCCGGCCAGGCCCATGGCACACACTGCCCCGGCGGCAGCCTCCAGGGGGCAGCCGGGGTTGGCAGCCACAAAGGCCGCCGTCAGGGCCGACAGCTGGCAGCCGGTGCCGGTGATGCTGCTCATCATGGGGTGGCCGTTGCGGATGCAGTAGGCCTTTTGTGCATCGGCCACGATGTCAATGGCTCCGGTAATGGCCACCACTGCTCCGGTGCGCTGGGCAAAGGCCTTGGCAAAGGCCACGGCAGCGTCCAGGGTCTCCTCGGTCACCTGGTCCGCCAGGTCAGCGTCCACCCCCTTGGTGGTGCCGGAGCCGGAGGCCAGGGTCTTGATCTCAGAGATGTTGCAACGGATCACCGTGAATTTTACCTCCTGCAGCAGCCGGAGGGCGGTGTCGGTCCGCAGGTGGGAGGCTCCGGCTCCCACCGGGTCCAGCACCACCGGGTGCCCCAGGGCGTTGGCCTTTTTGCCGGCCAGCAGCATACTGGGGATGGTGCGGCTGTTCAGGGTGCCGATGTTGATGTTCAGCCCACTGCACAGGGCGGTGATCTCCTCCACCTCGGCGGCGTCATCGGCCATAATGGGGGAGCCGCCGCAGGCCAGCACCATGTTGGCGCAGTCGTTCACGGTGACGTAGTTGGTGATATTGTGGATCAAAGGCCCCCGGCGGCGGAGGGCTGCAAAACATTCAGAAAACATAGGCCCTCCGGTCAGGAAAGGCTGCTCTGCATGGAGCGCAGAGCACCGGAACGCTGGAGGCTGAACACCACGGCACCAGCCACCACAGCACCCACCCCGGTGGACACCAGGAAGGGCACGATGTAGGCGTAGAAGGCAATGTCAGCGGCACTCTTGCCCATGAGGAAGATGGCCACAGGCCAGGCGCACAGGCCCCCCAGGATGCTGGTGCCGAACACCTCGCCCACCACCGTGGCCAGGATGTTCTTGGTCTTGTGGTACACCAGGCCGCACAGCAGAGCACCGAACATACTGCCGGGGAAGGCCATCAGGCTGCCCAGGCCCAGCAGGTTCCGCAGCAGAGAGGCCACAAAGGCCACCCCCACACCCCACCAGGGGCCCAGCAGCACGGCACACAGCACGTTGACCATGTGCTGCACCGGGGCGCACTTGCTGCCAAACATGGGGAAGCTGAACACGCTGCCCACCACACACAGAGCGCAGAACATACCAGCCAGAGCCAGCTTTTTCACCGAATATTTTTTCATGAGAGAATACTCCTTTCCATTCCAGGGCAGAGGACTGCAGCGCAGCGTGCCCCGACACAACAAGCCCCACCCCACCGGGGCAGAGCCAGATCAGGTTTGCGGTCGAGACTTGCTGGTCTCCTCTCACGCCGGAACACGGCTTCCCATCGCTGCCATCCTCCAAGGCTCAGGGCGCTCCCCCTCAGCCTGCCGTGCCCCTGCACGGAACTGCCCGGAGCCCGGGCAGGGTAGTTTTTCCTCCTTGCTTGGTTTTGCGGCAAACAAAAACAGGAGACCCTCTGCGGGCCTCCTGCAAAAAATCACCTATGATGACTTCCTACGGCGGCATTATCCGCATCAGGTAAAAGGGTCGAAGTTCGGGTACTTCCTCTCAGCCTGCTTACAAGCTCCCCTGTATTTGATCGTGACTGTATTTTACACCTCTTGCCCTCAAAATGCAAGGGGCAAGGGCCAGAAGGGCAAAATGCCCGGCCCACTGGGGCGGCTTTTCAGATCAGAATGCCGTCGCAATGGTCCATCTCGTGCTGGATGATCTGGGCCGTCCAGCCGGAAAAATTTTTGATCCGGGGCTTGCCCTCCGGGGTCTCGTACTGCAATTTGATGGTCTGCCAGCGGCGGGTGGGCCGCACCCCTTCCAGGGAGAGACAGCCCTCCTGGGTGTCGTAGGGGCCGGACTTTTTCAGGATCACCGGGTTGAACAGTACCAGGTACCCGTCCTCGGCCTCCACGGCGATAATGCGCTTGAGCACCCCGATCATGTTGGCAGCCATGCCCACACAGCCGTCGGCGTGGGCCGCCAGGGTCTCCAGCAGGTCCCGGGCCACGGCAGCATCTGCCGGGGTGGCCGGGGCAGACTTCTGGGCCAAAAACAGGGGGTCGTGTACAATGGGCTGGATCATAAAAAATCTCCTTTATTGTTCAGTGGGGGTGGTGGGGCGCAGCAGCATCCCTGCCAGAATGCCCACCCCTGCCGGCAGCACCCAGCCAAAGCCCACCGCCCCCAAAGGCAGGGCCTTGGCCAGGGCCGAAAGGGGCCCCAGGGGCAGGGCGGCCGCAACGCTTTGCAGGGCGGTGCAGCCAATGCACAGAGGGTACACCAGGGGGTGCCGCTGGTCCAGCTCCGGCACAAAGGAAAGGCAGATCAGCAGGATGGCCACCGGGTACAGGGCGTTGAGCACCGGGACGGACAGCCGCAGGATGTCTGCCAGGCCCAGGTTTGAGAGCAGCATACTGGCAGCGGCAAAAAATCCGGCAAAGGCCGGGTAGGGCACAGAGGGCACCAGGGTGTGGAAGTACTCCCCCACACAGGCAATGAGGCCCACGCAGGTGTTGAAGCAGGCCAGCACAAAAATAGCGGCAAGGAGCACAAGGCCTGCTTTGCCAAAAAGCCGATCCGCCAGCACTGTCAGCACGTCGGCTCCGGTGGCAAGGCCCGGGACCGCCGCCCCGGTAAGGGCTCCGGCGTGGCCCAGCATGGCGTACACCGCCAGCAGCAGCCCTCCGGCCACGAACCCGGCCAGGATGGTGCTGCGCTGTACCTCCTGCAGCCGGGTGATGCCCTGGGCCTGGATGTTCAGGGCAATGACGGCCCCAAAGTTCAGAGCCGCCAGGGTGTCCATGGTCTGGTAGCCGTACAATACGCCTTGTAATACGGCACCGGAAGTATACTCCGGGGTGGGGGCACCGTACTGCCCTGCCAGGGGGTGCAGCAGGCAGCCGCCAAACAAGACCAGGATCAGCACCAGCAGGCAGGGGCACAGCAGCCTGCCCAGCCAACGGGTGAGCCTTTCCGGCCGCAGGGCAACCAGAAAGGCCGCCGCAAAAAACACCGCCGAGTACCCTAGCTGCAGCCCGGCCCCGGTGCCCACCAGGGGGGTCAGCATGGCAAAGGAGGTGCTGGCAGTGCGTGGGATGGCCAGGCAGGGGCCAATGGACAGGTAGATCAGGATCATAAAGACCTGGGCAAACACCGGGTGCACCCGGCCTGCCAGCTTTTCCAGACCCTGGGCCCGGGCCACAGCCACCACCCCGGCAATGGGCAGCCCCACGGCACTGATGGCTAGCCCCAGAAAGGCAGGCCAGAAATGGATGCCTGCCTTGGCCCCCAGGTCCGGCGGAAAGATCAGGTTGCCAGCCCCGAAAAACATGGAAAACAGCGTGAAGCCGATGAGCAGCAGCTTTCGGCCAGATAGCTTTTGCATAAAAAGTTCCCCTCTCTTGTGTGCACTCCTGCCGGGCAGGGAGCGGATATCTTCAGTGTACACTGAAGATAAATTCATGTCAAGCATATCCAAGATGAACAAAAGTATCCTTGGAAGCAAGGCCGCCCGGGGCAGGTGGTGCACAGGTCATTGGCCTTTGGGGGCTGGTATGTTATACTATCCTTATTCAAGTTGCAGGCAGAGAGGGACAGGCTGATGAAGCAAGGCAAAGGTTTTTTCCGCCCCTGGATGGCGGTAGGGTTCTGGCTGGTGGTGTGGCAGGCCGCCGCCATGGCAGTGGGGCAGGCGGTGCTGCTGGTGTCGCCGGTGCAGGCATTGCAGGCATTGCTGCAGCTGCTGCCTCAGCCGGAGTTCTGGCACCGGGTGGCCTTCAGCACCGGGCGCATCCTGCTGGGCTTTGGGCTGGGGGCGGGGTGCAGCATCCTGCTGGCAGTGGCCGCCGAGGCCAGCCCCACGGCAGATCTTTTGCTGGCTCCGGTGCTGCAGCTGGTCAAGGCCACTCCGGTGGCCAGCTTTATCATCCTGGCCCTGGTGTGGGTCCGTGGAGCCTGGCTGTCGGTGCTCATCAGCTTTTTGATGGTGCTGCCGGTGCTTTGCGGAGCGGTGCGGACAGGCATCCGGTCTGTGGACCGGCAGCTGCTGGAGATGGCGGCGGTGTTCCGGCTGCCCCTGGCTGCACGGCTGAAGGCGGTGTGGCTGCCGGGGGTGCTGCCGGCCTTCCGGCAGGGGTGTAGCGTGGCCCTGGGCATCTGCTGGAAAAGCGGCGTGGCGGCGGAGGTCATCGGCCTGCCCAACGGCAGCATGGGAGATGCTTTGTACCGGGCCAAGATCACCCTGTCTACCGGGGAGCTGTTTGCCTGGACCTTTGTGATCATCCTGCTGAGTGCCGCCTTTGAAAAGCTGTTTTTATGGGGCCTGGACCAGGCCAGCCAGGCCCTGTTGGGGGAGGAGGTGCCGGAATGCTGACCCTGGAGCATCTGGAAAAACGCTATGGGGACCAGGTCCTGTTCCGGGATCTGACCCTTACGGTGGAGGCCCCGGCGGTGCTGTGGGCCCCCAGCGGCTGGGGCAAGACCACCCTGCTGCGGATCCTGATGGGGCTGGACCAGCCCACCGCCGGGCAGGTCTGGGGGGCAGGCCGGGTCAGTGCAGTCTTTCAGGAGGACCGTCTGTGCCCCCAGCTCAACGCCGTGCAAAACGTGCTGCTGGTGCTGCCCAAACCGGAAAACCAGTACAAACCGCAAATTATTGCGGATTTTCAACAGCTTGGAATGGACCAGGCGGCCCTGCAGCTGCCAGCCGCCAAGCTCTCCGGAGGGCAAAAACGCCGCACCGCCCTGCTGCGAGCCCTGTGGGCCCCGGCAGATACCCTGCTGCTGGACGAGCCCTTTACCGGCATGGACCCGGAGACCCTGGGCCGGGCTGCCGCTTTGCTCCGGCAGCGTTGGCAGGGCCGCCCGGCCCTGCTGGCCACCCATGACCAGGCCGCCATCGACGCCTTGGGCTGGCCGGTGCTCCGGCTGGAGGAGCTTTGAAATAGAACAGCCTCGCCTACCCTGACACGGGCATTGCCGTGGGGGCAGGCGAGGCTGTTTTTGCTCCCCGGAGAGGGGAATTATTCGTAGTCGATGGGCAGGGTGGGCAGGCCGTTGAGCTCCAGCCCGGCGGTGTGCCCGGCAATGTACTGGTAGTAACCCTGGGAGGCGATCATGGCACCGTTGTCTCCGCAGAATTTCAGCTCCGGCAGGTACACCTTGGCCCCCAGCTTCTGGGCACCGTCGTTGACCAGCTGACGCAGACGGCCATTGGCGGCCACGCCTCCGGCCAGGCACACCTGCTTTGCCCCGGTGTCGGCGGCGGCCAGCAGCAGCTTTTCAGCCAGGATGCCGGAGATGCGGTCCTGGAAGCTGGCGGCCAGGTCCGGCACGTTTACTTCCTCCCCCTTCATCTGGGCCTTGTTCACCTCATTGAGCACAGCGGTCTTGAGGCCGGAAAAGCTCACGTTGTACTTGCCCTCCACATGGGGCACCGGCAGACGGTAGGCCTTGGGGTCTCCGGCCTTGGCAGCGGCTGCCACACTGGGGCCGCCGGGGTAGGGCAGGCCCAGGGTCCGGGCTACCTTGTCAAAGGCCTCTCCGGCGGCGTCGTCCACCGTGTGGCCCAGGATGTGGTAGTGGGTGTAGTCCTGCACCTCCACGATGTGGCTGTGGCCGCCGGAGGCCACCAGGCACAAAAAGGGAGGCTTCAGCTCCGGGTGGGTCAGGTACAGGGCGGCAATGTGGCCCCGGAGGTGGTGCACCGGTACCAGGGGCTTGTTGGCAGAGTAGGCCAGGCCCTTGGCAAAGTTCACCCCCACCAGCACAGCCCCGATAAGCCCCGGGGCAAAGGTGACGGCCACGGCGTCCACGTCCTCTATGGTCTTGCCGGCATCCAGCAGGGCCTTTTTGACCGTGGCACTGATAAATTCGCAGTGGCGGCGGCTGGCGATCTCCGGCACCACGCCGCCGTACAGAGCCTGTTCTTTTACGCTGGTGGAGATGACGTTGCTCAGCAGATGCCGACCGTCCTCCACCAGGGCTGCGGCGGTCTCGTCGCAGGTGGATTCGATTCCAAGAATGATCATGTCAATGGGCCTCCAGCCAGTTTTTGCCTGCGTGGACGTCGGTGCTCAGGGGCACAGCGTACTGCACGCAGCCTTCCATCTCCTCCCGCAGGATACGGGAGGCCTGTTCTGCCTCTGCCTCCGGTGCCTCCACGATCAGTTCGTCGTGGACGGTAAGGATCAGGCGGCTCTCCATCTTTTCCGCACGCAGACGCTGCCACACCCGTACCATGGCCAGCTTGATCACGTCGGCAGCGGTGCCTTGGATGGGGGTGTTCCGGGCCATGCGCTCGCCGCTGGACCGGACGTTGAAGTTGGAGCTGGCCAGCTCCGGCAGAGCCCGGCGGCGGCCAAAAAGGGTGGAGACATAGCCGTTGGCCTTGGCGTCGGCAATGGTCTTGTCCATGTAGCCGCTGACCCGGGGGAAGGCGGCCAGGTAGTTCTTCAAAAAGGCGTCGGCCTCCTTTACGGACACGCCGATGTCCTTGGCCAGGCTGTAGGCACCCTTGCCGTACATGATGCCAAAGTTGATGGCCTTGGCAGAGGACCGCAGCCGGGGGGTCACCTGGTCCTGGGGGATGCCGTAGATCTTGGCGGCGGTGCTGCGGTGGATGTCCTCTCCGTTCAAGAAGGCCTGCTGCATATGTTCATCCCCGGTGATGTGGGCCAGGATCCGCAGTTCGATCTGGCTGTAGTCGGCATCCACCAGCACACAGCCGGGCTTTGCGATAAAGTAGGCCCGGAGCTGGCTGCCCAGCTCGGTGCGGATGGGGATGTTCTGCAGGTTGGGGTTGTCGGAGGAGAGCCGCCCGGTACGGGCCTCAGTCTGGTTGAAGGTGGAGTGGATGCGGCCATCCTCTCCAATGACCTTCAGCAGGCCCTCCACATAGGTGGAGTTCAGCTTCTGGTAGCCCCGGTAGGCCAGCACGTCCTCCACCAGGGGGTACTCCCGGAGGGCTTCCAGGGTCTCGGCGTCGGTGGACCAGCCACGCTGGGTCTTTTTGCCGTGGGGCAGGCCCATGGTGTCAAAGAGCATCTCCCCCAGCTGCTTGGGGCTGTTGGGGTTGAAGGTGGTGCTGCCGGTCTCCAGATGGATCCGGGCCAGCACCTGCTCCAGCTCCTGGCGCAGGGTCACGCCGAAGGCCTCGATGCCCTCTTTATCCACCAGCACCCCGGTACGGGTCATGTCTGCCAGCACCTGGGCCAGGGGGAACTCGATGTCGTTGTACAGGGCATCCTCGCCGCAGGCGGTGATCTCTGCCTTCATTTTGGTAAACAGATCTGCCAGCCGCCCGGCGTCGGGGTAATCGGTGCAGGTAAAGGCGGCGGCAGCCTTGTAGCTGGGCACCAGTTCTGCCACCTGATACTTGGAGGCAGAGGCGTCCAGCAGGTAGGCCGCCAGCTTGCCGTCCCACACGATGCTGCTGCCCCAGCCCCCGGCGGCCATGGCCTTGGCGTAAAGGGGAGCGGAGTGGAACACGTCCAGAGTCACCTCCGGGTCATCCAGCAGCCGCAGCAGGTCCCCCTCCTCCAGGGGGTAGACGGTGGTGCCCTGGACAGCGTACCAGCTTTCCGGCTGCAGCACCACGTTGCGGCTGCCCTGCTTGCCGATAACGGCAGGGCGAGCGGCCACCAGGTAGTGGCCGGCAGGGGTCAGGGGCAGGGGAGCCAATTGGGCCTCCGGCAGCTCCACCGCCTGCTCCTCCGGGGCGGCCTCCGGTGCCACCCCGTCCAGACCAAACCGGGGGATCAGGGAATGGATCTCCAATTCCTGCAAAAGCCGCACAGCAGCGGCCTTGTTGCCCTGGCCCACAGCGTAGGCCCCCTCGGCGGTGTCGATGGGGGCGTCGGTGCGGATGGTGCCCAGGGTGTGGCTCAGCTGGGCCATGGGCTTATCTTCCAACAAGTGCTCTCGCTGCTTGGGCTTGATGCGCTTGTCGTCGATGTTCTCGTAGACCCCCTCCAGGCTGCCAAAGGCCTGCACCAGGCTCAGGGCGGTCTTTTCGCCAATGCCCCGGACCCCGGGGATGTTGTCGGAGGTGTCGCCCATAAGGCTCTTGACCTCAATGAGCTGCTGGGGGGCGATGCCGTATTTTTCCTGGATGGCGTCCACGTCCATCACCACGGTCTTGCTGCGGCCCATTACGGTGGCAGCCAGCAGCACGGTGGTGGTGTCGCTTACCAGCTGCAGGCTGTCCCGGTCTCCGGTGGCCAAAAAGCAGTCGTCCTGCCGGGCGGCGCAGGCGGCGGCCAGGGTGCCCAGCAGGTCGTCGGCCTCCCAGCCCTCTGCGGAGATGGTGCGGTAGCCCAGGTCTGTCAGCAGCTGCTTCAGCACCGGCATCTGCTGGGCCAGCTCCTCCGGCATCCCGTGACGGGTGGCCTTGTAGCCCTCGTACATCTTGTGCCGGAAGGTAGGGGCCTTCAGGTCAAAGGCCACCGCCACCTCATCGGGCTGGCACTCCTTCAGCAGGGAGAGCAGGATATTCAAAAAGCCATAAATGGCGTTGGTATAGCGGCCGTCCTTGGTGGTCAGCAGCTTGATGCCAAAAAAGGCACGGTTGGCAATGCTGTTGCCGTCAATGACCAGTAAACGCATGGCGTGTAGTCCTCCGTTCCATAATTTCACACCTTATAGTATAGCACAAAACATAGAGAAGGAAAAGAAGCCGTTCCACCGGGGGCGGCCCCGACAGAACGGCTTGGGATTCACGCCTCGGTGCGGATGGCGCTTACCGGGCAGGTGTTGGCGGCCTCCACCGCCTGGGGCACCTCCTCCGGCGGCACCGGGCCGGGCTGGGCCACAGCCAGGGTGCCCTCCATGCGGAACACCGCCGGGCACAGGGATGCACACTGGGTGCAGCCGATGCAAAGCTCCGGGTCTACGAATACATTCATACAAAAACCTCCTTTGGAATGGCCTGGAGTAAGTTTTGGCAGCTTTAGGGGCAATTATGCTAGGCTTTTGCAGCAGGCTGTGGTACAATAAGATGTTAGGAGGGTACACACCATGAACATTCAGATCTTTGGCACCAGCAAGTGCTTTGATACCCAAAAAGCCCAGCGTTACTTTAAGGAACGGGGCATCAAGTTCCAGATGATCGATTTGAGGGAAAAGCCCATGAGCCGGGGCGAGTTTGACAACGTGGCCCGGGCCCTGGGGGGCTGGCAGGCTCTGGTGGACCCGGGGGCCAAGGATAAGCAGACCCTGGCCCTGCTGGAGGCTCTGATCGACTGGCAAAAAGAGGATAAGCTCTTTGAAAACCAGCAGCTGCTGCGGACCCCGGTGGTCCGCAACGGCCGCAAGGCCACCGTGGGCTACCAGCCCGATGTGTGGAAGGATTGGGAATAACAGGGGGCTTTCACAAAAAAACCATGGCCGGGGCTTTGCACCAGCCGCTGCCCTGTGGTATACTGGGAGCCAGAACGACCCGGCAGGACCCGGGACCATGGAAACCTTGGGAGATAAAAAACCATGACAAAACAATCTATCACACCCGAAGAACACGAACGGCAGAAACGCCGCCGCAGCAGACAGGCCCTGGGCCTGCTGGTGGCACTGCTGGTGCTCATCGGGTTTGTCACCGTGCTGCGTGCAGGGGTGGGCCTGGTGGCCAACCTCTTTGACGATACGGCCCAGAAGCAGGAATACGAGGATAAGCTGGAGGGCCTGGTGCTGTTTGACCCCATGCCCTTTGACGGCCTGGAGAACATCGACGACCTGACCCTCCGGGAGGCCGCAGTCTGGGGCTGCGTGTACAACATCCAGGAGACCCAGGGCGGCTTTGACAACTACGCCACCGACCCGGACACCGAGCAGCTGCTGCTGCCCTCGGTGGAAGTGGATGCCTACCTGGCCCGGCTGGTGGGGCCTGGCTTCAAGCTGACCCACCGCAGCTTTGAGATGGAGGATATGACCATCCAGTTCGACGAGACCACCCAGTGCTACAAGATCCCGGTCACCGGGTCGGTGGGCTACTACCGTGCGGTGGTCACCAAGCTGTTCAAGCGCAGCGGCAAGCTCCATGTGACGGTGGGCTACATCCCCACCACCAGCACCGATGACAGCATCATCAATGTGTCCTCGGATACGCCCACCAAGTATATGGACTACCTCTTTGAGCGTCAGAGCGGCAGCTGGTATCTCACCGGCCTGACAGAGAGCCAGACCAAGCCCGAGAGCAGCGCCACAGCCGCAGACAGCAGCCAGCCGGTGCCCATGGCAGAAAGTGAAGTCCAGGACGCCATCCTGGCCGCTGCCGGGTCCGACTCGGTGGTGGCTCCGGTGGATGACAGTGCCCCGGCAGAGCAGCCGGAGGCCCAGGCAGAGGAGGGGGCAGAGGCATCTGCCGCCGACGATGCCCCCAGCACCGCAGCATAAAAGATAAAGGAAAAGGGACCGCCGCACAGCTTTGTGCAGCGGTCCCTTTTATGGTAGAACCGTTTTGAATGGCCGCCGTGTGCGCTTTGGCCATATTCAGCGGAAATCGTATTTATAAGTTGCGGCCCGGGAAGATCTGCGGATCTTTCCGGGCCGCTTTTTCACAGTAAAGTTCCGGCGGAAAAAGGCATTCCCCTGCGTTACTTCAGGTCGAACCGGACCACCACCAGCCGGTACCACAGGTAGGGCACCATGTTCCAGATCATCCACAGCTCCATCAGAATGTAGTGGGGCAGGTCACGCCAGCGGAAGGGCCGTTTGCCCAGCTTGCCAGCCTTCAGCAGGGCAAAGGCCTCCTGCATCCCTTGGTCCCAGGCCTGGCCAAAGCCCTGCTTGTGGAACTTGTAGCACTTGAGCAGGTAGCCCAAAGTCAGGGGGATGCAGTTCAGCACCAGCATCAGCAAAGGCTCATTTTTCAGAGGCAGCAGGATGCTGTTGCGGCCGCTCTGCTGGCTTTTGAAGGCGTTGTACCGTACGGCTCCGGTGCTGGCACCACAGATGTGGTAGCATTTGGCGGTGGGGCACAGTACGTTTTTGTACCCGGCGTTGTTGGCACGCCAGCTCAGGTCCACGTCCTCAAAGTAGGCAAAAAAGTTTTCGTCAAAGCCGCCAATCTCATCCAGGATGGATTTGCGATACAGGGCGGCCCCTCCGCAGGCGGAAAAGATCCGCTTTTGCCGGGTGTAGCGGCTGGCCCGGCGGCCGTCTCCGGTCTTGCAGGCAAAGCCCATCCAGGTCACATAGTCCCCGGCGTCGTCTGCCAGCTCCCGGTCAAAATGCCGGATCATCAAGCTCTGCACCGCAAAGATCCGGGGGTCCGTGTCGGCGGTGCGGAGCAGCTCTGCCAGCCACTGGGGCTCTGCAAAGGCGTCGTTGTTGAACAGCACCACATAGGGGCTTTGGGCCAGGGCGATGCCCTGGTTCACAGCGTGAGAAAAGCCGGTGTTGGTGCCGTTTTCTATAAGGGTAAAGTTGGGGCGGCTGCAGTAGCTGCGAGCCTGCTCCAGGCTTTCGTCGGTGGAACCGTTGTCCACCACGATGAGCTGAAAGCTCTGTTCGGTCTGGGCGTAGATGGATTCAATGGAATCCTTCAGCCAGCCTTTGCCGTTGATGTTGGGGATGACGATGGTTGCTTTGCACATAGTAGTTCTCCTGCGGATGTAGCTATCCAGCGTTAGTATAGCACAACCCGGCACAAAAAGAAACCGCATCCCTGGTGGGATGCGGCGGTAGGCTGGGCAGATCAGGCTGCCAGAGCCTTTTCGATATTAGCCAGCAGGGTGTCGTGGTCCTCAGCGCAGACCAGGATCACCTCGCCGGTGGGGGCTACGGTAACGGTGGCAGCCTTGGCGATCTGGTACTGATCCTCCAGATAGTGCTCCATGGACTGCTGCTCGCTGGTCACATAGGCCTCCAGGGCCTCCTTTACGGCGTCGGTCTTGCCCTCAGCAGGCTTTACGATGGCCACGGCGTAGCTGCGGACCATCATGGAGGACACCGAGGCGGCAAAGCTGGTGTACATATCCTCCTCCAGGTTCAGGGGAGGCAGCAGCAGGTCCCGGATCTCCTCGTGGAGCTGGTCGGCCTCATACTCAGAACTGAAGCCGTCAATGGCGGTGAACTTGCCGTCCTCGCCCTTGGTAAAGATCATATCGTACTCGTTGTCCTCGTCGTTACGGGCATCGTGGAGGATCTGAGAATAATCCTTGGGGGTGGAGGAGTCGGCTTTGCTGCCAGCGGAGCAGCCTACAAGAGCAAACAGGGTCAGCCCTGCCAGCAGGGCGGCGATGATTCGTTTCATAAGTTGGTTCCTTTCATGGATGGTTTCAGTCCGGCGTGTGCTGCAGGTAGTGTGTGCAGTTTTGCGCCTGCTATCCCAAACACGAACCAGGGCCTCCGGGGATTGCAGGAAAATTGTAACAGTTCTATGACAAGGCCCGGGGCATCACAGCATCAGAGCCTCCAGCTCCCCGTGGTTCACCGGGGTAGAAAGGATGATCTGGGTGCTGGTGGTGCCCAGCTTTTGGAACTGGAGGATCAGGTGCTCCAGCTGGGGCATACTGCCGCAGCTGACTTTTACTAAAAAGGTATAGGCACCGGTAACGTGGTAGCACTGCAGCACCTCTTTGCTGTTTTGCAGCAGCTCCACAAAGGCGTCCTGCTTGGAGGGGGCCACCGACAGGCTGATGAGGGCGTCCACATACACCCGGTCCGCCGGGCGGTTCAGGGTGACGGTGTAGCCGCTGATGATGCCGTCGGTCTCCAGCTTGTGGATGCGGCTGGAGACGGCAGGGCTGGTCAGCGAGACCTGCTCGGCGATCTCTTTGACGGGCATCCGTGCGTTTTTTGCCAGAAGGGAGAGAATCTTGCGGTCCAGATCATCCATAGGAAAAGTCTCCTTTTAAAATATATTGGAATGTATAAAATTTTTTGAAAGTAAAGTTTTATTATTGTTGCAATCCTACAAAGAACGAAAAGTCTGAGTTTTGTTTCGCTTTGTGTTAATTATATAAAGTTTTGCCGGAAAAGTAAAGACTTATTTTAAAGCAAAAGCCGGAAATTTCGTTTGACAAGAAAAGAAAAAGGCGTATAATACATCATGCAAGGCAGCATAGCGCAAAAAGCCTGCCTTTTGAACTGTGAGATTCACCACTTTATATACTTTCCCACCCCTCTATACACAAAAACCCGCTGCCAGGCGGGTTTTTGTGTTTGTTGGGGCTTTTTTCTTTGGTAGGGAACGGCTTTTCCCAAAAAGAGAGCAGCAGGGAGCAATGAACTTGCCTGTGAAAAGGCAAGCCCGGAAGGTCCGCAGACTTTCCGGGCTTGCGCTCTCTCAAAATAAGGATCCCACTCAGACTAGATACCCCTCAAAGCAGTGCAGATCCTCGGTCTTGACGATGCCCTCCAGGTAGAGGCCATCCTCCCGGTACTCCTCCACCTGCACGCTGCCCCGTTCCCGCATGGGGGCTGCCAGGCCCAGCTTATCGTAGGGCAGCAGCACCCGGAGGGTGTGGACCCGGTCGCTGAGCACCTGATCCAGCTTGGCCAGCAGGGTGTCCAGGCCGTAGCCGGTCTTGGCACTGGTCAGCAGGATGTCCGGGTCAAATTGCAGGGCGTTGGGCTTGTCGCACTTGTTGTACACCGTCAGCCGGGGGATGTCGGCACAGTCCAGCCCGTCCAGCACTTCGTCGGTGACGGCCAGCTGCTCCTCACGCTGGTCGTCCCCGGCGTCTGCCACCCGGACGATGACGTCGGACCAGGCGGCCTCCTCCAGGGTAGACTTAAAGGCCTCCACCAAGTTGTGGGGCAGCCGGGACACAAAGCCTACGGTGTCCACCAGCAGCACGGCCATGCCGCTGGGCAGCACCAGCTTGCGGCTGGTGGGGTCCAGGGTGGCAAACAGCATATCTGCCTCCGCCACACTGGGGCCGCACAGGGCGTTCATCAGGCTGGATTTGCCCACATTGGTGTAGCCCACCAGGCTCACCACCGGCATCCCGGTCTTGGCCCGGGCCTTGCGGCTCTCGCCCCGGCGTTTTTCCATCTCCGCCAGCTTTTCTGCCAGGGCGTCGATGCGGGCGTGGACGTGGCGGCGGTCCAGCTCCAGCTTCGTCTCGCCGGCACCACGACGGGCACCGCCGCCGCCGCCACCGCCGCCGCCCTGACGGCTCAAAGCCTCTCCCATGCCCTGGAGCCGGGGCAGGCGGTAGCGCAGCAGGGCCAGCTCGGTCTGCAGCTTGCCCTCGTTGGTAACGGCCCGGCTGCGGAAGATCTCCAGGATCAGCATGGTGCGGTCGATGACCTCCAGGCCCCCCAGGGCGTTGGAGATGTTGCGGATCTGGCTGCCGGTCAGCTCCCCGTCAAACACGGCGCACTCTGCCCCCAGCTCCTGGGCGGCCAGGCTGGCCTCCTCCAGTTTGCCGCTGCCCAGCACGATGCCGGTCTCCGGGGTCTGACGCTTCTGGGTCACCTGGGCCACCGCCTCCATGTGGTTGGCCTGGCACAGGGCCGAAAGCTCTGCCAGGCTGCGGTCGCAGTCCCACAGGCCCTGGTCCAGGGCCAGTAAGATCACCTTTGTGGGGGGCGTTTCCACCAGGATATCGTAAAGTTCGCTCAAAATAAAACCTCTCTTTTTAATGCGTAGCAGCGGCAGGGCACTGCCGTGCCGTCAAATTTGTGATATTCTGCCTCGTGGTCGTAAACAAAGCCTGCTTTCTGCATGACCCGGCCGCTGGCAAGGTTTGCCAGGGCGTGGCTGCAAGCCAGCCAACTGCTGTCGGTGTTCCGGAACCAGTAGTCCACAACCGCCTTCAGAGCCTCGGTGGTAAAGCCCTTGTTCCACCAGGCCTGGCCGATGCAGTAGCCCACCTCCCACACGCCGTTGCTGTGGTCAAAGCCGGGCCAGGGGTCCCGGTCCGGCTCCACACTGGAGGAGGTAAAGATGCTGATGCTGCCAAACACCTGGCCGGTGGCCTTTTCCACCAGGGCCCACTGGTAGTAGTCCAGGTTCCGGTACAGGATGCTCCAGGCAGAAAGCAGCTCCCGGCTCTCGGCCTCGCTTTTGTGGGGCTCCCACCGCAGATACCGGGTCACCGCCGGGTCGCTGGCCCAGTTGCGGTACATCATCCCGGCATCCTGGGGGGTCAGGGGGCGCAGCAAAAGCCGCTGGGTCCGGATCACCTGGGTCCCTGCATGACGCATGATCTTCACACTCCTCTCGTGTTGAAAGTTACGCATAGGATAGCACAAAATCTGCCGGGCCGCAAGCGTCCGGCAGAAAAACTCTTGACCGGAATGCTTTTGTGCATTAAACTAAAGCTCCAGAGTTCCGTGAAAAAAGGAGAACTTCAACATGAACGATGTGCATGAGATCCTGAAAACCCGTCCCCTGCTGCTGGATGGCGGCATGGGAACCTACTATAAAGGAAAGCCCGGCCAGGAGTGCGAGCAGGCCAACCTGACCGACCCGGAGGGCATTCTGGCAGTACACCGGGCCTACCGGGCCGCCGGTGCCGACGCCCTCAAGACCAACACCTTCGGCCTGCCCCGGATGATGGCCGGGGGCGACCCCCAGTGGGAGGCCCTGGCAGAGGCTGGCTGGCGTCTGGCGGTGGAGGCAGCGGAGGGGGCGGCTGTGTTTGCAGACCTGGGCCCGGCCCCGGACACCGAGGCCCAGCCTGCGGCCCAGGTGTACACCGCTGTGGCGCTGCGGTTTGCGGCCCTGGGAGCCAAGAATTTTTTGTTTGAGACCCTGAGCACCGACGCCGGAGTGGTGGAGGCTGCCCGGGCCATCAAGGAGCAGGTGCCGGAGGCCTTTGTGCTGGTGTCCTTTGCGGTGCTGCCGGACGGCTACACCCGGGAGGGCCAGTACTGCACCGCCCTGGCCCGGCGCATGGCCCACAGCGGCCTGGTGGATGCAGTGGGCCTCAACTGCGTGTCGGCCCCCGGTGCCATGAGCAGCCTGGTGGGCCAGTTGGGAGACGTGGGCCTGCCCTTGTCGGTAATGCCCAATGCCGGGTACCCGGTGGTGACCCGGACCCGGGTGCAGTACCAGGGCAAGCCGGAATATTTTGCCCAGGAGCTGGCAGGGCTGGCTGCCCGGGGGGTCCGGGTGCTGGGAGGCTGCTGCGGCACCACCCCTGCCCACATTGCGGCCCTGCGGCAGGCTTTGGAGGCCCTGCCTCAGCCGCTGCCCCAGGCACCAGAGGCCAAAGTTTCCACCGTCAGCAAGCCGGAGGTGGAAAAAGAGGACGCCTTTTTGAAAAAACTGAAAGCAGGCCAAAAGGTGCTGGCAGTGGAGCTGGATTCCCCCAAGGATGCCGACCTGACGGGATACCTGGAGGGGGCCCGGCGGCTCCAGGCTGCCGGGGTGGACCTGATGACCGTGGCGGACTGCCCCATTGCCCGGGCCCGGATGGACTCCTCTCTGGTGGCCTGCCGGGTGCACCGGGAGCTGGGGCTGCCCACCCTGCCCCACATGACCTGCCGGGACCGGAACCTTAACGCCACCAAGGCCCTGCTGCTGGGGCTTTACGCCGAGGGAGTCCGGGAGGTGCTGGCCATTACCGGAGACCCCATCCCCACCGCCGAACGGGATGAGGTGAAAAGCGTGTACCAGTTCAACTCCCGGAAGCTGGCCCGGTACATCGTCTCCCTGGCAGGAGAAGGCCGGGAGATGCCCGGCCCCATGACGGTGTTTGGGGCATTGAACCTGAACGCCCGGAACTTTGAGGTGGAGCTGCGCCGGGCAGCGGAAAAGCTGGAAAGCGGCATGACAGGCTTTCTGACCCAGCCGGTGCTGTCGGCCCAGGCGGTGGAGAACCTGAAAACCGCCCGGCGGACCCTGGGCCCGGAGGCCAAGATCCTGGCAGGCATCCTGCCGGTGGTGAGCCAGCGCAACGCCATTTTTATGGAGAACGAGGTCAACGGCATCCATGTGGACGCCGCCATCATCCAGCAGTTTGCCGGGCTGGACCGGGAGGCCGGGGAGCAGCTGGGGCTGGAGATCTCGGTGCAGGCAGCAAAGGCGGTGCTGCCCTATGCCGACGGCTTTTACCTGATGACCCCCTTCAACCGGGTGGCCCTGATGGAGCGGCTTTTGGCCCGGCTGCGGCAGGAAGTGCTGGAGGAATCCTGAAAAACCGATTGACAAAGCGCACAAAAAACGCTATATTCTTTTTATAAATGCGATGAAAAAGAGTGTGCGTCGTTTGGGACCATCCAGAGAGCCGGGGGCAGCTGAAAACCCGGCAGGGCTGGGCGGCGTGCTGTCACTTTGGAGCAGGAGCGGTGAGCCGTATCGGGTAGCCGCTTTCGGGGCTGCCCCACGTTACCGGGGCATCAAGGGGCACAGATTTTTTCTGTGCAATTTGGGTGGTACCGCGGTATGTTGAATTACAGCCGTCCCATGGAACGTTCCGTGGGGCGGCTTTTTTCGTCCCACCGTATCAAGATCGATTGGAGGATCCTATGAAAGAACTTGCAAAGCAGTACGATCCCAGCCAGGTGGAGGACCGGATCTACCAGGCATGGCTGGACGGCGGCTACTTCCACACCAAGGCTGACCCGGACAAAAAGCCTTACACCATCGTGATGCCGCCTCCCAACGTTACCGGCCAGCTCCACATGGGCCACGCCGTGGACAACACCATGCAGGATATCCTGATCCGCACCAAGCGGATGCAGGGCTACGCTGCCCTGTGGGTGCCCGGCACCGACCACGCTTCCATTGCCACCGAGGCCAAGGTGGTGGAGGCCATGCGTGCCGAGGGCCTGACCAAGGAGATGGTGGGCCGTGACGGCTTTTTGGACCGTGCCTGGGCCTGGAAGACCAAGTACGGCAACCGCATCGTCAGCCAGCTGAAAAAGCTGGGCAGCAGCTGCGACTGGGACCG
>CAKSXW010000007.1 GCA_934518555.1 uncultured Faecalibacterium sp. | reverse complement strand
GGCTATCCTCCGCTGGTCACCCCCACCAGCCAGATCGTTGGCACCCAGGCTGTGTTCAACGTCATCCTGGGCGAGCGTTACAAGATGGTCACCAAGGAGTTCAAGGGCCTGGTCCACGGCGACTACGGCAAGACTCCTGCTCCCATCAAGCCCGAGTTCACCAAGAAGATCCTGGGCGACGAGCAGCCCATCACCTGCCGCTTTGCCGACACCCTGGCTCCTGAGATGGACAAGCTGAAGGCCGAGGCCGCTAAGTGGGCTACCCAGGAGGAGGACGTGCTGACCTACGCAATGTTCCCCCAGGTGGCACCCAAGTTCTTCGACAAGCGCAATGCCAAAAAGCAGGGCGTGGACGGCGATCATGTGGACTACACCAACCAGTCCCACCCCGTCTGATCTATAAAATGATCCTTCAGGCCTCCCGTGTCAAAGCGGGA
Source organism: uncultured Faecalibacterium sp. (assembly GCA_934518555.1). Classification (GTDB taxonomy): domain Bacteria; phylum Bacillota; class Clostridia; order Oscillospirales; family Ruminococcaceae; genus Faecalibacterium. The sequence continues at coordinate 56,957 of CAKSXW010000007.1, read as the reverse complement.
GGCTTTTGTGTTATGCAGGCATTCTCCGGCACAGTCTCCGGGCATTCTCCGGGAAATCGTCGGATATCTCCCCAACGCATTGACTTGCCCGGGCTGCCTCTATATAATAGAACAACATAAAAGGAAAAAGCTGGGCGCAGTTGCGTCCGGAGGCTGGAGACAAAGGAGGATGTTGCATGGGTCGCATCACAGAACAGCAGCTTGCAGAATTTCAGGAGCGTGAGTTCCGCCGCACCCTGGGGGTGACCAGGGGTGAGTTCTCCCAGATGCTGCAGGCCCTGGAGGAGGCTTATGCCCGGGAGCACAAGCGCAAGCCCCGGTTCACCAAGATCAGCATGACCGATAAACTGGTGCTTACCCTGATCTACCGCTGCCAGTACCGCAGCATGGAAAGCGTTGCCAAGGAATATGAGGTATCCCTGGACACCATTTGCGATAACATCCACTGGGTGGAGCAGACCCTGCTGAACGCTGATCTGCTGGACACCAGCGTCACCTGTGTTTACAAGACCAATTAAAGCCCTATCCTTGCCCCGACGGGTTCGTTTTTTACAGACCCTGCCGGGGCATTTTGTTCCGCACCTTGAATTTTGCCCCAAAGAATAGTAAAATGATGCTATATGTATCGTAACATGGGGTTATGTGCCCAAAGCGGATACATATACCGGAAACTGTACGCAAACACACAGGGAAAAAGGAGAACCTATGATCTTAAGCATGACCGGTTTCGGCAGAGGCACCGCAGTACGCAATGGCCGTGAGATCACGGTGGAGCTGCGGAGCGTCAACTCCCGTTACTTTGAGTATTCCTCCCGCATTCCACGCACCTGTAATTACCTGGACAGCCGCCTGAAAAAGCAGCTGAACGAGCAGATCTCCCGGGGCAAGGTGGAGCTGAGCATGACCCTCCAGAACGTGGACGCCGCCGACACGGTGGTCACGGTAAACATGGAGCTGGCCCGCAGCTACCAGCAGGCCATGCGAGAACTTTCGGAGCAGCTGGGAGTCAAGAACGATATTTCCGCAGGGGCCCTGACCCGGTTCCCGGACGTGCTGGCCACTCGCCATGCAGACGTGGACGAGGAGCAGCTGTGGGCCGACGTTTCGGCTGTTACGGCCCAGGCCCTGGACCGCTTTGTGGAAATGCGTGCCGCCGAGGGTGCCAAGATGAAGGCCGACGTGGAAAACCGCCTGAACACCCTGGAGGCCTGTGTGGGTAAGGTAGAAGCCCTCAGTGCAGGCCGGGTGGAGGCCTACACCAACCGCCTGTACGAGAAACTCAAGGTCATCCTGGAGGACCGGGACATCGACGACGCCCGGGTGCTGACAGAGGCGGCTATCTTTGGAGATAAGACCGCTGTGGACGAGGAGACGGTCCGGCTGCGGAGCCACATCTCCCAGTACCGGGAGATCCTGCAGATGGACGAGCCGGTGGGCCGTAAGCTGGACTTCCTCACCCAGGAGCTGAACCGTGAGACCAATACCATTGGCTCCAAGTGCCAGGACCTGGACATCACCCGGATCGTGGTGGATATGAAAGCAGAGATCGAAAAGATCCGGGAGCAGATCCAGAACCTGGAGTGATGGGCAAAAAGCTCGGAGGAATGTATGAAGCTGATCAACATTGGGTTTGGCAACATGGTCAGTGCAGGCCGGGTGGTGGCTGTGGTCAGCCCGGATTCGGCACCGGTCAAGCGTCTTGTCAAAGAAGCCCGGGAGCGTGGAATGCTCATTGACGCCTCCTATGGCCGCAGTACCCGGGCAGTGCTCATCATGGATTCCGATCATGTGGTGCTCTCGGCCCTTCAGCCGGAAACGGTGGCCAACCGTGCGGCAGGCCAGGAGAGCAAACTGACAACTGAGGAGGAACAAACTCATGGCGAATGATAAATATCTTTTTGTGGTCTCCGGCGCAGCAGGCACCGGCAAGGACAGCGTGGTCAAGGCCCTGCGTGAGGCTCACCCGGAGATCGAAAAGACCGTCTCTGCCACCACCCGCAGCCCCCGTCCCGGGGAGCAGGAGGGTGTGGATTATTACTACCGCACCCAGGAGCAGTTCCAGCATCTGATGGACACCGACCAGGTGGTGGAGCATAACTTCTACAACGGCAACTACTACGGCACCCTGAAATCTGAGGTGGAAAAGCGGCTGGAGGCCCACAAGGTGGTGGTGCTGGTCATCGACGTCCACGGTGCTGCCAACATCCGCCGGATGTTCCCCGGGGCTACCACCGTGTTCCTGCTGCCCCCCTCTGCAGAAGAACTGGAGCGTCGGTTGCGTGGCCGGGGCACTGAGACCGAGGACAGCATCCGGGAGCGTCTGGCTACGGCCCAGGAGGAGCTGGCCCAGCAGGACAAGTTCACCCTGAAGCTGGTGAACGACCAGGTGGATACCTGCGCCCAGGCCCTGTATCAGGTGATCTGCCAGCGTGCCGGCCTGGGAGAATAAATCGTTGAAGGAGCAGGACCCATGCCCAAAACGGTAGGCGTTGCCGTCAGCAACGCAACCTTCCATTTTGATAAGCTGTATACCTACGCCGTTTTGCCGGAGCATCAGGGCCAGGTGCGCCTGGGCAGCATGGTACTGGTGCCCTTTGGCCGGGGCAGCCGGGCCCGTATGGGGGTGGTGCTGGCCTGCGATGCAGAGCCGGAGCACTCCAAGCTCAAATACCTGTTTGATGTGGCCCCGGCGTCGGCCTGCCTGACCCCGGAGCTGCTGCGGCTGGTACACTTCCTGAAGGAGCGCACCTTCTGCACCTACTACGAGGCGGTCAAGGCGGTGATCCCTTACGGGGCCCAGTACAAGCCTGCGGTGGCCGCCGACGGCGTTACCCCGGTGCTGCAAAAGCAGCTGACCCGGCATACGGAAAATTCCTATCGGCTGGTGGGCACCCTGCCTGCCAAGCCTAAGCCCACTGCCAAGCAGCTGGCAGCCGTGGCCCTTTTGGGGGGCGGCCCCCGTACCCAGACAGAGCTGGAAGAAAAGGGCCTGACCCGGGCGGTGCTGGATAACCTCTGCGCCAAAGGCGTGGTGGAATGCAGCAAGGTGAACAAATCCATCGACCTGTATTCGTCTATTCCGCTGCAAAACGATCCGGTGCAGCTGACAGCAGAGCAGCAGGCAGCCTATGACGCCCTGCTGCCGGGCCTGGAGGACCAGGCCCCCCATTCTGCGCTGCTCTACGGCGTTACCGGCAGCGGCAAGACCCTGGTGTTTCTGCGGCTCATTGCCCGGTGCCTGGAGCTGGGCCGCAAAGCCCTGGTGCTGGTGCCGGAGATCAGCCTTACCCCCCAGATGATCCTGCGGCTCAAGGGCCAGTTTGGCCGCCGGGTGGCGGTGCAGCACTCGGCCCTCAACCACACCGAGCGGCTGCTGCAGTGGCAGATGATCCAGGACGGGGGAGCCGACATTGTGGTGGGCACTCGCAGTGCCATCTTTGCCCCCCTGGAGAACATCGGCCTGATCATCGTGGACGAGGAGCAGGAGCACACCTACCGCTCGGAATCGGCGCCCCGGTACTCTGCCCACGAGGTAGCCCGGCAGCGTGCGGCAGAAAACGGCGCACTGCTGCTGCTGGCCAGTGCCACCCCCAGCACCGAGAGCTTTTACGCCGCCAGCCACGGCCGCACCCAGCTGGTGCAGCTTACCAAACGCTACGGCGGCAATCCGCTGCCTCAGGTGCAGATGGTGGATATGCGAGCAGAGCTGGCCGCTGGCAACCCCCGGGAGATCAGCCTGGCCTTGGAGGATGCCATCCGCCGGAACCTGGAGGCCAAAAAGCAGACCATCCTGCTGCTGAACCGCCGGGGCTACCAGACCATGGCCCAGTGCGAGGACTGCCGGGAAGTGCTGAAGTGCACCAAGTGCAGCGTGCCCATGGTCTACCATAAATCCAGCCACAAGCTGCTGTGCCATTACTGCGGCAGCCAGATGGACCCACCCCCCACGGTGTGCCCCACCTGCGGCAGCAAGCTGCAGTACCGGGGCTTTGGCACCCAGAAGGCTGAGGAGGAGCTGGCCAAGCTGTTCCCGGAGGCCAGGGTGCTGCGGATGGACCAGGACTCCACCGCCGCCAAGGACGCCCACGAAAAGCTGCTGGCCCGGTTTGCCCACCACGAGTACGATATCATGGTGGGCACCCAGATGGTGGCTAAGGGGCTGGATTTTGAGGACGTGACCCTGGTGGGGGTGCTGGGCATCGACTCGCTGTTGTTTGCCCAGGGCTTCCGCACCTACGAGAACGTGTTCAGCCTCATCACCCAGGTGGTGGGCCGCAGCGGCCGGGCTAAGGACCCGGGCTTTGCCATCATCCAGACCACCGACCCGGACAACCCGGTGCTGAACCTTGCAGCGGCCCAGGACTACGACGCCTTTTTTGAGCAGGAGATCGCATACCGCAAGCTGGGCCTGTATCCGCCCTTCTGTGGGTTGTGCGTCATAGGCTTTGCCGGGCCCAAGGAAAAGGATGTGGCCCAGGCCGCCGCCCGGTTTGCCGCTTTGCTGGGGCAGCAGGCGGCAAAGCAGCCGGACCTGCCCCTGCGAGTGCTGGGCCCTACCCCCGGCAGCATTGAAAAGATCAACGACAGCTACCGCTACAAGCTCACCGTCAAGTGCCGCAACGACCGACGCTTCCGGGACCTGGTACGCAGTACGCTGGAATGGTACGAAAAAGAAAAACTGCCGTCCAAGGCTACCGTAGCGGTAGACCTGCACTCGGACGGCGATATCTGAAATTTTGGAGGTACTCTCTATGGCAATCCGCAATATCGTAAAAGAAGGCGACCCCATCCTGAACAAGGTGTGCCGCCCTGTCACCAATTTTGACGACCGCCTGGCCACCCTGCTGGATGATATGCGTGAGACCATGATCGCCGCCGACGGCGTGGGTCTGGCAGGCCCCCAGGTGGGTATGCTGCGCCGCCTGTTCGTGGTGTGGGACACCACCGACGCCCCGGAGGAGATCCCGGCAGACTATGAGTACAAGTTCATCGACTTTGTGAACCCCGAGATCCTGGCAGTGTCTGAGGACGAGGAAACGGCCTACGAGGGCTGCCTGTCCTTCCCGGGGCACAACGGTGCCGTCACCCGTCCTGCTGCCGTAAAGGTCCGTGCTCAGGACCGCCACGGTGAGTGGTTCGAGCTGGAGGCAGAGGGCCTGCTGGCCCGGTGCATCCAGCACGAGAACGACCATCTGGACGGCATCACCATCATGGAGTCCAGCGAGTTCTTCTACGAGGACACCGAGGAGGGCAAGCAGGCTGCCCGTGAGGCGAAAGGAAACAAGTAATGCGTGTTTTGTTTATGGGCACTCCGGATATTGCTGCCGAGTGCCTCCAGGCGTTGTATGCCGCCGGCCATGACATTTGCGCCGTATACACTCGCCGGGATAAGCCGGTGGGCCGCAAGCAGGTGCTGACGGCACCTCCGGTAAAGGATGTGGCTCTGGCCCACGGCACCCCGGTGTTCCAGCCTCGCACCCTCCGGGACGGCAGCCAGGATGATACCATCCGTGCCCTGGCCCCGGAGCTGATCGTGGTGGTGGCCTATGGCTGTATCCTGCCGGTCAGTGTGCTGAGCATCCCCAAGTACGGCTGCATCAACCTCCATGTTTCGCTGTTGCCCAAGTACCGGGGCAGTGCACCGGTGCAGTGGTCTGTGCTGAACGGTGACGCCGAGACCGGAGTCTCCATCATGCAGATGGACGAGGGCCTGGATACCGGCGATGTGCTTTGCTGCGAAAAGATGGCCATTGACCCGGAGGAGACCAGCGGAGAGCTGTTTGACCGGGTCACGGCTGTGGGGGCCCGGGTGCTGTGCCAGGTGATCCCTCAGATCGCCACCGGGACCCTGACGCCGCAGCCCCAGGACCACCAGAACGCCAGCCTGGCCCCCATGCTCAGCAAGGAGATGGCCCAGTTCCAGCTGACGGAGTCTGCCGACCATATCCACAACTGGGTCCGGGGCATGAACCCCTGGCCCGGGGCCTGGTTCGTCACCTCCGGGGGCAAAAAGCTCAAGGTCAATGCCTGCCGTGTGGCGGCCTCCCAGGGGGAGGCCCCGGGCACTGTGCTGGCCACCAAGCCCCTGACCGTGGCCTGCGGTGAGGGTGCGATCCAGCTGCTGCAGGTGGTGCCGGAGGGCAAAAAGCCCATGGACGGCACCGCCTTTGGGGCAGGTCTGCGCTTAAAGACAGGAGATGTCCTCTGATGGGGGCCAATCCCCGGGCGGCGGCAGTGGCCGCCCTGGTGCGGCAGGAGCAGGATGGCTTTTCCAACCTGGTGCTGGATGCAGAGCTGAAACGCCAGAAGCTGGAGGGCCGTGACAAAGCCTTTGCCAGTGCCATTTTTTACACGGTGCTGGAGCACCGGGGCACCCTGGACTACATCCTGGAGCAGTTTTTGCCCAAGGGCCTGGCAAAGCTGGATGCCCCGGTACGGGAGATCCTGCGTTCGGCCCTGGCCCAGGCCCGGTATATGCAGGTGCCGGTGTCTGCTGCCGTCAACGAAGCGGTAAAGCTGACCCGGATCTTTAAAAAATCCAGTGCCTCGGGCCTGGTCAATGCGGTGCTGCGCCGTGCCTGTAACTATGATCTGACCACAGCGGTCTTTGCCGATGCGCTTCAGCGGCTCATGGTGCTGGGCTCCGCAGGCCGGGATGTGGCGCAGTTTTTGCAGGCCAACTACCCCGACGAAGCACTGGACATCCTGCAGCGTCCGGCAGACAGCGGCCTTACCAGCCTCCGGGCCAACCCCCTCAAGACCGACGCCGCCAGCCTGTGCCGGATGCTTACAGACCTGGGGGTCCAGGCCCAGCCCGGGGTGGTGCCCGGCAGTGTGCTGGCCCGGTTCGAGGGCAGCCCGGCAGACCAGGAGCTGTTCCGGCAGGGGTACTATCATGTGGAGGGCCAGGCCAGCCAGCTGGCAGCTCTCTGCGTAGAGGCCCAGCCCGGGGACACAGTGCTGGACCTGTGCGCTGCCCCCGGCGGCAAGACCCTGCTGCTGGCAGAGCAGATGCAGGATACCGGAACCCTCTACAGCTGCGATGCTGCGGAGAACCGTGTGGGCCTGATCCGCTCTGGGGTGGAGCGCATGGGCTTTACCTGCGTAAAGGCCCTGTGCAACGACGCCACAAAACCCAACCCGGCCCTGCCTCAGGCAGACCGGATCCTGACGGATGTGCCCTGCAGCGGCCTGGGGATCCTGGCCAAAAAGCCGGATCTCCGCTACAAGACCTTGGACCCGGCCCGGCAGGCTGAATTATTGGCCACCCAGGCGGCCATTCTGGATACAGCGGCCCGGCTTTTGAAGGCCGGGGGGCGGCTGGTCTACTCCACCTGCACCATGGACCCTGCTGAGAACCAGCACCAGATCCGGGCATTTTTGCAGCGTCACCCCGAGTTTTGCGTGGTGACCCCGGCGGTGGCGTTCCCGGCCGGCATGACTGTCACGGAATATGGGGCCCTCTCGGTGCCCACACGCACCGGCATGGACGGGTTTTTCCTCTGCGCCCTGCAAAAAGCACAGTAAGGTGCAATGGGCCGGGGCACTGGTTCGTATTCATCAATAGGAGAACACAATGGAACAAAAACGCTGTATTTCCTCTCTGACGCTGGCAGAGCTCTCTGCAGAGCTCAAGGCGCTGGGGCAGCCCGGCTTCCGGGCCAAGCAGATCTTCCACTGGGTCCACCAGAAGCTGGTCACCGAGTTTTCGGCCATGACAGACCAGCCCAAGACCCTGCTGGCTACCCTGGAGGAGAACTTTTATATTGCAGCCCCTAAGATCCAGCGGCGGCAGGAGGCCAAGGACGGCACGGTAAAATACCTGCTGCAGATGGCCGACGGCAACTGCATTGAAACGGTGGTCATGCGCTACCACTACGGCAACACCGTCTGCGTGTCCACCCAGGTGGGCTGCCGCATGGGCTGCCGCTTCTGCGCCTCCACCCAGGCAGGCCGGGTGCGGAACCTGGAAGCCGGCGAGATCTGCGCTGAGATCTACACCGCCCAGCGGGATATCGGGGAGCGCATCTCCCACATCGTGCTCATGGGCATTGGGGAGCCTCTGGACAATTTTGACGAGGTGATGCGCTTTTTGGAGAACATCACCTCCCCGGAGGGCGTCAACATCGGCATGCGGAACATCAGTCTTTCCACCTGCGGCCTGGTGCCCAAGATCGACCTGCTGGCAGAAAAAAAGCTACAGCTGACCCTTTCGGTGTCGCTGCACGCTCCCAACAACGAGATCCGCAGCGGCATGATGCCGGTGAACGACGCCTACCCCGTAGAGGTGCTGATGCCTGCAGTGCGCCGGTATCAGGAGACCACCGGGCGCCGGGTCAGCTTTGAATACTCCATGGTGCGAGGGGTCAACGATTCCGACGCCTGTGCCAAGCAATTGGCAGACCTGATCCGGGGCATGGGGGCCCATGTGAACCTGATCCCCATCAATCCGGTGGACGGCAGCCCCTATTCGGCCACCGACGCCGCCAACGTCCACCGCTTCCAGCAAAAACTGGAGAGCCTTGGGGTCAACGCCACGGTGCGCCGCCGTCTGGGCAGTGAGATCAGTGCCGCCTGCGGTCAGCTGCGCCGGGACGAAATGAACGGGAAGGCATAAACAGGGAGAAAACCTATGAAACTTGCAGGAAAAACGGATGTGGGCCAGGTTCGCCAGGATAACCAGGACGATTACCGTGCCGGGCTGCTGCCCGGCGATGGGGCCTGGGCCTTGGTGTGCGACGGCATGGGGGGAGCTAAGGGCGGCAGGGAAGCCTCCCAGATGTCTTGTGACGTCATCGAGCGGTGCTTCCAGGAGCATTACGGCAGCAAATGCCTGCCTGGGGAAGAGGAGACCTTCCTGAAACGGGCGCTGGTCAGTGCCAACCGTGCAGTGTTCCAGCAGTCTGTCCGGGAACCGTCCCTGGCTGGCATGGGCACCACCGCCGTGTGCGTTCTGGTGCGCTCCGACCGGGCCTACCTGTGCCACGCAGGAGACTCCCGGGCCTATCTGTTCCGGGATGGGGCATTGTGTCAGCTGACCCATGACCACTCCTATGTGCAGGAGCTGGTGGACTGCGGCACCATCACGGTGGAAGAAGCCGAGCATCACCCCCAAAAGAACATCATCACCCGGGCCCTGGGGGTGGATTACCGCCTGGACCCGGAGTTTACCCAGATCGCAGTGCAGCCGGGGGATGTGCTGCTGCTGTGTTCTGACGGCCTCACCAACGCCGTGCCCCGGCCCCAGCTGGAACAGCTGCTGGCCACCGGCAGCTTCTACGATCTGCCGGATCTTCTGATAAAAACCGCCAACGACAACGGCGGCAAGGACAACATCACGGCCTTGCTGCTGGGGGTAGAACCGCTGGAGGTGCAGCATGGATAATCTCATCGGGAAAAAGCTGGACGGCCTGTACGAGGTGCAGGAGCTTATCGGCTCCGGCGGCATGGCCAACGTTTACAAGGCGGTCATGCGAGGGCAGAACGGCCCGGTGCCTGCCGGTACTGTGGTGGCGGTGAAGGTCCTCCGGCAGGAGTACACCCACGACCCGGAGCTGGTGCGGCGGTTTAAAAACGAATCCAAGGCCATCTCCCTGCTGAACCACCCCAATATCGTAAAGGTCTACGACGTCTCGGTCAACGACCAGCTCCAGTATATCGTCATGGAGTACGTGGACGGCATGACCCTGCGAGAGTACCTGAACCAGCGAGGCGGCAAGCTCACCAGCCGGGAGACGGTGCACTTTATTTCCCAGATCCTCAAGGCCCTGGAGCATGCCCACGCCAACGGCGTGGTGCACCGGGACATCAAGCCCCAGAACATCATGCTGCTGGACAACGGCCAGCTGCGGATGATGGATTTTGGCATCGCCCGGATCTCCCGGGCCGAAAACCAGCTGCTCAGCGGCAAGACCATGGGCAGTGTCCACTATATCAGCCCGGAGCAGGCCAAGGGTGACGACACCGGATGCACCAGTGATATCTACTCGGTAGGCGTCATGATGTACGAGATGCTCTCGGGCCATCTGCCCTTTGACGCCGACGACGCCGTAGAGGTGGCCATCAAGCAGATCTCCGACACCCCCCGGTCCCTCCGGGAGATCGCCCCGGAGGTGCCTGCCGCCCTGGTGGAAATCACCGAAAAGGCCATGGCAAAGCTGCCCCAGAACCGGTATGCTTCCGCCCGGGAGATGCTGGAAGCTCTGGACACCTATGTGCAGAACCCCTCGGTCCTGTTCGAGTATCAGTATATTACAGAAGATGCACCCGAAAAGGTGGTGAAACGTACCATGAATCAGAACAAAGAATCTCGTCCCGTCCGCCAGCCCCAGTCCGGGGAACAGTCCGGCTCCCGCAGCCGGAAAAAAGGCGGCAAGCGCAAGCGCCGCACCATTTTTCTGCCGGCACTGCTGGGCATCACCATTGCCTTTGCCCTGGCCTGTATGGCACTGTGCTGGCTGATCCTTAACGATTCCTCCAACCTGATGAACAACAAGGCCGATATCACTCTTAACGACTATATCGGCATGACCCAGGCCGAGGCCCAGGCAATGGACCAGGTGGCCTCCGGCCAGATCAGCGTTACCTGGGAGCAGGAGTACAACAGCAACTATGCTGCCGGGTATATCTACAAACAGTCGCCGGTGTCTGGCCGCACGGTCCGTGAGGGCCAGAGCGTGACCCTCACTGTCAGTCTGGGCACCCAGTATGTCACGGTGCCGGACCTGACCAACTATGTGCAGGCTGACGCCGAGCAGCAGCTGAAGGATCTGGGGGTCTCGGTGCTGGTGACCCAGGCCGTGGACACCTCTGTGGCCTCCGGTGCCGTGATCCGCACAGACCCGGCCGCCGGGTCCCAGGTGGAGGCCGGCTCCACGGTGGTGGTGTATATCAGCCGCCCCCAGGTGGCCACCACCACCAAGGCTCCCTCTTTGATCGGCATGAGTGCTGACGACGCACGGACCCTGCTGGTGCAGAATCACCTGGGCCTGGGCAGTCAGACCGAGGAATACAGCAGCCAGCCGGAGGGTACTGTTATTGGTCAGGACCCGGCCGCCGGTTCCACCGTTAAGCTCAACGGCCGGGTCAACATCACTGTCAGTGCCGGCCCGGAGCCGGAACCCGAAGAGCCTGCCTCCTCCAGCGAGGGCCCGGGCGGCCTGTGGGGCAACCTGTGGGGCGGCGGTTCCTCCTCTTCCTCTTCTTCCTCCAGCAGTGATTCGTCTTCTTCCAGCGGCGGCTCCGGCCTGGCCGACTGGTGGGCCTCTCTGCTGGGCTGATGGAGGGGCGCATGGAAGGATATATCGTAAAAGGCATTGGCGGCTTCTACTACGTCAAGACCCCTGAGGGCATTGTGGAATGCAAGCCCCGGGGCATCTTCCGCAAACAAAAGATCACCCCGGTGGCAGGGGACCAGGTAACTCTGGAGACCGAGAATGGCGCAGCGGTCATTGCCCAGATCGCCCCCCGGAAAAACGTCTTTGTGCGGCCCCCGGTGGCCAACCTGGATGTGCTGTTTCTGGTGGCCAGCACCACCCAGCCCACCCCCAGCACCCTGGTGCTGGATAAGCTGTCGGCCATTGCAGTGGATAAGGGAGTGCAGCCGGTGATCGTGTGCACCAAAGGGGACCTGGCAGAGGCTGCGTTCCTGGAAAGTGCCTATGAAAGATCTACCCTGCCTTTTATCCGCATCGACTACGACACCGGTGCCGGGCTGGAAGAAGTGCGGCAGTGGATCAGCGGCAGGCTTTGCGCCTTCTGCGGCAACTCCGGCGTGGGGAAGTCCACCCTGCTGAACACCCTGCTGCCGGACGCCGCCCGGGAGACCAGTGCCATCAGCCAAAAGCTGGGCCGCGGCCGCCACACCACCCGGGAAGTAACGATCTTTGAGGCCTTTGGGGGCCGCATTGCCGATACCCCGGGCTTTGCAAGCCTGGAGGCCAGCCGGGCAGGCTTTATCCCTAAGGAAAATCTGGAACACGCTTTCCCGGAGTTTGAGCCTTACCTGGGCAGCTGCCAGTTTACCGGCTGCTCCCACCGCTCGGAAAAGGGCTGTGCCGTCCGGGCGGCCCTGGCAGAGGGCAAGCTGTCCCAGACCCGGTACGACAGCTATTGCGCCATGTATGAGGAAGTCAAGGACGTAAAGGACTGGCAGCGTCCCAAAATGTAACAACAAGGAAGGTTTTGGTTATGGCACGGTGCGTGATCCTTTCGGCCTGCCCGGTATCCCCGGCATTGGCAGACCAGCTGCGAGAGGATGATTTTATCATTGCCTGCGACGCAGGCTACCGCAACTGCGAGCCCCTGGGCTGCAGACCGGATATGATCGTGGGGGACTTTGACACCGCTCCCTGCCCCCAGCAGGAAGGGGACGATATCGTCATCCTGCCCCATGTAAAGGACGACACCGACACCGAGTACGCGGCCAAGCTGGCTGCGGAAAAGGGCTTTGCGGAGGTGCTGCTGCTGGGAGGCCTGGGAGGCCGTCGGCTGGAGCATACCTTGGCAAACCTCTGCACCGGCCTGGGGCTGGAGCGGCGAGGGGTCCGGGCCACCCTGCAGGACGAGCGTTCCCGCATCACCTATGTGATGCCCGGGGAGAGCCGCCGCTACCCCAAGCAGCAGTATTTTTACCTGTCGGTGTTCCCCCTGGAAGGCAAGGCCCAAGGGGTGTGGGAGCAGGGGTCCTACTATACCCTGGAGGATGCCTGCCTGACGGCCAGCTACCCCCTGGGGGTCAGCAACGAGTACGCCGAAGGCTCCGACTGCATCACCATCTCCACCCGGGAGGGTGCCTTGGTGGTGGTGGAGACCCTGCCGGACTAAAGCCGGAACATTCCTGCCCCTCTCTGCTTATACTGTGGTATCTGAGCGAAAGGTGGGATACAAATGCAGGTCATCGTACTCAAAAGCCCCAAGTTCCTGTGTGGCGTGCTACGCAGGATCTTTGGTATCTCCAAAGAAGCGCAGGGCTGACCCTGCCCACTGCTCCTGTATGGACAATTCCATACGGGAGCTTTTTTGCATAAGTCCCTGGCTGGCGGCATACCGTTGTGGTAAATGCGGACAGGGAAAGGAGCAAATTTCCATGGAGCTGAAGATCTTTCGGGACACCATGCCCCAGGCAGGGGCCCCCTGCACAGTAAAGGCAGAGCTGCCCCTGGAGACCGAGATCCTGGTCTCGGATTATCTGCCCTCGGTGTGCAAGCTGGTAAAGTGCTTTGCCCGGCCGGTGGTGCTGCAAAAACAGCTACAGCCGGGGCGGCTGACGTTGGAGGGCTATCTGCGGTGCACCGTGTATTATCAGGGAGAGGAAGGGGCTGGCCTGTGCCAGACAGAGCAAAAGCTGCCCTTTACCCGGCAGCTGGAATTGCCGGAGTTCCCCTTTACGGCCTGGACCGCCGTGGTGGAAGGGCAGACTGAATACCTTAACAGCCGGGTGGTGAACCCTCGCCGGATGGAGGTGCGAGGGGCCGTGAGCCTGGTGGTGTCGGTGTACACCCAGAACAAGACCGAGGTTATCACGGCCCTGGCGGAAGGCGGCATAGAGCAGCAGCTGGATACCCTCCAGGGGGTACGCAGTGTGGCGGCGCTGGAAAAGCTGGTCACCGCCGAAGGAGAGCTGACCTTTGCAAAGGCCCCGGCGGCAGTGCTGGACATTGCCGGGACTGCTGCCGTCCGGGAGATCAAGCTGCTTAATGGCAAAGCGGTGATCAAGGGGGAACTGCAGGTGCAGTGCGCCTGGCGTGCCCGGCAGGAATCAGAACTCCAGAGCCAGGCCGTCACCCTGCGGTTCCAGCAGGTGCTGGAGGTGGCAGGCCTGACGGAGGACTGCCGCTGCCTCTGTGTGCTGGAGCCGGTGGGCTTTACCCTGGCCCAGGGGGAACAGGAGACCAGCGGCCAGCTTACCGCCAACGTGATGCTCCACCTGCGAGCCTGGCGAGAGTATCAGCTGCAGTATGCGGCAGACGCCTTTTCCACCCGGTTTGAGACGGAGATCACCCCCCAGGAGCTGTGGCCGGAACAGCTGGTGTGCCTGCTGGATACCACCGCCACCCTTTCCGGCACCGGACCTTTGCCAGACGCCGGGGCCCTGCTGCGAGCCTGCTTTGTGTCCTACGGCCCGGCACAGCTCACCCAGACTGGCAGCGGCTGGGCTCTGACCGCAAAAGCTGTGGCCACTGCCTTTGCAGAAAACAGTCTGGGAGAGCTGGAAAGCTACGAAAAGACCCTGGACCTGGCAGTGCCTCTCCCGGCAGAGGTGCCGCCGGATATCCGGCTGACCCCAGAATGCTGGCTCAGCACCGAGAACGTCCAGTGCAGCTGCACCGGCGGCACCCTCAGCGTTACCATTACCGCCCGGGCAGAGGGGGCTATCCTGGGCTCCCGGCCCCGGCAGGGCATCGGCAGCATTGCCCTGGGAGACCCCTTGGCCCCCAAGGACCCGGAGATCTCCCTGCGGATCTACTACGCCCAGGCAGGGGAGGAACTGTTCCCCATTGCCCGGCGGTTCCATGTGCCGCCGGCCCAGATGCTGGCAGCCAATGGCCTGGAGGCCGACACCCGGGTGCTGCCCCAGGCCCGGCGGTTCCTGGTGCCGGGGCCCTGAATCACGAAAAACAGGCAAGTCCGCTCTCTGGACCTGCCTGTTTTCTTGCGTTTGTGGACAGAATGGCAAAATAATTCGATTTTTTGCGTGGTTCCGGGGCAAAAACTGGGGAACTGCCTCTTTTTTCTTTCTCGCCGTGGGAGTATAATAGGCTTTGTCATTCAAAAAGGAAAAGGAGTAACAAGGAAGATGGAAACAAGTGATCGGCTCTTGAGCCGGGACCTGGTAGGAACCGGGCGTCCGGCCTGGGCCTTCCGCAGGACGGTGTTCTGCCAGGGGATGCGGGATGGGGTGCCCATTGCCCTGGGTTATTTTGCAGTGTCCTTCTCCCTGGGCATTGCGGCCCGTAAGGCAGGGTTCACCCCCTTTCAGGGGTTCCTGGCCAGCCTGCTGAACAACGCCTCTGCCGGGGAATATGCCGCCTTTGCCCTCATTGCCAGCGGAGCCACCTATCTGGAGGTGGCCATGATCACCCTCATTGCCAATGCCCGGTACCTGCTGATGAGCTGCGCCCTGGCCCAGCGTTTTGCACCGGAGACCCCCTTCTGGCACCGGTTGGTCATCGGTTACGATGTTACCGACGAGATCTTTGGCATCACCATTGCCCGGCCCGGCTGCCTGAACCCCTGCTATACCTACGGGGCCATCCTGCTGGCTGCCCCTGCCTGGGCCTCCGGCACCGCCTGCGGCATCCTGGCCGGGAACTTGCTGCCGCTTCGGGCAGTCAGTGCCCTCAGCGTGGCCCTGTATGGAATGTTCCTGGCCATCATCATCCCACCAGCCCGGAAGAGCCGGGTAGTGGCGGCCCTGGTGGCCCTCAGCTTTGGGCTGAGCTTTGCCTGCCAGTATCTGCCCGGGGTAGGTGCCCTTTCCGATGGCACCCGTACCATTTTGCTGACGGTGCTGATCTCCGGTGGGGCAGCCGTGCTGTTCCCGGTAAAAGAGCAGGAGGCAGAACATGACGCATAACAATTACCTTTACATTGCAGTGATGGCTCTGGTGTCCTATGCCATCCGCATCCTGCCCCTGACCTTGATCCGGAAGCCTATCCGCAACCGGTTCATCCAGTCCTTTTTGTACTATGTGCCTTATGTGACCCTGGCGGTCATGACCTTCCCGGCCATCCTCCAGGCCACCCAAAGCCCGGTGGCAGGTGGAGCGGCCCTGGTGGTGGGCATTCTGCTGGCCTGGTGTGGTGCAGGTCTGTTCCCGGTATCGGTGGCCTGCTGCGCTGTGGTCTTTGGGCTGGAGCTGTTCCTTTGAGGACCGATGTGGGACACGGATAGCATCTACCCTTCAGAAAAGGAGCGTGGGACCATGAAGCGTATTTTGGTCACCGGGTCCGGAGGCTTTCTGGGGTCCCGGATCCTCCAGCAGGGCCTGGGAGAGGCAGAGCTGTGTGTGCTGCCTAAGGGCTTTTTGGCCGCTGCCACAGAGGCAGAGGTGCAAAATGCTATCCTGCAGCTGCAGCCCCAGGGCATCGTCCACACAGCAGCCCTTTCCGATACCGGCTACTGCGCCCGGCACCCGGAACAGGCCCAGCGTGCTAACGTGGAGCTGCCGGTGTGGGTGGCCCGGGCGGCCCGGTGCTGTGGGGCAAAGCTGGTGGCTTTCAGCTCGGACCAGGTCTATGCCGGGGTCACCCGGCCCGGCCCCCTGGCAGAGACACTGCCCCTGGAGCCTGCCAACGTCTATGGCCAGGGCAAGCTGGAAATGGAACAGCAAGTACAGGCAATCTGCCCCGACGCTGTGCTGCTGCGGGCCAGTTGGATGTACGACCTGCCGGGCTACGGCCTGCCTATCCGGGGCAACCTGCTGCTGAACCTGTGGCGAGCCGCCCTGCAAGGGGAGACGGTGACCTTTTCCCGGCAGGACTACCGGGGAGTGACCTATGTGCGGCAGGTGATCCAGAACCTGCCAAAGGCTCTGGAACTGCCCGGCAGCGTGTACAATTTTGGCAGCGGAAATACCCAGGATATGGTGTCCACGGCCCGGCAGTTTGCCCAGGAACTGGGCATCTCGGTGCAGCTCCAGGCAGAGGACTGGCCCCGGAACCTGGCAATGGACGGCAGCAAGGCGGCGGCATACGGCATCCGGTTCAGCACCACCCAGCAGGGGCTCCGGCAGTGCCTGGCAGACTACGGCCTTGCACAACGATAACAGGAACAGAAAGGAATCACCATGAGCGAGGAGATCCGGCCGGGGCGTTACCGGCATTTTAAAGGCAAGGAATATGAGGTGCTGGGGGTGGCCCGGCACAGCGAGACCGAGGAAGAACTGGTGGTGTATCGTCAGCTTTACGGCGAAGGCGGCCTGTGGGTGCGCCCTGTGTCTATGTGGACAGAGCTGGTGACCCGGGATGGCAAGACCCAGCAGCGGTTCACTTATGTGGGGGACGAAGGCTGAAAACAGGGCTTTCAGGCCCCTTTGTGTATATTTTGCACGAAAAAGGCCAGAAACTGTAAAATTTCCATATCGCACAAAAATTGCAGCAACTCCGAAAGAAAGCAGGGGATTCTGTGCAAAAAAGGCCGCCAATGATCCGGTGCGGCCCGGCACAGACCTCCTGCTTTTTCCTGTTTCTACGGCAAAAACAGCCCCAAAGAGGAAAAATGACAGTTCACGGAAAAGTCATACTTAATTTACAACATTTTTCGTTTTTGCTATAATGAACCAGCTTTTTGCAAAGCATTTAAAACATCAAAAACATTCAACGATTGAGGAGAGTGGAACGTTTGAAGGAAGTCAAGCTCGAAGAGGCTGCATATCAGTTCGACGGTAAAATGTCCCTGAAGCAGGCCATCCCCCTGGGTCTGCAGCATGTCTGCGCCATGTTCGTGGGCAACCTGACCCCGCTGCTGATCATCACCAGTGCCTGCGGCATTGCAGGCGGTGAGTTCGCAGACCTGCAGGTCACCCTGCTGCAGAGTGCCATGTTCGTGGCAGGTGTGGTCACCCTGGTGCAGCTGTTCACCGTCGGACCCGTGGGCGGCGGTGTGCCCATCATCATGGGTACCAGCTCCGGTTTTATCGGGGTGTTCAACAGTGTGGTAGGCACCATGGGCGGCGGTGTGCTGGCCTACGGTGCCATCATGGGCGCCTCCATCATCGGCGGTATTTTTGAGAGCGTGCTGGGCTTTTTCCTGAAGCCCCTGCGGAAGTTCTTCCCCCCGGTGGTCACCGGTACCGTGGTGCTTTCCATCGGTCTGTCGCTGATCTCTGTGGGCATCAACTCCTTTGGCGGCGGCAATAAGGCCAAGGACTTCGGCTCCATGGAAAACCTGCTGCTGGCCCTGTTCGTACTGGTGGTCATCCTGATCTTCAAGCACTGGACCACCGGCTTCCTCAGCTCCTCCGCCATCCTCATCGGCATCCTGGCTGGTTATGTTGCCGCCTTCCTGATGGGCTTTGTGCTGCCTACCACCGGCGTCACCGCCGATGGCGTGGAGTTCACCAAGGCGTGGGTGCTGAACTGGAGCAAGGTGGCTGACGCTTCCTGGTTTGCCATGCCCAAGCTCATGCCCGTAAAGGTCGTGTTCGATATGCGTGCTATCCTGCCGGTGATGATCATGTTCATCGTCACCGCTGTGGAGACCGTAGGCGATATCTCCGGCGTTATGGAGGGCGGCATGAGCCGTGAGCCCTCTGACAAGGAGCTGTCCGGCGGCATCATTTGCGACGGTCTGGGCTCCTCCTTTGCCGCTCTGTTCGGCGTGCTGCCCAACACCTCCTTCAGCCAGAACGTGGGTCTGGTGGCCATGACTAAGGTGGTCAACCGGATGGCTCTGGCTTCCGGTGCCGTCTTTCTGATCCTGTGCGGCCTGATTCCCAAGCTGGGTGCTCTGATCTCCATTATGCCCCAGGCTGTCCTGGGCGGTGCTGCCGTTATGATGTTCTCGTCCATCGTGGTCAGCGGCATCCAGCTGATCACCAAGGAAAAGATGACCCCGCGCCAGCTGACCATCGTGTCGGTGGCTCTGGGTGTGGGCTACGGCATGGGTGCCAACAGCGGCATCCTGGCCAATACGCCCCATGCATTCCAGCTGATCTGCGGTGAGTCCGGTATTGTTCCGGCTGCCTTCGTAGCCATCCTGCTGAACGTGCTGCTGCCCAAGAACGATCAGGAACTCTGATCCTGCATCAATCGGGCCTCCAGCTGCGCTAACGCCTCCGGCGTGTCGGCGTCTGCCAGCTCCCAGAGGCTGGCGGCAGGCACTTCCTGCACGGCGTCCGGATCCTGCCGGATCAAAAAGCTGCCGCCTTTGCCTTCCGGCAGGTGTTGCAGCGGTTCAAAATAACGGCGTCCAAACAAAACGGGACTGCCGACCCTCCCCCCGTAGGAGAGCCGGCAGATATCCCGTTTTTTTGTGCTGTAAAAGGCCCGGACCACTGCCTCTACGCTTTCGGTCCGCAGCAAGGGCTGGTCTCCGGGCAAAAACATACATCCGGCTAGGTCCGGGCGCCGTTCCAGCAGGGCCGCAAGCCCCAGCCGCACGGTGTCGTTCCGGCCGGGCAGATCGTGGAGTACCACTGGGATGCCCTGGGCGTTGCACAGCTCCTGCACCTGGGCGTGCCGGGTCACCACCACACGCTCTGCCACCAGGGGAGTGTGGGTGGCGGCAAAGGCCCGGCACAGCAGCGGCTGCCCCCCAAAGGGGGCCAGCAGTTTGTTGCTGCCAAACCGGGTGCTGCGGCCGGAGGCCATGATCACGCAGCCTACCGCAAAAGGTTGTTCCATAACAAGACCGCCCCTTTTTCATGCGAATTTTCCCCATTATACCCCAATCAAAGATTGAAACGCAATCCGTGTCTGTGATAAAATAAAAGTAGAATGTGATAAAAAGGAGAGGGACCTGCACATGATGACGATCCGAGACTACAAACGGGCCGAAAGCCTGGAGGAAGCCTGGCAGCTGAACCAGAAAAAGCAAAACCGCATTCTGGGCGGCATGATCTGGCTGAAAATGGAAACCATTAACGTCGGCACCGCCATTGACCTGTCTGGCCTGGGGCTGGATACCATTGAGGAAACCCCGGAGGAGTTTTCCATCGGGGCCATGGTCACCCTGCGCCAACTGGAGACCCACCCTGGCCTGGAAACCTACACCCAGGGGGCTGTCCGGGAGGCACTGCGCCACATCGTAGGGGTGCAGCTGCGGAACCTGGCCACTGTGGGCGGCAGCATCTACAGCCGGTTCGGCTTTTCGGATGTGCTGACCCTGTTTATGGCCATGGACTGCTGGGTAGAGCTGTACAAGGGAGGTCTGGTGCCCCTGCAGGAGTACGCACAGCGGCCCTATGACCGGGACATCGTGGTGCGTCTGGTCGTAAAAAAGGAAGCTGCAGCCTACTGCTACCAGTCGGTGCGAAACAGCCAGACCGACATCCCGGTGCTGACCTGCGCCGCCGCCCGGCTGGCAGACGGCAACTATCGGTTTGCCGTGGGTGCACGGCCTCTGCGTGCCGTGCTGTACCAGCTGTCTGCCGCCCCGGCCGCTGAATTGGCCGACCAGGTGCAGCAGCAGGTGGTCACCGGCTCCAATATGCGTGGCAGCGCAGAGTACCGCCGCCACCTGACCGGAGTGCTGGTCCGGCGCACCGCACAGGAACTGGAACATCGTGCCGAACAGGAGGAAGCATAAATGCAGATCAATCTGATGTTGAATGGAACCAGGGCCTCTGCCGACGTGGCACCGGACACCCTGCTGATCGACTTTGTCCGTGCCCAGGGCTGCACCAGCGTCAAGCGTGGCTGCGAGACCTCCAACTGCGGCCTGTGCACGGTGTTTCTGGATGACAAGCCGGTGCTGTCCTGCTCGGTGCTGGCAGTGCGTGCCGACGGCCACAAGATCACCACCCTGGAGGGTCTGCAGGAGGAGGCTGCCGAGTTTGGTGCTTTTGTTGCAGACCAGGGTGCAGAGCAGTGCGGCTTTTGCAACCCGGGCTTTATCATGAACGCCCTGGCACTGTTCCGGGAAAACCCCTACCCTGACGCAGAGCAGATCAAGGAATACCTGGCCGGCAACCTCTGCCGCTGCTCCGGTTACGAGGGCCAGCTGCGGGGCATCCTAAACTTCCTGGCCTGGAAAAAGCAGAAGGAGGCGGCAGAATGAACGTCATCAACAAACCCTACCGCAAAAAAGACGCCATGCAGCTGGTCACCGGTCAGCCTGTATACATGGATGATGTGATCCCCCAGGACTGCCTCATCGTAAAGCTGCTGCGGTCGCCTCACCCCAATGCCATGGTCCAGGCCATCCACACCGATGTAGCCAAAAAGGTGCCTGGCATCGAAGCTATTTTTACC
Source organism: uncultured Faecalibacterium sp. (assembly GCA_934518555.1). Classification (GTDB taxonomy): domain Bacteria; phylum Bacillota; class Clostridia; order Oscillospirales; family Ruminococcaceae; genus Faecalibacterium. The sequence continues at coordinate 36,041 of CAKSXW010000007.1, read as the reverse complement.
TGGGAGGACGTGCCCCAGGATGGCCGCCGGTATACCCAGGCAGGCCAGACCTACCCGGAGGCCAGCCCCTACGACCGTCTGCTTATTGACCGCCATGTGCGGTTTGTGGGAGACGTGGTGGCCATCGTGGCCGGCAAGGACGAAAAGTGCGTGGACAAGGCCCTCAAGCTCATCAAGGTGGAGTACCAGGTGCTGGAGCCGGTGATGGACTTCCATACTGCTAAAGACAACCCCATTCTGGTGCATCCGGAGGACAACTGGGAGAGCCTGAGCCCGGTGGGGGCCGACAACAAGCGGAACCTCTGCGCCCACGACGAGTGCGGCAGCGGAGATATCGACGCTGTGCTGGCTGGTTGCGACGTGGTCATCGACCGGGTGTATCACACCAAGGCCTGCCAGCAGGCTATGATGGAGACCTTCCGCACCTATTGCTCCATTGATGCCTATGGTCGGCTGAACGTGCTCAGCTCCACCCAGATCGTGTTCCATGCCCGGCGCAACATCGCCAACGCTCTCCACATCCCTAAATCCATGGTGCGTGTGGCAAAGCCCCGGGTGGGCGGCGGTTTTGGTGCCAAGCAGACTGCTGTCAGCGAGGTGTACCCGGCCTTTGTGACCTGGAAAACCAAAAAGCCTTCCAAGATCATCTTCAGCCGGGTAGAGAGCCAGATCGCTTCCTCCCCCCGTCATGAGATGGAGATGCACGTCCGTCTGGGTGCCACCAAGGAGGGCATCGTCAAGGGCATCGACCTGTACACCCTGTCCAACACCGGTGCCTACGGCGAGCATGGCCCCACCACGGTAGGCCTCTCCGGCCACAAATCCATCCCTCTGTACGGCAAGGCTGAAGCCTTCCGCTTTGTCAGCGACGTGGTGTACACCAACCATATGTCTGCCGGTGCTTACCGGGGCTACGGTGCTACCCAGGGCCTGTTTGCTGTGGAATCCGCAGTGAACGAGCTGGCCCATAAACTGAACATGGACCCCATGGACCTGCGGCTGAAGAACACCGTCCAGGAAGGGGACCTGATGCCTGCCTACTACGGTGCCGTGAATACCAGCTGTGCCCTGGATCGCTGCCTGGTAAAGGTACGGGAAATGATCGACTGGGACCACAAATACCCTGTCCGGGATATGGGCAATGGCAAGGTCCGTGCTGTGGGCATGGGCATGGCCATGCAGGGCTCCGGCATTTCCGATATGGACGTGGGCAGTGCGACCCTGAAGGTCAACGATGAAGGGTTCTACACCCTGATGATCGGTGCCGCAGATATGGGCACCGGCTGCGACACCACCCTGGCCCAGATCGCCGCTGAGGTGTTGGAGTGCCCCCTGGACAACATCACCGTCTTTGGTGCCGATACCGATTCCTCCCCCTACGACTCCGGCTCTTACGCATCCAGCACCACCTATGTTACCGGCAAGGCTACGGAAAAGTGTGCCCTGAAGCTCCGGGAGCAGATCTGCAAGCTGGGTGCGGAGCTGCTGGGCTGCCCGGTGGAGGCTGTGGAGTTTGACGGCAAGGTGGTCTTTGAGAGTGCTGACCCCACTCGTCAAAAGACCCTGTCGGAGATCGCCTTTGCCTCCCAGTTCGGCCACATGGTGCCCCTGGAAGCCACCGAGACCCACACTTCGCCTCTGTCGCCGCCGCCCTTTATGGTAGGTGCCGCCGAGGTGGAGGTGGACACTGAGACCGGCGAGGTGAAGGTGCTGGAATTTGACGCCTGCGTGGACTGCGGCACCCCCATCAACCCCAACCTGACCCGAGTGCAGGCAGAGGGTGGCATCCTGCAGGGCGTGGGCATGACCCTGACGGAAAATATCACCTACGACAAAAACGGCTACCCGGAAGAAAACTCGCTGTTCCAGTATAAGATCCCGGCCCGGACGGACATCGGCAAGATCCGGGTGGAGTTTGAGAGCAGCTATGAGGCCACCGGCCCCTTTGGAGCCAAATCCATCGGCGAAGTGGTGATCAACACGCCGCTGCCGGCCATTTCCGACGCCATTTATAATGCCATCGGCACCCGGTTCTATGAGCTGCCCATTACCCCGGAGCAGGTGGCTATGGCTGCGGCCCAGGCTCATAAGGCATGACGGAGCTTCCGTTCCCGTTTCTGGCTGAAAAGGGCCATGTGGTGTCCCTGGTGGGGGGCGGCGGAAAAACCACCCTGCTGTATGCTATGGCGGCACATTGTGCCAGCCGGGGCTGGAAGGTCCTGGTGACCACCACCACCCACATTCTTTGCCCTGCCGACGGCACTCTGGCCCAGACCGATGCACAGCTGCAGGCCCTTTGGGCCCGGAGCTCCTATGCGGTGGTGGGTACTCCTGCCCCCGGCGGTAAGCTGACCGCCCCTGCGGCGGACCAGTTGGCAGCCTGGATGGACCAGGCCGATGGGGCGTTTATAGAAGCCGACGGCGCAAAGCACCTGCCTTGCAAGGCCCCGGCGGCGCAGGAACCGGTGCTGCTGCCCCAGAGCGATATCGTCCTGGGGGTGGCCGGGCTCTCTGCCTTGGGCCAGCCTCTCCACAAGGTCTGTTTCCGGCTGGAGCAGGCCTGTGCTTTGCTGCAGGCAGAGCCGGAAACGCTGCTGACGCCGGAATTATTGGCGCAGCTTTTGGCCAGCCCCCGGGGCGGCCGCAAGCAGGTGGGGGACCGCCTGTTTTATGGGGTGCTGAACCAGGCGGATTCCGCCCAGCGTCGGAATTTGGGGCAGCAGACCCTTGCCATCCTCCGGCAGTGCTACGGCCTGGAGGGATTTCTGACCCATTTTGAGGAAGGAGAACGTGCGTGAGCAGCGAGGAAAAGATCGTATTCTGCACCGGAGGTGGGTGCACCGCCAAGCTGGGGGCCGGGGTGCTGAGCCGCATCCTGGAAAAGCTGCCCCGGGGCGAAAAGGACCCGGATCTTCTGGTGGGCTACGACAGCCGGGACGACGCTGCCGTTTACCGGGTCACCGAGGACCTGGCCCTGGTGCAGACGGTGGACTTTTTTCCGCCTATGGTGGAGGACCCCTATCTCTTTGGGCAGATCGCAGCCGCCAACGCCCTCAGCGATGTGTACGCCATGGGCGGTGAGGTAAAAACGGCTCTGAACCTGGTGTGCTTCCCGGAGAGCATGGACCTGAATGTGCTGGGAGAGATCCTGCGAGGCGGTGCTGAAAAGGTGGCAGAAGCTGGCGGTATTCTGGCTGGCGGCCACTCCATTGCAGACAGCGGCGTCAAATACGGCCTGTCCGTCACCGGCCTTGTGGACCCCCGGCACCTCTATGCCAATGATGCCGGGCAGCCGGGGGACCAGCTGATCCTTACAAAGGCCCTGGGGGTGGGGCTCATCTGCACAGCCAACCGTGTGGGAGAGGCCGCCCCAGAGCACCTGGCAGCGGCCATTGCCTCCATGACCACCCTGAACAAGCAGGCGGCAGAGATCAGCCGCCGCTACCAGGTACACGCTGCAACGGATGTGACCGGCTTCAGCTTTTTGGGGCATCTCCACGAGATGATGGGAGGTCGGCTGTCCTGCGTGATCCAGGCCGGGGCGGTTCCGGTGCTGCCGGGAGCAAAACAGGCAGCGGAGGACTTTTTGTACACCGCTGCCGGGCAGCGCAACCGGAACCACACTGGGCCCTTTGTGGAATTCCGCAATGTGCCCTTTGCTATGGAGGAGGTACTGTTTGACCCCCAGACCTCCGGCGGCCTTTTGCTGGCAGTGGACCCGGCAGAGGCCAAGGCTTTGGAAAAAGAATTGCAGGCTGCCGGGCTCCCGGCAGCCATCGTAGGCCAGATCACCCCCAAGACTCAGACAGAGATTACGGTGATCGGCTAAAAAACAGAACAAAAATAGGAGGACGATTATGATCCAGGTCAATGCAAAAGGTGACGCCTGCCCGCTGCCGGTGGTAAAGGCAAAACGGGCAATTTTGGAGCTGAACGGTGCCGGGCAGGTGGAAGTGCTGGTGGACAATGAGATCGCCGTGCAGAACCTGACCAAGATGGCCCAGCAGAAGGGCTACCAGTACAGTGCTGAGAAGCAGGCAGAACGGGAGTACCGGGTGCGGTTTACCATTGGGGAAGCCCCTGCCGCCCAGGAAGAAGCCCCGGTCTGTGCCCCGGACGCTCGCACCAATACGGTGGTGGCCATTGCTGCGGACCAGATGGGTTCCGGAGCCCCGGAGCTGGGCAAGACGCTGCTGAAGGCCTTTGTTTTTGCTCTCACCCAGCAGGAGCAGCTGCCGGCAACGGTGCTGTTCTACAACGGCGGTGCCGCTCTGACCTGCCAGGGCTCGCCCATGCTGGAGGATCTGAAGGCACTGGAGGCTGAAGGCGTAGAGATCCTTACCTGCGGCACCTGCCTGAATTACTACGGGCTTACGGAAAAACTGGCTGTAGGCAGCGTGACCAATATGTATACCATCGTGGAAAAACTGACCCAGGCAGGGAACGTGGTCAAGCCGTGATCTACCTGGACAATGCAGCCACCACCCTGCACAAGCCCCCGGAGGTGGAGCAGGCCATGCTGGAGGCCCTGCACACCGCAGGCAACCCCGGGCGTGGGGCCCACGAACCTACGCTGCACGCTGCCCGGCTGGTCTACGCCGCCCGGGAGGCAGTGGCAAAGCTGCTCTGCGCTCCGGACCCCTCCTGCATCGCCTTTGCCGCCAACGCCACCCAGGCCTTGAACACTGCCCTGGGTGGGTTGTTTGCGCCGGGGGATCATGTGATCACCACCGTCTGCGAGCACAACTCGGTGCTGCGTCCCTTGTACCGATTGCAGCAGCAGGGAGTGTCCCTGAGCTTTACCGGAGTGGACCAAAAAGCCCGGTTGCAGCAGCACCAGTGGGAGGCTCTTTTGCAGCCCTCCACCAAGGCCCTGGTGGTGACCGGAGCCTCCAACGTTACCGGAAACGGCACAGACCTGCGCCAGGCAGCAGCCTTTGCAAAGCGGCATGGCCTTTTGCTGGTGGTGGACGCTGCCCAGACTGCCGGAGCCCAGCCCTTGGACGTACAGGCTCTGGGGGTGGATGTGCTGTGCTTTACCGGCCACAAGGCCCTGCTGGGCCCTCAGGGGACCGGAGGGCTGTACCTGCGGCCCGGGCTTTCCATAAAGCCCCTGGTGGTAGGGGGCAGCGGCATCCACAGCTTTGACCAGCAGCACCCGGCAGAGATGCCTACGGCCCTGGAGGCCGGGACCCTGAACGTCCCCGGTCTGGCAGGGCTTTGTGCCGGGGTGCAGTGGCTTTTGGACCAGGGGGTCCAGCAGCTGGCAGACCGAGAAGCGGCCCTTGCCCGGCTATTCTACCAGGAAGTTTCCACGGCTCCGGGGGTAAGGGTGTATGGAGACATGGACCTGCCCCACCGGGCCCCCATCGTGTCCCTGAACCTGGGGCAGGAGGATTCTGCCCGGGTGGCAGATATTTTGTGGGAGGACTACGGCATCTGTGTACGGGCCGGGGCCCACTGTGCCCCTCTGATGCACAAGGCCCTGGGCACAGTGGACCAGGGCGTGGTGCGGTTCAGCTTTTCCCACACGAATACAGAGCAGGAGGCCCTCCAGGCTGCACAAGCGGTGCAGGAGCTGGCCCGGGAGCTGTAAATGCGGATCAAAAAGGACTATATCGTGTTATCTTTTCACACCACAGTGGAGGCTATGGCCTGGGAAAAACACTGTATGGAAGCAAAGATCCCCGGGCGGCTCATTCCGCTGCCCCGGGAGATCTCAGCAGGCTGCGGCCTGGCCTGGCGGATGACCCCAGAGGACTGGGCCGCCTGGCAGCAGGTGTTGGACCCTTCGGGCTACGCCGCCGCAGCACAAGTATGCCAATAAACAGACAGGAGAGACCCTTATGAGCGATTTTGCAATGGATCAGGCCCTGAAGGCCGGGCAGGCCCAGGGGGACTGCGTGCTGGCCACCGTGATGGAGGGCCCACAGGCTGGCAGCCGTCTGCTGCTTTGCAGCGGCCGCCCGGTATGGCAGACCCCCGGGGACCATCTGCTGGCCCAGGAACAGGAGCGTCTGGCAGCCTGCACCGCCACAGGGGTGATGCAGATGGAGGGGCAGCAGGTCTTTGTGGAGCGGTTCGGCGCAGTACCCCAATTGGTGGTCTGCGGCGGCGGTCATGTGGCGGCTGCGGTGGTCCGGATGGCCAAATTGCTGGGCCTTGCGGTGGTAGCCGTGGACGATCGGCAGGAGTATGCCCAGGAGTTGTCCAAGGCCGGGGCCGACCAGGTGCTCTGCCTGCCCTTTGACCAGGCACTGGAGCAGATCCCTGGTGGGGCGGAGACCTATTTTGTGGTGGTGACCCGTGCCCACGCCTATGACGTGGTTTGCCTCCGCTCTATCCTGAAAAAGCCTGGGGCTTATGTGGGCATGATGGGCAGCCGGAGCCGTGCAGACCTAGTGCGGCGGCAGCTCCTGGAATTAGGGGTGGACCAGGCCCGGGTGGAGGCCATCCACGCCCCCATTGGCCTAGCCATCGGGGCTAAGACGGCAGAGGAGATCGCTCTGGCCATCCTGGCCCAGGTCGTCTCGGTAAAAAATGCCCGCCCCCAGACCGAGGGCTTTGTCCCGGCCTTGCTGGAGGCCATGGAGCAGGCCCGGCTGCAAAACCAGCCTGCGGTGCTGGCCACTATCGTGGCTCGCCACGGCTCCACCCCCCGGGAGGTGGGTGCCAAAATGCTGATCACCCCACAGGGGGCAGCAGCCGGCAGCGTTGGTGGCGGCATTATGGAATACCGGACCCTCCAGGCAGCAGAGGAGATGTTGTCCGGTGCCGCTGCCCCGGTGCAGATGGTGGCCTATGCCGCCGACGGCACCCAGGAGGATGCGGCGGTGGCAGCCTGCGGCGGTTCCATGGAGCTGCTGCTGCAAAAGATCCCGGGAGGAAAGGCCTTATGAAGCAGGATGCACTGATCTTAGTACGGGGCGGCGGAGACCTGGCCACCGGTACCATCCATCGTTTGTGGTCCGCAGGCCTGCGAGTGCTGGTACTGGAAACAGAACGCCCGGCAGCCATTCGGCGGCAGGTGTCCCTGTGCGAGGCAGTCTATGAGGGCGAAACTGTGGTGGAGGGCCTCCGAGGGGTCCGAATCCAGCAGCTGGAACGGGCCCCGGCCGTCTGGGCCCAAAACGCCGTGCCCATTCTGGTAGACCCTGCAGGGGCTTGCATTGCCCGGGCAAAGCCGGAGGTGGTGGTAGACGCCATCCTGGCCAAGAAAAACCTGGGCACCACACGGGATATGGCCCCCTTGACCATTGCCCTGGGGCCCGGCTTTGTGGCAGGGCAGGACGTGGACGCCGTGGTGGAGACCAAACGGGGCCACCGACTGGGCCGTATCCTCCGGGAGGGCCCGGCGGCCCCCAACACCGGGGTGCCTGGCGTTATTGCCGGGTACGGCAAAGAGCGTGTGATCCATGCTCCCACCGCAGGGGTGTTCCTGGACCGCCATGAGATCGGGGATCTTGTGGAGGCCGGAGAGACCCTGGCTGTGATCCGTGGAGAGGACGGTACCCTGACCCCGGTAACCACACAGATCGGCGGTTTGCTGCGTGGGCTTTTACGTAGTGATTACCCGGTGACCCCCGGCTTTAAGGTGGCAGACGTAGACCCTCGGAAAGAGGAGCTTTCCAATTGCTTTTTGATCTCGGATAAGTCTCGCTGCATTGCAGGCAGTGTGCTGGAATTGGTCTGCGCCCAGCTGTGCCGCTGAGATAACAACAACACGCCTCCCACTCCCGGTGAACAGCCGGAAGCAGGGGGCGTGTTTTGCCGTCAGAACATCAAAAGTTACTCGTGGAGGGTGCGTTCCTTCTCCAGGTCCGCCTTAGCACCGTGGATGCGGCCCAATGCGTAGGACAGCAGGGTGGCGCACAGCAGATTGAGCAAACCGAAGTGGGCTTGGTTCAGGGAATTGGTCACACCCAGGATCAGGTTTGCCAGGCAGAGCAGCGCAAGCATCCGGCCAATACGGTCCAGATGGCTGATGCGAGAGTCGATGTCCGAAAGCAGATCAAAGCTGCCCAGCTCTGCCTTCCGGCGGAAATAGCACCAGTTGCAGAGGGAACCAATGCATTCGGCCCCCAGGCTCTCCACAAAGGCCCGGTAATCGCTGCTGGGGTTCATCTCCAGCCGGATAATGTACTCGCCCGGTTCACAGCGCCGGAAGGTGTAGCCGAAAAAGCTCACTTCTTCCAGTACCCAGCCTGTCATGGCCATCTGGTTCAGCCAACGCTCCTCTTTTTCAAAGTCCCACACAAAAAAGATCTTGAAAACTTTTTTGGTCTCATTCATAATGTTTCCTCCCTCAGGATGCTCTCGCCGTTTGCCACCAATTGCTGCAACCGGACCAGTTCCTGCTTCAGTACCTGCAGCCCCTGGGCCGTAAGCTGGTATTCCTTTTTGCGGCTGCCATTTTCCATGGGCAGTGGGCAGATCCAGCCCTTTTCACACAAAGAGGTCAGGGCACCATACAGGGTCCCGGCGGCAAGATGGACCCGGCCACCGGAAAGCTGCTGGGTCTGCTGCATGATGCCATAGCCATGCTGGGGATGATACAGGGAAAGCAGGATATAGTAAGTAGCTTCTGTCAATGCCGGAATCTCCACGGAACCGATCGACCTCCCATCTATTGCTCACCGATATATCGTGCCACGATATATCATGTCTTGAGTATATCGCAACTCGATATACTTGTCAAGCATCTTTTGGCCGTATGGAAAAAGCAATAGAAGCCGGAAAAATATTTTGTGCAATTTTCACAGTTTTCTTCTGTCAATTTTGGTGGTACAATATAGTCATCAAATTGTGCTTACCAGGAGGCGCCCATGGCGGAAAAGAACATCGAACTGGATAGTGTAGAGATCGCTGCAGCGGTTTTTGGCAACTGTGATCGGAACATCCGTCTGCTGGAAAAGGAGTTTTCTGTTACGGCGGTCTGCCGCGGCACCCAGCTCCGTCTCTCCGGCGAGCCTGCCAACGTGGCAGCGGCAAACCGGGCCGTGGAGGGGATGCTCCTGCTCATCGAGAACCGCACACCCCTGGAGGACCAGACGGTCCGCTACTGCATCAGCCTGGCCCATGATGGGGCCGAAAAACGGGTAAAGGAACTGACGGAGGACTTTGTTACGGTGACCGTCAAGGGCCGCCCCATCCGGCCTAAGACCCTGGGCCAGAAAGAGTACCTCGGTGCCATCCGCTCCAACGCCATCACCTTTGGCGTAGGCCCGGCAGGCACCGGCAAGACCTACCTGGCAGTGGCCATGGCTGTAAAGGCCTTCAAGGCCAAGGAGGTCTCCCGGATCATCCTGACCCGCCCGGCGGTGGAAGCTGGGGAAAAGCTGGGCTTTTTGCCCGGCGACCTGCAACAGAAGGTGGACCCCTATCTGCGGCCCCTCTACGACGGCTTGTTTGATATGCTGGGGGCAGAGACCTACGAACGCCTGGTGGAAAAGCAGGTGATCGAGGTGGCACCCCTGGCCTATATGCGAGGCCGGACCCTGGATGACTCCTTTATCATCCTGGACGAAGCACAAAACACCACCCCGGAGCAGATGAAGATGTTCTTGACCCGTATGGGCGTAGGCTCCAAGGTGGTGGTCACCGGCGATGTGACCCAGATCGATCTGCCGGAGCGTACCCGCAGCGGCCTGGTGGATGCCTTGCACGTGCTGAAAAACGTCAACGGCATTGCCCAGTGCTATTTTACAGAAAAAGATGTGGTTCGCCATCGCCTGGTGCAGGAGATCATCAAGGCCTATGAAAAAGCGGCCCACCCGGAAAAACCTGATCGATCCTGATATTCCATATAGACCTTTGAAAACCAGAAAGGAGAGGACTGATATTATGTCCAATAAAGTTCTGATCACCAATTCCCAGAAAGCTGTCAAAGTTCCGTCCGGTCTCCGTATCCTGATCCGCCGTGCCTGCAACGCCGTGCTGGAATACGAGCACTTTGAGGCTCCGGCAGAGATCAGCGTCACTTTTGTAGACAATGCTGCCATTGCAGAGCTGAACAACCAGTACCGCAACAAACCCATGCCCACCGACGTGCTGAGCTTTCCTCTGGGGGTAGACGGCCACTATGACGTGGACGAAAACAACGGCTGCAAGATGCTGGGAGACATTGTCATCAGCATGGAGCGTGCTCTGGAGCAGGCAAACCTCTACGGCCACCCCCTGCAGCGTGAAGTGGCTTTTCTGACGGTGCACTCCATGCTGCACCTGCTGGGCTACGACCACGAGAACGGCGGTCTGGAGGCTATGCACATGCGTGAAAAGGAGGAGGCCGTGCTGCTGCAGCTGGGCCTGCCCCGTACCGTGAGCTATACCGAGTGATCTGCCATCCATTTTCCGTGCGTCTTTCGCACAAATAACAGACAGGAGTTCGATTTTGAGTAACGCTACGCCCGTGCAGGGCCATTATGATACGTCCTCGGTTTTTGTGGCGGTGATCGGCCGCCCCAACGTGGGCAAATCCAGCCTGACCAACCTGCTGGTTGGCGAAAAGGTGGCCATCGTCACCTCCAAGCCTCAGACTACCCGTACCCGCATCACCGGCGTCATTACCCGGGGGCCGCTGCAGTATGTGCTGCTGGATACCCCCGGCGTGCACAAAGCTCGCAACAAGCTGGGCAAGCGCATGGACAAGACCGCCAGCGACTCCATTGCGGACGTGGATGTGTCCATGATGCTCTTTGAGCCCTACGGTGCCCTGAACGAATCCGAGATGGTGCTGGTGGAAATGCTCCGCAGCAGCGGCGGCCCGGCCATTGCAGTCATCAACAAGACCGACCTGGTCAAGGACCCGGCGGACCTGGAGGCCCGGAAGGAAGAACTGAAGGCCCTGGGGATCTTCGATGATATCTATACCATCAGCGTCCGGGATAACGATGGCTGCCAGGTGCTGTTTGACGCATTGAGCCGCTATGCAGTAGAGGGCCCCCACTATTTTGATGATGATGCCTACACCGATATGCCGGAAAAGGAATTGGTGGCAGAGCTGATCCGGGAAAAGGCCCTGCTGTTTATGCGGGACGAGATCCCCCACGGCATTGCCGTTGTGGTGGAACGGTTCAAGGAACGGCCTGGCACCGACCTCATTGACATCGACGTGAACATCTACTGTGAGCGAGAGAGCCACAAGGGCATGGTCATTGGCAAAGGCGGTGCCATGCTGAAAAAGATTGCCAGTGCCGCCCGGGCCGACTGCGAGGAGTTCCTGGGCTGCCGGGTCAACCTGCAGTGCTGGGTCAAGGTTAAGTCGGACTGGCGTGACAACGAGTTTTTGCTGAACAATTTCGGCTTCAAGCAGAACAATCAGGGCCGGTAAACCCTTCTTGCAAAGGCGGCCTTTTCCAGGTATGACGGCGGTGGCTCTTACCAACACTAGCGTTACCGCAGGTTTTGCAGGAAAGGAGCCGCTGCAAGTGGAAGGATCAGCAAGCTGGCAGGCATTTGCCGCCACAGGAGATATTCTTTTCTACCTGGATTACAAGCAGGCACAGAGGTCGGAGAGCACTCCGGCAGGAGACACGGAGCATGGAAACCCTTGTGACACCGGGTCTGGTGCTGAAAGAGACCCGTTATAAAGAATCGGACCGGATCCTGACCATCCTGACCCCGGGGCTGGGGATCATCTCGGCCTCGGCCCAAAGCAGCCTGCGGCTGAAAAGCAAATTGTTCAGTGCCTGTGGGCTGTTTTGTTATTCGGAATTTACCCTGGTGCCGGGCCGCAATATGTACACGGTCCGGGAGGCCTCGGTCAAAAATGTCTTTCACGGCATTTCTTCCTCCATCGAAGGCATGAGCCTTGCCATGTACCTGGCAGAAATGGCCGCCGCCCTGACCCCCACCGGCCAGGAGGCGGAACAGGAGCTTCGGCTGCTGCTGAACTGCCTTTACATGATCAGCGAGAACAAGGCGGACCTGCGAGTGATCAAAGCGGTTTTTGAGCTGCGGACCATGAGTGAGTGCGGCTTTATGCCGCAGCTGGTCTGCTGCCGAGATTGCAGTGCCTACGAGGGAGACGCCTTTTATCTGGACGCACAGGAAGGGCACCTGCTCTGTGCCGATTGCGCTGCCAAAGCAGGCAAGCACTGCAACCTGGACCGAGGAGCATTGTTTGCGCTGCGGCATATCTGCCTGGTGGAAGACAAAAAAATATTTGCATTCAAGATATCGATGGGCAGCCTGGCAAAGCTGGCTGCAGTGGCAGAGCAGTATGCTCTGGTGCACCTGGACAAACCACTGAAAAGCTATGACTTTTTAAAGTCGGTGCTGCCCTGAGCAGAAGGACCTCATTCAATGGAAACTAGTTACTTAAAAACCTTAGAATTGGATAAGATCATTGCCCGTGCAGCGGAAGGCTGCGTGTGCAAGGAGGCCCGGGCAAAGCTGCTGGCCATTGAGCCCCAGTGTGACCCGGATGAAGTGCGCTATGCGCTGGACCAGACCGATGCCATCAACACCCTGCTGATCAAAAACGGTTCTCCCCGGTTTGGCGGCGTAGAGGGGGTAAGCGGCCTGACGGCCCGTGCTGTCAAAGGCGGCGTGCTGTCGATGGGCGAGCTGCTGATGGTGGCCGGAGCCCTGCGGAATTTCCAGAACCTGGTCAGTTGGTACGGCTCCTCGGACCACGAGCCCTTGACCACGGACGACCTGTTTTATGCCCTTGCCCCGGAACCGGGGCTGGAGCAGCAGATCTCCAGTGCCATTTTGGCACCGGATGCCATGGCTGACACGGCCTCTCGCACCCTGAGCGAGCTGCGGAAAAAGATCCGTGCTACAGAAAACAGCATCCGGGACCGGCTGGAAAGCATGGTCCGCAACATGGACACCTCCAAATATCTGCAGGAGAGCGTGGTCTCCATGCGAAACGGCCGCTATGTGGTCCCGGTCAAGAGCGAGTACCGGGGCGAGGTCAGCGGTATCATCCACGATGTGTCCTCTACGGGTGCCACGGTGTTTGTGGAGCCCCAGGCAGTGGTGGAAGCCAATGCTCGCATCCTGCAGTACCGTGCCCAGGAAGCCCAGGAGATCGAGCGGATCCTGGTGGCTTTTACCGCTCAGGTGGCCGCCATTGAGCCTCAGTTCCAGTACAGCTATCAGGCCATGCTGGACATCGACGTTCTGCTGGCCAAAGCCCGTCTTGCCCTGGAGCTCAAGGGCTTTAAGCCCGGGGTCCGCCGGGATAATTCCTTTTCCCTGATCCGGGCACGGCATCCCTTGATCGACGCCCAGAAGTGCGTTCCGGTGGATATCGCCCTGGGCCGGGACTACGACTCCCTGATCATCACCGGCCCCAACACCGGCGGCAAGACCGTCACCCTGAAAACTGCTGGTCTGCTGTGCGCCATGGCCCAGTGCGGCTTTTTGATCCCTGCGGATGAGCGCAGCGAGATCTGCGTGTTCGACGAATTTCTGGTGGACATCGGCGATGAGCAGAGCATTGAGCAGAGCCTTTCCACCTTCTCCGGCCACATGAAAAAGATCACCGGCATCCTGGAGCTGGCCATGCCCCACACCCTGGTGCTGCTGGACGAGCTGGGGGCCGGTACCGACCCGGCAGAGGGCGCAGCCCTGGCAGTGGCCATCATTGAGGAGCTGCGCCGCCGGGGTGTGCTGCTGATGGCCACCACCCACTACGCCGAGCTGAAGGTCTTTGCCCTGGAGACCAAGGGGGTAGTCAACGCCAGCTGTGAGTTTGATCTGGAGACCCTGCGCCCCACCTACAAGCTCAGTGTGGGTGTGCCGGGCAAATCCAACGCCTTCCTCATCAGTGAAAAGCTGGGTATCCCGGAACGGGTCATTGAGGCAGCGCAGCAGCACCTGTCTGCGGAAGATAAGCGTCTGGACGCCGTTTTGGGCCAGTTGGATGACCTGAAGCTGCAACTGAAAGAGAGTCAGCACGAGGTGGAGGCCCTGAAAAACGAGGCTTCGCACCAGCTGGAAGCAGCCCAGAAAAAACGGGATGAACTGATCCAGCAGGGCGAAAACGAGCTGGAAGCCGCCCGTGCCAAGGCCCGGGCCCTGGCGCAGGAAGTGGAAAGCAAGGCCTATGCCCTTACGGATGAGCTGCGCCAGCTGCAAAAGGATGAACGCCTCAGCACCCAGCAAAAGGCCCAGCGTGCACGAGAGATTGCCAAAAAGGAATCGGAAAAGCTCTTTATGGGCACCGAAGTGGTGCACAACCCCGTAAAGGAGTTTGTCCCCCTGAAGGAAGTGCGAGTAGGGCAGGAGGTCTGCATTGCAGAGCTCAACCAGCTGGCTACGGTGCTGGCATTGCCGGACAAAAACGGCGATGTGCTGGTGCGTGCCGGCATCATCAAGACCAAGGTGCCTCTCCAGGGCCTGAAGCAGCCGGAAAAGCTGGTCAAGGAGGTCAAACCCCAGACCAAGGCCCAGCAGCGGTACTCGCGCCTTACCGGAGACTCCAACCACCCCAATGGCCGGGTGGAGCGTGTCAGTCGCTCTGCCAAGATGGAATGCAACCTGCTGGGCCTTACGGTGGACGAAGCCCTGCAGGAGGTGGATTCCTTCATCGACCGTGCCATCCTCAACGGGCAGACTGTGGTGTACCTTATCCACGGCAACGGCACCGGGGCACTGCGTACTGCCATCCACAAGCATCTGCGTGGGAACCGCATGGTCAAGAGCTTCCGCCTGGGCCGCTATGGCGAGGGCGAAAGCGGTGTGACCGTGGTGGAACTGAAATAATCACTGCCAAAGGGCTGCCGGGAGAGATCCTAGGCAGCCCTTTTTCTGCTTGTGGGGAATCTTTTCTCCAGAGGGAAAGTGTGCTATACTGAGCACAACAACGTAGGATTTATAAGGGGAAATTTAGCATGAATATTACGGTTTATCTTGGTGCAAATGAAGGAAATGACCCACGTTTGCGAGAAGCAGTTGAGGAATTGGGAGCATGGATCGGAAATAGCGGAAATGCGCTGATCTATGGCGGCTCCAGATCCGGGCTGATGGGTGCGATCGCAGATAGCGTGTTGAAAGCTGGCGGCGAAGTGACAGGTGTTGAGCCGAGGTTCTTTATCGAAAGCGAATTTCAGCATGACGGATTGACCAAGTTGATCATAACCAAGAACATGGCAGAGCGAAAAAATACAATGATCGAGTTGGGCGAAGCCTTTATTGCTTTCCCTGGTGGCACGGGGACATTGGAGGAAATTGCAGAGGTCATGTCAAAGGTGTCATTAGGGCATCTGAATGCACCGTGTATTCTTTATAACCTGAACGGTTACTACGATGATCTGAAAGCACTTCTGGATCATATGATTGAAAAAGGGCTGTCCTCCCACGAGCGGCAGGAAGGAATCTATTTTGCGAAAAACCTCGAGGAAATAAAACGGATCCTGAGGGTCGTATAACTGCCAGTGAAAACAAAGGTTAGTATGTGGTGATAGCTGTACGGACCCAAAGAATTCTTTGCAAGGACCTGAAGGGTGAACACCGCAGCGCTCCTGCTTGGAGTGCGTCCGCAATGTGGTGCTGGCGTTGGCCGAGATGTTGGTAGAGTAAGTATGTCTTGACCAGTCAGCGTTGGGTTTATCTCCTGGATGTCGAAGTGGTCAAAAGTAAAGTGTAGATGAGGAAGTGTGAATTATGAAAGGAACGGAAAGTAAACTTGTTTCCTATATGCAAGGGTCTGATAAGCGGTTTGTTATTCCTGTGTATCAGAGAAACTATGATTGGAAAACCGAAAACTGCAAGCAGCTCTATGATGATCTAGTCAAGGTTGCTCACTGTGGACGTAAAAACCATTTCTTTGGTAGCATTGTGTCGGTTCACAATGAGGGAGCATTTAATGAGTACCTTGTCATTGATGGCCAACAGAGACTGACAACGATTTCTTTGCTTCTGCTTGCAATGTATAACTTGATGAAAAACGGTATAGTAACATCGGGAAAAAGTAATCTTGCGGAGAAAATCTACAAAACCTATCTGATTGACGAATGGCAGGATGATGAAACCAGAATTAAGTTGAAACCAGTAAAGAATGACCGGAAAGCATTCGAAAAATTGTTTGATAAAGATGCGGAGCAGGTTCCGGATTCCAATCTTACAATTAACTATAACTACTTTTATTCCCGTATTCAGAAGGAAGAAATTACCCTGGATGAACTTTATGAAGCAGTAACTAAACTAGAAATCATCAATATTACATTGAATCAAGATGACAATCCTCAGTTGATTTTCGAAAGTTTGAACTCTACGGGTGTTGCTTTAAGTGAAGGTGACAAAATCAGGAACTTCATTCTGATGGGTTTGCCAACGAAACAGCAGGATGTTTATTACGAGAAATATTGGAACAAAATCGAGTTTTGCACGAACTATAATGTGAGTGTATTCGTCCGTGATTACCTCAGCGTAAAACAGCAGCTGATTCCATCCATGAGCAAGGTCTACTTTACGTTTAAGGCATATGTGGAGGAAAATGGTACAGAGACTGAGCCGTTGTTGCAGGAGTTATCTGAATATGCAAAGTGGTATGAAATCCTGCTCAAGGGAAATACGGCAGATAAAGAATTAAACGCATGCATTTCTCGTCTGAATCGTTTGGAAACTACGGTTACAAGACCGTTTTTTCTGGAGATTTTGAACTTGCAGGCTACTGAAAAACTGTCTCTCTCAGAAGTTAAAGAGATCTTTCTCTACACGGAGAATTATTTATTCCGTAGAATGATTTGCAATCTTCCTACCAATGCACTGAATAAAATCTTCCTAATGCTTCATCGAGAAATCATCAGATACGATGGGACGGATGCCAACTATCTCGAAAAATTTAAATATGCACTTGCCTCAAAGTCTGACTGCGGCAGATTTCCAAGTGATGGAGAATTTATTGGAGCTTTTGCAATTCGTCCTATTTATCAGATGAACAGTAAGAACAAGATATATATTTTAGAGCGTTTTGAGAACTATGGAACGGTAGAAGTTCAGAATATTTATAAAGCATGCGACGATGGTATACTTTCTATTGAGCATATTATGCCGCAGCACCTTACGCCAGCGTGGGTAGAAGAGCTTGGCGAAAATTACGAAGAGATCCATGAAACGTGGCTTCACCGCATGTCAAACCTTACCTTGACAGGCTATAATTCCAAGTACAGCAACAGTGTCTTTTCAGACAAACGTGATATGCAGAACGGGTTTCTTGACAGTCATCTTTACTTAAATAAATGGGTTGGACAGCAGAACCATTGGGGCTTGACAGAATTGGAAGCACGAAATCAAATGCTTATGCAGCGAGCCTTAATGATCTGGCCGCTACCTGCGACAGACTTCAAACCGGCTGAAAAAAAGATGGATTCCTACTCACTGGACGATGACGTCGATTTAAGTGGACGAAGCATTATCCGGTTTAGCTATAAGAACACGGAACAGCCTGTTACTAGTTGGATCAATATGATGGAGCAGGTTTTGAAGATTCTTCATGCAGAGGATAAGTCTGTTTTGTCACATTTGGCATATTCCAAGGGCGAAGCCAATGACCTGGATGCGTATGTGAGCTATAAGACGCAAGATTTGAGAGAAGCTCTTGAAATTGATACAAATATCTATGTTGAACGGAATACGAGTACCACTACTAAAATTTCTATTCTTCGAAAATTATTTAAGGCGTATGGAGCACATGAAGAAGATTTGATTTTCTATCTAAAAAATGCAAACGACAATGAAACCGCATCTACAGAAGTTGTGCGTGGGAAAGTGCTGAACCAGAAGACTGGAGGAAACTGCAAGGGGGAACACACCATGGGCTTAGAACAGATCAAAAATAAGCTGCAGATCGTGCAGGGAGATATCACGAAGCTGGATTGCGGCTGCATCGTGAATGCGGCCAACCGCAGCTTGCTGGGGGGCGGTGGCGTGGACGGTGCCATCCACCGGGCGGCCGGGCCGGAGCTGCGAGCCGAATGCCGCACCCTGCATGGCTGCCGCACTGGTGAAGCGAAGATCACGAAGGGCTATCGGTTAAAGGCAAAGTACATCATCCATACGGTGGGACCAATCTACTCCGGCACCCCGGAGGATGCTGTGCAGCTGGCGGATTGCTATCGGAATTCGCTGGAGCTGGCAAAAGCCTACGATGTCCACAGCATTGCCTTCCCGGCTATCTCTGCCGGTGCCTATGGCTACCCATTGGATGCGGCTGCCAAAATCGCAGTGGCTACAGTGGCTGATTGGCTGCAAAGCCATGCGGACTACGACATGAAGGTCATCTTCTGCTGCTTTGATGCCCGGACGGCACAGGCGTATCAAACGGAGATTGCCTGTTGATTGCGGTACATACGAGGACAAGAGTATGGGATCTTTACGGGGCGAGAAGGTCTGTATCAGCAGGCTGAACGAGAAAAATCGTCAGAAAAAGCACTTGACCCTGACGTTGCGTAATAGCGTATACTGAGCTTGTCGCAAGGGAGGAAAACTGTATGATGACTGTCAAGGAAGTGAGCGATCTGACCGGGGTAAGCATTCGGACACTGCAATATTACGATAAAATCGGTCTGCTGCATCCGGCGCATCGAACGCAGGCGGGTTATCGTCTGTATGATACTGCTGTACTGGAACGATTGCAACAGATCTTGCTGTTCCGAGAGCTGGAATTTTCACTGGAGGATATCCGAAAAATTCTGGAAAACCCGGAATTTGACCGGGAAAAGGCACTGGAACAGCAGATCGCATTGCTGACCCTGAAAAAACAACATCTGGAAAAGTTGATTGCTCTTGCGGAGAAGATTCGGACAACAGGAGGTAAGGTTATGGACTTCAACGCATTTGACACACGAAAGATCAGGGAATACGCAGAACGTGCAAAGAAAGAGTGGGGCGAAACCACAGAGTATCAGGAATTTGAGGCAAAAAACGCCCGGCGGACGCAGAAAGAGCTTGGCAGCATCAACGAGCAGTTGATGGAGATCGTAGCAGCATTCGGAACGCTGCAAACCAGAGAACCGGCAGAGCCAACCGTACAGGCACAGGTGAAAAAGCTGCAGGACTTTATCACGGAAAACTACTATACCTGCACAAAGCCCATTCTGTATCAACTTGGGCAGATGTACGGTGCTGGCGGCGAGTTTACGGAGAACATCAACGCAGCCGGGGGAGAAGGCGCAGCAGAATTCGCACAGAAAGCCATTGAAATCTATTGTCGATAAGCAAAATTGCCTTGCGTGACCCGGTCACAGAAAATCTAACTAGGAAATGTTATCATATATCCACAGGAAACACCAACAACATTCCGATGGAGGATTATAATATGAAGGCAAAGTTTTATATCTGTGAGCACTGTGGCAACCTGGTCACCACCATCCACAACGCAGGCGTTCCAATGGTCTGCTGCGGCGAAAAGGTAAAGGAACTGCTCCCCAACACCGTGGAAGCCAGCGGCGAGAAGCATCTGCCGGTGACAGAGCTTTCCGGCAGCACCCTCACCGTCTCGGTGGGTGCAGTGGAGCACCCCATGGTGGAGGTGCACCACATCCAGTGGCTTTTCGTGGAGACCGAAAACGGCGGACAGCTCCGCACCCTTGCCCCCGGTCAGGCACCCAAGGCGGTGTTTGAACTGGGCACCGAAAAGCCGGTGGCGGTCTACGCCTACTGTAATCTGCATGGTCTGTGGATGACGAAACTTTAAGAAAGGAACAGTCTCCTGCCAGTGGTTGAACGCTTGCAGGAGACTGTTTTGTGTGCAGAATCTTTTTTTGTGTGCAGAATCTTTTTTATGAGGATAGAACGTGATATACTGAAGGTAGCAACTGGGAAGTTAAAGGAGGCAGCCATGGCTTTTGATTTTAAGAAAGAATACAAAGAATTTTATATGCCTAAAAACAAACCGGAGATCGTAACGGTTCCTAAAGTAAATTATATCGCAGTCAGAGGAAAAGGCGATCCGAACGAGGAAGGCGGCGCATATCAGCAGGCAATCAGCGTACTATATGCCATTGCATACACACTGAAAATGAGTTATAAGACCGATCATAAAATCGAGGGCTATTTTCAGTATGTAGTTCCACCACTGGAAGGGTTCTGGTGGCAGGACAACACAACGGGTATAGACTACACGGATAAAACCTTATTTCATTGGATCTCAGTGATCCGTCTGCCGGACTTTGTAACGAAAAAAGATTTCGAATGGGCAGTTGAAGCGGCAACTAAAAAGAAAAAACTAGATTGCTCCTCGGCAGCGTTTTTGACCGTTGAGGAGGGGTTGTGCGTTCAGATCATGCACATGGGAGCATTTGATGAGGAACCTACAACGATTGCACTGATGGATGCGTATTTGGGGCAGAATGGGTATGTGAATGATATGAATGCGGAAAGACTGCATCATGAAATATATCTGTCTGACGCAAGAAAGGTTGCTCCAGAAAAATGGAAAACAGTCATCAGACATCCGATAAAGAAAGCATAAAGCACCGACCCCGGAGAGCATCTGAATCACTCTCCGGGGTCGGTAGTTTATTGTAAAGTTTGTTTTGTACGCAGGCGTCGGTAGGCGTCCTCTTTTACCAGCTCGATGACCACCGCCGTCAGAGGAATAAAGAAGATGATGCCGATAATGCCAAAGAGCTTTCCGCCGATCATGGCAGCCACCAGGGTGTACAGGGGAGAAAGACCTACGGACTTGCCTACCACCCGGGGGTAGATGAACTGGTTTTCAATAAATTGTACGGCAAGGTAAACGATGAGACAGCGCACGGCCAGAACGGGGTCCACTAAAAGCACCAGGACCACACTGACCACACAGGAAATCAGCGCACCCACATAGGGAATGATGGCGCAGATGGCAGTGAGCACCCCTACCAGGCTGCCGTAGGGGATTTTGAAAACGGAAAATGCAAGGGTCATAAGAACGCCAAGGATCACCGCCTCGCTGCATTGTCCCGTCAGAAAGTTTGCGAAGGACTGACGGAACAGCCTACAGAACTTCAGCAGCCCGGCGGCGTGGTCTGGCTTCAGGTAGGCGCACACCAGGGTGCGTGCGTGGCGGCAGAGACTCTCCGTTCCAAGGGACATATAGATGGAGATGATCAGAGCAAAGGAGGCGGTCACCACTAGGCTCACGGTGGCAGACACCGCACCCACCGCATTGACCAGCACCGTATCGATGCTTGCCGTGATCTTGTGCAAAAGCTGCTCCCAGTTGATGCCCTCCAGCCAGCTCATCAGCCAGCCCATATCGGTGTCCTGTGCACGGAGATAGGCGGTCCACCGGGGGATGTTATCCTCAATCTGACCATAGAGGCTGTGAAAAGACCGCACCAGCTCCGGGATCAGCAAAGTCAGGGCCAACACCAGCACAAGAACAACACCCAGCAATGTGAAGAAAAAGCTGAGAAAATGGATGGCTTTATCCGAGGGCTGTTTTTTTGCCCTGCGGAATAAGTACTTCAATCGCTTTTCCAGCCCCGTCATAGGCACATTGATGAAAAGCGCCAGAATACCGCCTGCAAGGATGGGCAAAACCAGGTCTACAAGGTTGGCGGCAAAGGCCAGAACGGCAGAAAACCGCAGCAGCGCAACAAAAAGCGTTACGCCTACAACAGTTACCAGCAGATATTGTTTTGTTTTTGGTTCCATGACAATGTTCCTTTCCCGGAGCCAGCGGCTGATCGTGGCATAAGCCCCTCTGGGGGCTTTCTTCGTATTGTAAATCAGAAGAAACCGGATTGTCAAGATGTGGGAAAGGGGAGAACGCCCTGTAGGGAGGACAAGAATTCACATTGCCGTCTGCGAGTGACGTATAGATTCTCTTTTACAATGGGATTCGGTGTGGTATACTGGACTCAGCAATTTGAAACTTGACAAAGGAGTGTGGTTGTATGAGTAAAGCGATTTTGGCAGCAATCGTTACATTGATTGTTGGTTATTTAGGGATGGTCGTAGGCCTTGAATTTTTAGGTAATTGTGTTGAGTTTGGATTGCTCGTTGCTATTGCAGTAATGGGTGCATTTATCATCTACTTTAATGACAAGAAGAAGTAACTCGATTCCAGTTCGTTGAGCAAATAAATTATTCGGTACTCTTCAGCTGTAAACGATCAGCAGCATTTTTATGCTGGGAAAGGACGTATTCTATGAGCGATTCTACCTTAAAAGAATTTTGGCAGCAGGTCGCAGAAAAGAAAAGCTGTGAAGCAAAGCAGAAAGAACTGACCGCCCAGCGGAATATGCTGGCGGATCGCCTGAAAAAGCTGGAAAGATCCAAGCTGGCAGAACAAGCCGATGTTGACCGCTTGGAAGGACATAGTCTTGCCGCATTCTTCTATCAGGTCATTGGAAAGATGGACGAAAAGCTGGACAAAGAACGGCAGGAGGCCTACGCAGCCCGTGTGAAGTACGATGCGGCTCTCCATGATCTTTCTTCTGTTGATGCGGATTTGGAGCAGGTCCAAAATAGACTGGCGCAGCTGTCCGATTGCGAAAGGCGGTATCAGGAAGCGCTCTCTGAAAAAATCAAAAGCATCAAAACCTCTGCTCATCCTGCCGCACAACAGGTTGCTGAAAGTGAACACCGCATTGCTGCCCTGAAAGCACAAAAGAGGGAACTGGAGGAGGCCATCGACGCCGGAAAAATCGCCTTGCATACGGTCAACGAGGTCCTGGAGACCCTGGACAACGCTGAGGGCTGGAGTACATGGGACGTGGTCGGCGGCGGTCTGGTAGCGGACATTGCCAAGTACGAGGAACTGGATGAAGCACAGAAGCAGATCGAGCAACTCCAGGTGGAACTGCGGCGGTTCAAGACTGAGCTTGCCGATGTGGAGATCACCGCAGATATTCAGGTTACAGTAGACAGCTTTTTAAAGTTTGCAGATTTCTTTTTTGATGGGTTATTGGCTGACTGGGCGGTGCTGGACCACATCAATCAGGCACAGAGCCGTGTGAAAAATACCAAGGAACAGATCAAACGGGTCCTGGCACTGCTGGAAAAAATGTGCCAGGATGTTGATGTGCAAATCGCCGACGAAAAGAAAATGCAGGAGCAGCTGGCAGTGGAAACGGAATTGTAAGCACAGCCCTGACAAGGAGAAACCACAAGATGCGTCAACTTATCATCGCACGAAAAGACCTGCAGATGTCCCCGGGCAAGCTGGCGGCACAGTGCTGCCATGGGGCACTGGCATTCCTTACAGACCCCATTGCCATGGGGCAGGGGGTAGAGCCTATGGATGAAAACGGGGAAACCGTCTACAAGGCCACCATCACCCTGGACAAAGCAACCTACGAGGAATGGTTTGATGGCTCCTTTACCAAGACCGTCTGCGGCGCAAAGAACCGCAACCAGCTGCTGAAAGCAAAGACCATGGCGGAGGAGCTGGGGCTTGTGGAGGGCCGGGATTTCTTTCTCATCCGGGACGCCTGCCATACGGAGTTGGAACCGGAGGAATTTGACGAAAACGGTCAGGGCATGACCCTGACCTGTATCGGATTCCGTCCGCTGCCGGACGAGATCGCCCACCAGATCAGCCGGAAGTTCCATCTGTATTGAACGAGCTGCATAAAAAACTCTTGTGGGAATCTAAAAATGGAAGGCACAAAAACGTGAAATCATCGAATCGGAAACCAGAAAGAAAGCTGTCTATGACTACTGGCCGCAAGAGAAAGCGCCGAAAGAAAAAGCTGAATCTCCGCACAATTTTGATCCTATTTGCCTGTGGATTGGCATTCTGGTTTGCGGCGGTGCTGTGGCAGGAGGCACTTCGGATCTCCGCCACAGAGCAGGGGAGTGGAGAGGCTCTGGAGGGAGCTTTTCGGCCTCAGGTAGGAGACCCACCCTATCGCATTACAGTGGATGCCGGCCATGGGGGAGCCGACCCCGGCGCACGAGGAGTTGTGGAAGAACGTGAAATGACCGCAGCCACCGCCTCAGCTTTGCTGCAATGGCTGGAGCAGGACCCCAACTATCTTCCGTCCCAGACCCGGGAAGGGTATGACCAGACTGCAACCCCGGCAGAACGGGCTGCTGCCGCCAATGCACAAGCTCCACAATTGTTGCTTTCCATCCACGGGAACTCTGCCGCTCAAGGGGCCTCGGCCAATGGATTTGAGTGCTATCCGGCTGTGCCGGGGCGCACCTGGCACGCAGAGAGCTTTTACTTTGCCCAGCTGCTTGCTGCCAAGATGGACGCTGCCGGGGCACACCTGCGAGGGCATGGTGGGGTAAGGTACATTTATTATCTGGAAAACGACCAGAAACAGCTGGTCGAGAGCACCAGCACCGAAATTCGTACCCAGCGGAGTTTTACACTGTTGGAGGATGTGGATTGTCCGGCCGTCCTGGCAGAGCAGTGCTTTGTAACAAACCCGGCGGATGTGGAGCGGTTTGGGAGCCAGAAGGGCTGCCAGACCACAGCACGAGCTTACTATGAGGCAATCTGTGGGTATTTTGGAACAGAGCCCCTGCCAAACAGATAAGAACATCCACATTGCCGGAATATGCTATGGCAGGGTGGGGGAGGTATGCCGACAGCAGGATCCCAAAAGATCATCTGAGCAAAATAAACATCGGGCTTTCCGGAAACAAGAAGTAGCGGAAGGGAGGCCCTATTTTCAGAATACTATCTTTTCGTATAATGCACGTTATGTGAAATATAGGGAAGTGAAAAAGCCCTCTTTTCCAGATTTTGGCCCTTTCCACGGGTTTTGGTCCAGACCCGGGTCTGGGTTCAGCCTACAAACAGATTTTGCATTTTTATGGTTAAACTGTGTTTTTTTTTCTCGTTGGCGTGTTTCATCGTGTGCATTCCCATCTGAAATTTTCGTGCTAAATAGTTCCTTCGCAGTTGCTATATCATTTCTGACGCAAGGCTTTGCAGGTACAGGTTTGCGATCCCGTTATTTTTACAGGAACGATCCATCCTATGGCTGACTTCAAACCGTTGGCTGATATTCCGTATGCTGCCGTGGTCTTGAGCCTCATATCGGATCATTACACATAATAAGGACCCGTCCCAAAACCTGCTGCGTTTCGCCGATCTGTGAACGGGTCCCTGTGTTTTAATTTAAGAGCTGCTTTCTGAAGTGTTTTCAGGGCTTTCAAAGGAAAAATCAGACGGATCTAGGCCAATTCCTTCCTTGGCGGCTCCCTGGAGGGCGGCCATGAGCTCGGAAGGATTCGACGAAGGATCGCTGCTTTCCTCCTTGGAAGGGCCGCTGCTCTCCCCTGCCTCCGGATCTGTTGTATCCAAGATTGCTTTTGCGGCTTTTGTCTTGGATACCTTGGCCAAGGGGTTTTCGTCGATGGCGGCACGAACCTGAAATTCCTGCAAGTGGGTATAGATTTGGGTGGTTCCCACACTGCTGTGGCCCAAAAGCTGCTTCAGGGTCAGGATGTCCACCTTGCCGGTCTGATACATCAGTGTTGCTGCCGTGTGACGCAACTTATGGGTGGAGAACCCTTTCAATCCGGCAGCCTTCATGGCACCAGTCACCAGCTGCTCTACCCTTCGGTTGGAGATCCGCTCCTTCCGCCGCCGGGTAATAAACACCGCCCGTTCCTTGGGCGAAAGCCCTTCCATGGTATTGCGCTTATGCAGGTATAGCTGCAAGGCCTCCATGCAGGCATCATTCAGGTAGACCATCCGTTCCTTGTGACCTTTGCCGAACAGCCGGATCTGCCGCTGGTCCAGGTCCAGGTCCTCCAGGTCCATGCCCACCAGCTCCGCAAGACGCATCCCACAGTTGAGAAATAACACTACCATGCAATAATCTCGCTCCGGAAAATCACTTTGGGTCTGGGTGCTCTCCAATAGGTCCATAGACTGTTCTGCCGTCAGGTACTTGGGCAGGATCTTATCCTGCTTGGGCGGTTTGATGGACGCTGTGGGGTCTGTATCCAGCTTGTTGACCTGATGGACCAGGTAATCATAAAAGCCGTGGAGACTGGCCAGCCGCCGGGCAGTGGAGGACTTTTTGTTGCCGCACTCCCGGTTCAGAAAGTACAGGTACTCATAAACATCCTCCTTGGTCACACTGCCCCAGAAGGCTGTATCCAGCCCCTTGGGGTCGATGTCCCGGATCTCGCTCTCCTCCGGGACAAGCCCACGGCGACGCTTCATAAAGCGGCTGAACCCCCGCAGATCGCAGAAGTAACTGAACGCCGTATTGGCACTTTTACCAGCAATGACCTCCAGATACCGCACATACTCCACAATGTCCGGAGAGGCATCCTCAAAGGGCTTGTGCTTTCCGGGGTTTTTCTCGTCCAGATAAATCGACATAGCTTCTTGTTTCCTCTTACAACCGATCGGATTTCAGGGCGTTGATGGCATCGGTGATATAGGCAGCTCCGATCAGCTGCATCCCCGGGTAATCCGCCGGGTTCAGGTGATTCAGACTGTGCTTGGGCACCACAGCTCGCTCAAAACCGATGCGCTCGGCTTCGTGCAGCCGCTGCTCCAGGTTTGGTACGCTGCGGACCTCTCCTCCAAGGCCTACTTCTCCAATGGCGATCAGCTTATCGCTGACCGGGCGGTCCAAAAGAGAGGATACCATGCACAGGCATACCGAAAGGTCACAGGCCGTATCCCGCAGCGCAATGCCGCCTACGATGTTTATATAAACGTCCAGGTTTCCAAAAAAGTACCCTGCCCGTTTTTCCAGCACGGCGATCAGCAGGTTCATGCGGTTGTAATCATATCCGCTGCAAGCACGCCGAGGGGCCGGGAAATTGGTCTTGGTGGCAAGGGCCTGGATCTCGCTTAGGATGGGGCGGCTGCCCTCCATGGTACAAGCCACGCAGTTGCCGGAGACCCCCAAGGGACGGCCCTCCAGCAGCATCTGAGAGGGGTTTTCGATCTCAGCCAGACCGGTGCCTGTCATATCGAACATTCCCAGCTCGTTGGTAGAGCCATAGCGGTTTTTGGCAGCTCGCAGGATGCGATAAGGCAGCATCTTATCCCCTTCAAAATAGAGCACTGTATCCACAATGTGCTCCATGACCTTGGGGCCTGCAATGGCACCGTCCTTATTTACATGGCCCACGATAAACATGGGGATCTCTTGATTTTTGGCCACTGCCAGCAGCCGGGCAGCACTTTCCTTTACCTGGCTTACGGTACCGGAGGAGGAGGAGATATCCATGCAGCGCATGGTCTGGATGGAATCAATGACTACCAGGTCCGGCTTTTCCTTCTCAATCAGGCCGCAGATCTCGTCCACGTCGTTCTCTGCCGCCAGAAAAATGTTGTCCTGGGGCACCTTCAGCCGGGCGGCACGCAGCTTTACCTGCCGGACAGACTCCTCACCGGTGATATACAGCACCGTATGCTGGTTGGAGATGGCACCGCACAACTGCAGCAGCATGGTGGATTTGCCCACGCCCGGTTCGCCGCTCAGCAATACCACACCACCCAGTACGATGCCGCCGCCCAGCACCCGGTCCAGTTCCGAGATGCCGGTAAGGATGCGGCTTTTTTCCTCGGTGGTGCTGATCTCCGACAACCGCTTGGCCGTCAGGCTGGTCACACCCTCCGGCCTTGCAGCAGCGGCCTGACGGGCAGCTGTGGTGCCAGCTTTGGGGGCTTCAGCCACCACATCCTCATTCATGGTATTCCAGCTGCCGCAGCTGGGGCAGCGTCCCATCCAACGGGGGCTTGTCTCCCCACAATTGGAGCAGACATATACGGTCTTTAATTTCGGCTCTTTCATAAACAGGCTCCTGTTTTTATTGGTCTCCATGCTATTGTAGCATACCCGGGACAAAGCCGCAAGAATCCTCTTACCACAACAGCTTTCCGCCCAGGCAGGCCAGCGCAGTGGCTGCCCCGCACAAGGGCAAAAACACCACCATGGTCAACAGATACTGCCCCAGCAGGTCTTTGGCACCGGCTTGTCCGCTTTGATGCCGGAAAGAATAGGCCCGGATGCGAGCACTTACCTGCAAGGCTGCTGCACCAAACAGACATAAGCCCCCGGCCGCACAGGCCACCGGTGCCCCGAACAGCAAAACACAGCCGATCCGATGTTTCCAGTCTGCTCCGGAAAGCAGCTGCACCGACAATAGACCGTTGCCCAGACCATAGAGCATCGCTGTAAGAAAGATACAGATGGGCCCCACCGCAGACAGCCCCAACAGCAGCAATGCCGTTGCTGCCGCTGCCAAGGCTGCGTATTCCGCACAAAACAGTCCCCCAGCCCTTTGCAGATCCGGGACGGAAAACAGCTCCTGCCAGCATTGCAGATAATGCTGCAGCACATCCGCTTGTCCGGTATCACAAAGGGCTTGCAGGCTGCCGGCTGCGGCTGTGCCCAGGAGAAACGCCGCTGCCAGGAGGCAGCAATCTACAGTAGCACTCTGGGAACGTCTGCGAGCTTTTTTCGCCTTAGGCTGCTCTGGTTTACAAGGGCCTGCCGGAACAGGAGCCTCCCGGGGCGAGGGGGCCGGTGGGGAGCTGGGCGGCAATGCTGCAGGGAGCAGCGCTCCCCCCTGCTCCGGAACATCGGTGCTTTGCACCTGGATAGTTGGATAGACCCACATTGTCAAGATCCTCCTGTCATTTTTAGAGATGCCGCTTTTTTTCGGAGAGCACCCTGCCAAAAGCTCCGCCCAGGCCGCCGCAAAGCAGCACTGCCGCC
Source organism: uncultured Faecalibacterium sp. (assembly GCA_934518555.1). GTDB lineage: Bacteria > Bacillota > Clostridia > Oscillospirales > Ruminococcaceae > Faecalibacterium. The sequence goes on along the minus strand of CAKSXW010000007.1, from coordinate 7,449 downwards.
ATCCGGAACAAGCCCAGCCGTTCAATGGCTCCACCCCCTGCCAGCTGCAGCAGACACAGTGCCGCTGCCAGGATGCCGCCCTCTAGGAGCCCTGCCAGGACCCCTTTTGCTTTTTGCAGCAGGGCGGCTGTCACACCACCTGCCCAACCGCCGATACAGACCGCAGCAGTGGCCAGCATCCCTGCTGCGGTGGCAGGCAAAGCCTGCCGGGCCATCCACCCGGCAGCTGCTGCCATGGAAAGTGCAGCCACCAAAAACCCTGCCAGGCTGCCCAACAGGACCCCCGCCGGGGTCATACGATCTTGTTCGGACATAAAAACACGCCTCCCTGCCAGTACTCTATGCAGGGAGGCGTGTTGGATATGCGGAGGGAGCTTACTTCTTGTCAGCCTTCTCCATGTTCAGCTTTTCCACGGAGGCGATGGCGGTCTTGGTGAAGCGGATCTTCACACGGTCGGCACCGGTCTCCAGAACGAAGGTGTCGTCCTTGATGGCAACCACACGGCCGATGACGCCGCCGATGGTGGTGACCTGATCGCCGATCTCCAGGCTGCTACGCATAGCAGAATCCTTCTTCTCCTGCTTCTTCTGGGGACGGTAGATCATGAAGTACAGCAGGACCAGCATCAGAGCCATGGTGAAGAACAGGCTGATGTAGCCCTCGGACGTGGTAGTCAGAAATTGCATTTGGCAAAATCTCCTCTCAAAATTCAGATAAGCTCATTATACCTTTTTGTACGACCTGTTTCAAGGCCAAATCTTAAATTCGGGTATCCAGCAGCTTTGCATACTTATCATGGAAAGCCGTAAAGGTGCCTGCGTCCAGCTCGTCCCGGATGCGCTCCATCAGGTGATTGTAGAACCACAGGTTGTGCATCACTGCCAGACGCATCCCCAGCAGTTCCTCTGCCTTGAACAGATGACGGATGTAGGCACGGGAGTAGTTGCGGCAGGCCGGGCAGCCGCAGTGGGGGTCGATGGGCAGCTCGTCCCGTTCATACTTGGCATTTTTGATGTTGATAATGCCGCCCCAGGTGTTCAAGTGGCCATGACGGGCGTTGCGGCTGGGCATCACACAGTCAAACAGGTCCACGCCCCGGTAAACAGCCTCGATGATGTTGCCGGGGGTGCCGACGCCCATCAGGTAGCGGATCTTGTCCTTGGGCATATGGGGTTCTACCTGGCTGATCATCTCGTACATCAGCTCCGTGGGTTCGCCCACAGCCAGGCCGCCGATGGCGTAACCATCCAGGTCCAGGTCTGCGATCTGCTTCATGTGCTCCACTCGCAGGTCTGCAAAGGTGCAGCCCTGGTTGATGCCAAACAGCAGCTGGTCCGGGTTCACCGAGATGCCCTCCTGCTTCAGGCGGGCCATCTCTGCCTTGCAGCGCTTCAGCCAACGGGTGGTGCGCTCACAGCTGGCCTTGGAGTAATCGTGCTGGGCAGGGTTCTCCACGCATTCATCAAAGGCCATGGCGATGGTAGAGCCCAGGTTTGCCTGGATCTTCATACTCTCCTCCGGGCCCATAAAGATCCGGTGACCATCCAGGTGGGAAGCAAAGGTCACGCCCTCCTCGGTGATCTTACGCAGCTTGGCCAGGCTGAACACCTGGAATCCGCCGCTGTCGGTGAGGATGGGACCGTTCCAACGGGTAAACTTGTGCAAGCCGCCCATATCGGCCACCAGCTTGTCACCGGGACGCAGATGCAGGTGGTAGGTGTTGCAGAGCATGACCTGTGCCCCGATGTCCTTCAGGTCCTGGGCAGACAGACCGCCCTTGATGGCACCGGCAGTAGCCACATTCTGGAACGCCGGGGTCTGCACTGTACCGTGCACGGTGCGAAACTCGCCCCGCCGGGCCTCGTGTTCCTGTTTGAGGAGCTTGTAAGTCGTCAAAGAAGGCATAATTTGTTCCCTTTCTGTGCACGGAAAACAGCCGTGCCGCTTCACTGCAAAAGATATCCTTTTGCATCCATCAGAAATGTGTTTTCAAAAGCAGATCTGCCCCGTTTTTGCAGGGATTTCCGCCCTTATACAATGAGCATCGCATCGCCAAAACTGAAGAAGCGGTAACGCTCCTTCACGGCGACCTCGTAAGCGTGCATGGTCTTTTCGTAGCCGTAAAGGGCCGACACCAGCATGATCAGGGTGCTTTCCGGCAGGTGGAAGTTGGTGATGAGGCCGTCGATGCAGTGGAACTTCACCCCCGGGTACAGGAAGATGGAGGTGTTTCCGCTACAGGCCTGGATCTCGCCGTCCTTGGCGGCAGCGGCCTCCAGGGTGCGGCAGCTGGTGGTGCCAACGGCAATGACCCGGTGACCGGCGGCCTTGGTCTCCCGGATACGCCGGGCAGTCTCCTCGCTGATGGAGTACCATTCGCTGTGCATCTTGTGGTCGGTGATCTCGTCCTCCTGCACCGGGCGGAAGGTGCCAAGGCCCACGTGCAGGGTCACCTCGGCAATGCCAACCCCCTTGGCACGGATGGTGTCCATAAGCTCCGGGGTGAAGTGGAGCCCTGCGGTGGGAGCAGCAGCACTGCCCAGCTCCTTGGCATAGACAGTCTGGTACTGGCTCTGGTCCTCCAGCTGCTTGGTGATATAGGGCGGCAGCGGCATTTTGCCAAACTCGTCCAGCTTTTCATAAAGGGTCTCGGTGTCATAATAGAATGTAACGTATTTGTTGCCATCCTCCATGGTCTGGTCCACCACAGCGGTCAGGCTGCCGTCCCCAAAGCTGACCTTTGTGCCAGGCTGCATCCGCTTGCCGGGCTTAGCCAGGCACTCCCACTGGTCCCCTTTCACCTGGCGCAGCAGCAACAGTTCGCAGACTGCACCGGTAGGCTGCTTGACGCCCACGATGCGGGCCGGAAGCACCTTGGAGTTGTTGACCACCAGCAGATCCCCCGGCTCCAGGTACTCCGTCAGATCCCGAAAGATCCGGTGCTGGATGCTGTCGTCTGCCTGGCTCAGGACCATGAGCCGGGCAGAGTCCCGGGGATCTGCCGGTTCCTGTGCAATGAGCTCTTTGGGTAAATCGTACCAAAAATCTTTTTTCAACATACTGTGCATTTGCCTTTCCGATGATTGACACGAGAGGCGTATCAATGATATCATAAAATCTGTATAAACAGTATCTATTATATTGCATAGCCCTTCGGTTTGCAAGCGGTGTTCGGTGCAATGGATGGATTTGTTTTCTGTTTATCGAGAGAAAGGAAAGGTGCTGGAAATGGAAAGACAGTATAAAGTGGGTATCGTAGGCGCAACCGGTATGGTGGGGCAGCGTTTTGTCACGCTGCTGGAAAACCACCCCTGGTTCAAGTTGACCGTCCTGGCTGCTTCTGGCCGCAGCGCAGGCAAGACCTATGAGGATGCCGTGGGCAGCCGTTGGGCAATGACTGCCCCCATGCCCGAAAGCGTCAAGAAGATGCTGGTGCTGGATGCCTCCAAGGTGGAGGAAGTTGCCTCTCAGGTGGATTTCATCTTCTGTGCAGTGAATATGCCCAAGGATGAGATCAAGGCTCTGGAAGAGGCCTACGCCAAGGCTGAGTGCCCGGTGGTCTCCAACAACAGCGCAAACCGCTTTACCCCGGATGTGCCCATGGTGGTGCCCGAGATCAATGCGGACCACATCGAGATCATTGCCGCACAGCGCAAGCGTCTGGGCACCAAGCGTGGCTTTATTGCCGTAAAGTCCAACTGCAGCCTGCAGAGCTATGTGCCTGCCCTGCACCCCCTGATGAAGGATTTTGGGGTCGGCAAGGCACTGGTCTGCACCTACCAGGCTATCTCTGGTGCAGGCAAGACCTTTGACCGGATGCCGGAGATCGTGGACAACGTGATCCCCTACATTGGCGGCGAGGAAGAAAAGAGCGAGCGTGAGCCGCTGAAGCTGTGGGGCCACATTGAGGGCGACCACATCGTCAACGCCGACAAGCCCGTGATCACTGCACAGTGCTTCCGGGTGCCGGTCTCTGACGGCCACACGGCAGCCGTGTTCGTGAGCTTTGAGAAAAAGCCCACCCAGGAGCAGATCCTGGAGGCCTGGGCAAACTTCCGTGGCCCTGCCCAGGAGCTGGAGCTGCCCAGTGCACCCAAGCAGTTCCTGCACTACTTTACCGAGCCGGACCGTCCCCAGCCCAAGCTGGACCGCAACACCGAGAACGGCATGGCTGTGTGCATCGGCCGCCTGCGGGAGGACACCCTGTTTGATTACAAGTTTGCCTGCATGAGCCACAACACCCTCCGTGGTGCTGCCGGCGGCGGCGTGCTGCTGGCAGAGCTGCTGGCCGCCAAGGGCTATTTTGACTGAGCATAATTTTTGCGTGTGAACGCAGCAAAGGAGTTTTTGCTATGAAGAATCCCGTTTTTACCGGAGCGGGTGTTGCCATCATCACCCCTATGTATGAGGATGGCAGCATCAATTTTGATGAACTGGGCCGCATCCTGGAGGACCAGATTGCCCGGAGCACGGATGCCATTGTCATCTGCGGCACCACCGGCGAGTGCTCCACCATGACCGACGAGGAGCAGCTGGCCGCCATCAAGTTCACGGTGGACACGGTGGCTCATCGCGTGCCCGTTATTGCCGGTGCAGGCTCCAACGACACCGACCACGGCTGTGCTCTGGCTGCAAAGGCCGCAGAGTGCGGTGCAGATGCCCTGCTGATGGTCACCCCTTACTACAACAAGACCTCTCAGGCAGGCCTGGTAGCCCACTTTACCGCTATGGCAGAGGCAGGCGGCATCCCGGTGATCGTGTACAATGTGCCCTCTCGCACCGGCCTGAACATTGCACCGGAAACTGCCCTGGCCCTCAGCAAGCATCCGCTGATCAACGGCATCAAGGAAGCCTCCGGCAACATTACCCAGGTGGCCAAGATCGCAGCCCTGTGCGGCGACGAGCTGAACATCTACTCCGGCAACGACGACCAGGTGGTGCCTCTGCTGTCTCTGGGCGGCAAGGGTGTGATCAGTGTGGTGTCCAACGTGGCCCCGGAGCTGGTGCACGACTGCTGCCAGGCCTTTTTTGACGGTGACACCGCCAAGGCCCGGGATCTGCAGCTGAAGATGCTGCCGCTGTCCGACGCCTTGTTCTGCGAGGTGAACCCCATCCCGGTGAAGTACGCTATGAATCTGCTGGGCTGGCAGGCCGGCTATTGCCGTCTGCCTCTGGTGGACCCCAGCGAGGCCCATCAGGAGATGATCGAGGCTACGCTGAAGGCCGCCGGTCTGCTGCAGGAATAACAAACTGACAAAGGCAAATGCCCGGCGAGATGCATCTCCGGGCATTTGCCATATTGGCAGAAGATCAGAAAGGAACGACAATATGACGGATATCGTGATTCAGGGCATTGGCGGCCGTATGGGCCATGTGCTATGCGAGATGATCGCACAGCGAGAGGACTGCCGTGTGGTAGCAGGCATCGACCTGCAGGACGGCCAGCAGAACGGCATCCCGGTGTTTGACAGCCTGGAAAAGCTGGAGGGCAAGGGGGATGTGGTGATCGACTTCAGCTCCCCTGCAGCTGTGGAAAAGGCCCTGCCCTACTGCGAGGCCCACAAGCTGCCTATGGTGGTCTGCACCACCGGCCTGTCGGAGGAACTGCAGCTGAAGCTGGTCCAGCTGTCCCGTACGGTACCGGTGTTCAAAAGTGCTAATATGTCCCTGGGCATCAATGTTTTGTCGGAGCTGTGCAAGCGAGCCTCCGCCATCCTGGGAGTGAACTACGACATCGAGATCGTAGAGCAGCACCACCACAATAAGCTGGATGCTCCCAGCGGAACGGCTCTGATGCTGGCCGACGCCATCAACGAGCAGAACGACGGGGCCTATCATTACGTGTACGACCGGTCCACCCGGCGGCAGAAGCGAGACCCCAAGGAGATCGGCATCAGTGCTGTGCGTGGCGGCAGCATCGTGGGAGATCACGAGGTGCTGTTCTGCGGCCCCGATGAGGTGATCACCCTGAAGCATACGGCCTACTCTCGCAGCGTTTTTGCCAACGGTGCCATCAACGCCGCCGTCTACCTGGCCAAAAAGGAGCCGGGTCTGTACAACATGGGGGATTTGATCGCTTCGATCTGATCAGTTCCCCACAGCACTGTCGGCAGAGCCTTGGGTATCTGCAGGCAGCAGGAGGTTCAACATGGACAAGCATTCGGCTCCCCGGCGGCGTTCTGCTGCCCGGAAAACTGCCCGGCATGGGGCGGTGCGGTATCTGGGAGTTCTGCTCACGGCAGCTGTGGCAGTACTGTGCCTGGGGCTGCTGCCTCGGTTTCTCCCAGGGCAGATCCCGGTAGGCGGTACCGAGCCCCCGGAAAGTGAAGCAGCTCCCTCTCAAGAAGCTGCTTCGTCGGTCCCGGAACCGCAGCCGGTGGTGGAAACGGTCCGTTTTTCTGCTACGGGAGATAACCTGATCCATTCCCCCATCTATAAGCAGGCGGCCCGGCGAGCTTCCGGTGGAACAGAGCGGTACAGCTTTGATTACTGCTACCAGGATATCGTCCCTTTCTACGCTCTACAGGATGTCAACTGGATCAACCAGGAGACCCTTTGCAGTGACGAGCTGGAGCCCTCCACCTACCCCTGCTTCTCCACGCCGGGAGATTGCGCCCGGGCACTTTACCGGGCAGGGGTCCGGGTGTTCAGCCTTTCCAACAACCACACCTACGACAAAGGAGCCACCGGCATTGGTGCGACCCTGCGCTTCTGGGAAAGTATGCCGGAGGATGTGGTGACCACGGGTCTGTGGAAGGGGGAGGCCGATTACGGCCGCATCCCGCTCCAGACAGTCAACGGTGTGACCATTGCCTACCTCTCTTACACAGAGCACACCAACGGCATCCCTCGCAGCAGTGCCATGCCAGCCAACATCATCTATACCAGCCAGACGGATGTGATCCAGCAGCAGGTGCAGGCCGCACGGCAGCTGGCAGATTTTGTAGTGGTGGGGGTGCACTGGGGTGTGGAGGATAGTCACACCATCGTGGACAGTCAGCGGACCCTGGCCCAGCAACTGGCAGACTGGGGGGCAGACGTGGTCCTGGGGACCCACCCCCATGTTCTGCAGAATGCCCAGTGGCTTGCCGCAGCAGACGGACGGTCCTGCTTTGTGGCCTATTCCCTGGGCAATTTCCTCAGCACCCAGAGCAAGCCGGACCAGCTGGTGGGGGCGATCCTGACCCTGCAGCTGCAAAAGACCACGGAGCCTGACGGCACAGTGCACTGTGCCCTTCTGGAGCCAAAGCTCCACCCCACCGTCACCCACTACGACGCAGGCAAGTCTAATGTCCGCACATATCTTTTCCCCAACTACACCCAGGAGCTGGCGGCGCAGCACGGTGTGCGGGAAAAATATTCCGATTTTAGCCTTGACAGCATCCGGAAAATCACGCAAAATAATATCAGCGAAGAATTTCTGGACCTTTCCTTATAACATAAGGATC
>CAKSXW010000006.1 GCA_934518555.1 uncultured Faecalibacterium sp. | reverse complement strand
TTGAAGGTGCCCACCAGTTCCTTCAGGTCGTCAGCAGTCAGGTCCACGTCGTTCTTGACGCCCTTGGCTTCCTTCATCTTGTCGATCTCGACCTCGAACAGGCTCTTGGGGACCATCATAACGACGTCAGCGAACATCTGGACGAAACGGCGGTAGCAGTCGTAAGCAAAACGGGCATTGCCGGTCTTTTTGGCCAGGCCCTCAACTGCCTCGTCATTCAGGCCCAGGTTCAGGATGGTATCCATCATGCCGGGCATGGACTGACGAGCACCGGAACGGACAGACACCAGCAGGGGGTTGGTGTTGTCGCCGAACTTCTTGCCGGTGATCTCCTCCAGGCCCTTGAGGTGCTCAAAGATGTCAGCGGTGATGTCATCATTGATCTGACGGCCGTCTGCATAATACTGCGTGCAGGCGTCAGTAGTAATGGTAAAGCCCTGAGGCACCGGCATACCGGCGGCGGTCATCTCAGCCAGGCCGGCACCCTTGCCGCCCAGGGTGTTCTTCATGGTGACTTTGTCGCCACCGAAAGCATCGTTGCCTTCGCTGAAGTAGTACAGATACTTTTTGCTCATGCGTTGTTTACCTCCCATAGTTCACGGCCGTGCCGGAAGGGCCCGCCCGTCTCATCGTATACCTTTGTCTCAATGATCGATGAACATTTCTTTGTGAATGCTAAACTATTATACCAGAAAATCCATTCCTTTCCACCATGCAAAATCCCGAATTTGTTTGATATTTTTTATGCAAATCACTTGAAATTCAACAAGTTTTCCGGTAATATAAAATGGGAGAAAGTTCGAGAGGTTTTTTGTTTTGCCATGCGGATTTATGGTCTGTTGGATACAACTTTCTATCCCTGAAACTCTCCCCATTCTTTTTGTGGATCCAATGCTCCTGTTGTATGCATCTTTGGATGTGAAGAGCAACATTTCTCCGGGTGGTCCGGAGCTGCTGCCCACCGACAGGAGCGGACCAGAAGGGAGCTCATCAATTATGGAACACAACATTTCTTCTGCACGGCTGGACGCCGCCCGGGAACAGCTGGACGCCGCCGAGGCCCAGCAGGAAGCCATTCTTCTGCGGCACATTGCCAACGGCGTGGTGATCAACAGCCGCACCGTGCAGATCGAGCCGGACGTGATCATTGCACCGGGTGCGGTGATCCTGGCAGGCACCATTCTGCGTGGCAAGACTGTCATTGAGGCAGGCTGCGTCATCGGTCCCAACACCCTCATCCAGGACAGCCGGGTGGAGGAGGGCACCACCGTCAACGCCAGCCAGGTCTATGGCAGCCACCTGGGCCCCCACAACAACATCGGCCCCTTTACCCATGTACGGGTCAACACCGTCACCGACTACGGCGTGCATCTGGGTGCTTATGTGGAGACCAAGAACTCCAATTTTGCCCGGGGCAACACCGTCAGCCATCTGACCTATATCGGGGACAGCGACGTGGGCAAATACTGCAACTTTGGCTGCGGCACCGTCACCTGCAACTACGACGGCAAGGACAAGTTCCGCACCCAGATCGGGGACTACTGCTTTATCGGCTGCAACACCAACCTGGTGGCTCCGGTGAAGGTGGGCGACGGTGCCTACACCGCCGCCGGCAGCACCATCACCCAGGATGTGCCTGCCCAGGCCCTGGGCATTGCCCGGCAGCGGCAGACCAACCTGGAGGGCTGGGCCGAGCCTAAGATGGAGGCCTACATCGCCAAAAAGCAGAAACTGGAAAACGAGCAGGGCAAGTGAGCCGCTGCCGGGAAAGGAGCTGTTCATGAAACCTGACCTGTCCCACCGTTTCCGTCAGCAGGCTGTGAGCCTGGTGCTTTTCTTTGCAGCGGTAGCTGCCGTGTTTGCCCTGGCAGGCCTGTCCAAGGACCCGGCCCAAAAGCAGGCCGAGTTCGTGGTGCAGCAGCTGCTGTCCTGCTCCTCTGCTGTGGAGCAGGCTGTGGACGCCGCCGTTCCCTCCGACAGCCAGCCGGGGCTGACTGCCGTGGACACCCAGGGCTTGTACACCTATATTCAGGCGCAGCTGGGGGATGTCATGACCGCCGACTGCCTGGACCAGGTCCTGGCCAACCGCCTGCCCACCCGCATCACTGCGCTGGCCGGGCAGTCCGGTGACAAGCTGGAGCCTGCAGGCCTTACCCTGAAAAAGCGTTCCGGTGCCGGCAGCTGCTATGATTTTTCTGCCGAGCTGCAGACTGTAGCCGACAAGACCCCGGCGGCACAGGTATCCGGCACCATCACCATGGTAAAGGAAGATGGCCGCTGGAAGGCCGCCGCCCTTACCCTGGACCTGTAAGAATCTCTTTTGCCCTCGAGCCCTACGGCCCGGGGGCATTTTTTGCTTATAATGTATATCTTTTTGCGCCCGGCCATGTTATACTTAGATGTTGTATCACACTATTTTCAAGAAAAGGTACTATCATATCATGAATGCAAACGACATCTGGCTGATCGCTGGTCTGGGGAACCCCGAGGCCAAATACGACGGCTCCCGGCACAACGCCGGTTTTGCCGCCCTGGATTACCTGGCAGGCAAGTGGGGCATCTCCGTCAACAAGACCAAGTTCCAGGGCCTGTGGGGCCAGGGCGAGGTAGAGGGCCACAAGGTGGTGCTGCTGAAGCCCCTGACCTACATGAACCTTTCCGGGGACTCCATTGCCCCCCTGGCAGGGTTTTTCAAGATCCCGGCGGACCATGTAGTGGTGCTGTGCGACGACATCACCCAGGCCCCGGGCAAGCTGCGGATTCGGCCCTCCGGCTCGGCAGGAGGCCACAACGGCCTGAAAAGCATTATTGCCCGGCTGGGAGGCGACGGCTTCCCCCGGATCCGCATCGGCGTAGGGGCCAAGCCCCACCCGGACTACGATCTGGCTGCCTGGGTGCTGGGCAAGTTCCCCCCAGAGGACGCCAAGGCCCTGGCGGACCGCTGGCCGGACCTGGAAGCTGCTGCCAAGCTCATCATGGACGGCAAGCTGGGGCTGGCGCAGAGCAAGTATAACGGGTAAAAAGAACAAGCCCTCTCAGCCGCCGGACGGCGCAGAACCTCCCCCCAGGGGGGAGCTTTTTCCGCAAGCGTCCTCGCCCTCTCAGTCAAAGCCTGACGGCTTTGCCAGCTCTCCCAAAGGGCGAGCCTCTGGCGAAACCCCACACTTTGCACTTGAGCCGGAAACTGTACCGCCTGCCAAGGCCTCTCCTGCCGTCCCCGGTCACGACCCCACTGGTGAAAATGCGTTTGTTGCGCTCCGCAGAGCGCAACAAACGCAAAATTATAAATAATTCTTCCGCTGAGTATGCGTAGAGCAAAGCGGAGCGCATTTTCAATGGTCATCCCAACAGGAAAGGAGGTCCCCCATGTACGAAGCCTTACTCAAGGCCGCCCCGGAATATCAAAAGATCGCCGCCAGCTTTGGCACCCCGGGGCCGGCAGCCCTGTTCGGCCTGCCCCCTGCAGGTCGGGCACTGCTGTATGCCGCCCTGCAAAAGGACCTGGACCGGGTGCTCTGCATCGTGACCCCCGGCGAGGCCGAGGCCACCCACTTTGCCGAGGACCTGAAGGCCCTGGGCCTTGCTGCCGCCGTGTTCCCTCCCCGGGACTTTATGCTGCGGCCGGTGGAGGGTGCCGGACGAGAGTACGAGTACCGCCGCCTGTCGGTGCTGGGTGCCCTGGCCGGGGGGCGGCTCCAGGCTGTCTGCGTCCCGGCCGAGGCTCTGCTGCAGTACACCGTGCCCCGGGAGGAGTTTTTGCAGAACACCCTGACCCTGAAGCCCGGCATGGTGTACAACCGGGAGGCCCTGGTGGCCCGGTTGTTTGCCGCCGGGTATGTGCGCCGGAGCCAGGTGGACGGCCCGGGCCAGTTCAGCGTCCGGGGCGACATCGTGGACATCTACGCCCCGGATATGCGCCAGCCTGCCCGTGTGGAATATTGGGACGACGAGATCGACTCCATGGCCTCCTTTGACCTGCTGACCCAGCGACGGGACGGCAGCCTGGAAAAGCTCTATCTCTCCCCGGCCCGAGAGGTGCTGTTCGGCAGCGCCCAGCAGACCGCCGAGGCCCTGCGAGCCGCCATCAAAAAGGCCCGGGGCAAGCACCGCACCGCCCTGGAAAAGGCCACGGAGGCAGACCTGAGCCAGCTGGATTCCGGCCTGATGCCGGAGGCCCTGGATAAATACTACGGTCTGCGGTACCCTGCCCCTGCCACGGTGCTGGACCATCTGGATGCGCCGCTGTTCATTCTGGATGAGGTGGGCGGCATCCGGGACGCTCAAAAGGCCACAGAGTTCCGCCGCAGCGAGGAGCTGACGGGGCTGCTGGAGGAAGGGGTGCTGTGCCCCGGCCTGGATGTGCTGTACCAGACTATGGAGGACCTGGTCATGGCCGCCCAGCACCACAGCAGCCTGCTGTGCGAAAACTTCCTCCGGGGCATGAACGAGTTCAAGCTGAAGGACCTGATCAACGCCGAGGCCTTTGCCGCCCCCAACTGGAACGGGGACCTGGCCTCCCTGCGAGAGGACCTGGACCCCCTCATTGCCCAGGGCTACGCCATCACCCTGTTCTCCGGCACCCCCAAGGGGGCTGCGGCCCTGACCCGGGACCTGGCCGACAAGGGCTACGCCGTGAGCATGAGCCGGGATGTGCGGCCCACAAAAGGCATCGTACAGGTGCTGCCGGGCCACCTTAACGGCGGATGCACCTTCCCCTTTGCCCATGCGGCAGTGCTTTCCAGCCGCCGCCACGGCCTGGACCAGGAGACCGCCGCCGAGGCCAAAAAACGCAAAAAGAACAAAAACGCCCTGTCCAGCCTTTCGGACATCAAGCCCGGAGACTATGTGGTGCACCAGAGCCACGGCATCGGTATGTATGCCGGCATCCAGCGGCTGGAGGTGCAGGGTGCCACCAAGGATTACCTGAAGGTCCAGTATTCCGGCTCTGACGTGCTGTATGTGCCGGTGACCCAGCTGGACCTGCTGAGCCGCTACACCGCCCCCGGCGACGAAGAAAAGGTCAAGCTGGCCAAGCTGGGGGGTGCCGAGTGGCAGCGCACCCGGGCCAAGGTGAAAAAAGCCACCGAGGAGATGGCCCAGGAGCTCATCGAGCTTTACGCACGCCGCCGCCAGGCCACGGGCTACGCCTTCCCCCCGGACGGCGACTGGCAGCGGGATTTTGAGACCCGTTTTGACTACGATGAGACCGACGACCAGCTCAACGCCACTGCCGAGATCAAGCAGGACATGGAAAAGGCCTGGCCCATGGACCGGCTGCTTTGCGGCGACGTAGGCGTGGGCAAAACGGAGGTGGCCCTCCGGGCTGCCTTCAAGTGTGTCATGGGAGGCAAGCAATGCGCCCTGCTGGCCCCCACCACCCTGCTGGCCTGGCAGCACTACAACACCCTCCTCTCCCGTATGGAGGCCTTTCCTGTAAAGGTGGAGATGCTGTCCCGGTTCCGCACCGCAAAGCAGCAAAAGGAGACCCTCCGGGGCCTGCAGTCCGGCTGCGTGGATATCGTGGTGGGCACCCACCGGCTGCTTTCCAAGGATGTGAAGTTCCACGACCTGGGGCTGGTGATCATCGACGAGGAACAGCGGTTCGGGGTCAAGCACAAGGAAAAGCTGAAGGACAACTTTATCGGGGTGGATATGCTGACCCTGTCGGCCACCCCCATTCCCCGGACCCTGAACATGGCCATGAGCGGCATCCGGGACCTTTCCACCATCGAGCAGCCTCCCATTGAGCGGCAGCCGGTGGAGACCTTTGTGCTGGAGTACAACGACGTGATCCTGGCAGAAGCCATGAAAAAGGAGCTGGCCCGGGGCGGCCAGGTGTATTACCTCCACAACCGGGTGGACAACATTGAATCCTGCGCCGCCCATGTGAGCCAGATGGTGCCAGGGGCCCGGGTGGGCATTGCCCACGGCAAGATGACCGAGGAGGAGCTGAACCCGGTGTGGCAGCACCTGCTGAACGGCGAGATCGACATTCTGGTCTGCACCACCCTCATTGAGACCGGCATCGACGTGCGGAACTGCAACACCCTGATCATTGAGGACGCCGACCGCATGGGCCTGGCCCAGCTGTACCAGATCCGGGGCCGGGTGGGCCGCTCCGGCCGCAAGGCCTACGCCTACTTTACCTTCCGCCGGGACAAGACCCTGACGGACATTGCCCAAAAGCGGCTTTCCGCCATCCGGGAGTTCACCGCCTTTGGCTCCGGCTTCCGCATTGCCATGCGTGACCTGCAGATCCGGGGTGCCGGCAGTCTGCTGGGCCACAGCCAGCACGGCCACATGGAGGCTGTGGGCTACGACCTCTATGTGAAGATGCTGAGCCAGGCCATCGCCCGGGCCAAGGGCGAGCCGGTGCGCCGGGACAAGAGCGACTGCCTGGTGGACCTGCGGGTGGATGCCTTTATCCCGGAAAAGTATATTGCCGACGGCCCCGGCCGCATCGAGGCCTACAAGCGCATTGCCGCCATCCAGACCCCCGAGGACGCCGCCGACGTGCTGGACGAGCTCATCGACCGCTACGGCGATCCGCCTCCCTCGGTAAGCGACCTGGTCAATGTATCCCTGGCCCGGGTGCAGGCCACCGCCGTAGGCGTTACCGAGGTGACCCAGAAAAAGGACACCCTGGTGCTGCAGCTGGAACAGCTGGAGCTGCCTATGATCCGGGGCCTGCTGGTGGCCTTCGATGGCCGGGTGGTGGCAGGGGCCGGCAGCAGCCCCTATCTATCTGTGACCCTGCAGCCCGAGGAAAAACCCTTGGAGCTGCTGCAAAGCATCCTGAAAGCCATGGATGCTATTTTAAACAACAAGGAGCAACACACATGAAAAAGAAACTGCTTGCGCTGGTATGCGCCCTGGCCCTGACCCTCAGCCTGGCCGGCTGCCTGATCTCCACCCCGGACACCGTGGGCAAGATCGGGGATTTTTCCGTGTCCAGCGGCCTGTATCTGCTGGCCCAGTACAGTGCCTATCAGCAGGCCGCCCAGCTGGCCGACAAGGACCAGGACACCACCAACGTCAAGGCCTTTTTGAAGGCCACCATCACCACCGATGCCGACACCGGCGACACTGCCCTGGTCAAGGACTATGTGGCTGCCAAGACCCTGGAGAATCTGGAGTCCTTTGCCGCCATCGACACCCGGTTCCAACAGCTGGGGGGCCAGCTCACCGAGGACCAGCTCCAGCTGGCCGACAGCTACGCCCAGCAGCTCATGGACCAGTACGGCAGCACCTACACCGCCAACGGCATTGGTCTGGAGACCCTCAAGGCCTTTGAGCAGCTGCAGCTGAAGCACAGCCTGCTGCTGACCCTGGTGTACGGCCCCGAAGGGGAGAACCCCGTGGCTGACGACGAGCTGACCCAGCACCTGGACAGCCAGATGTACGAGCTGGCCTACCTGAACATCCCCCTGTACAACACCACCAGCTTTGCCTTTGCCGATGAGGACCAGAAGGCCCAGATGCTGCAGCTGGCCCAGCAGGCCGCTGCCGCCTGCAGCGAGACTGCCGAGAGCATCAACGACCAGGTCAGCGCCCTGTACACCGCTGCCTCCGCTGCCCTGCCCGACATCTACGCTGTGGTGGGCTCCACCCCTGACGAGGATGCTGCCAAGGTGCAGACCGAGCTGCTGACGGAAAACGACCTGACCAACGCCTTTACCCAGGAGGGGGCTGCGGACGCTGTGCGTGGCCTGGTGTTCGGTGAGGCTGCTGCGGTGCAGTACAACGGCTACTCCCTGATCCTGATGATGCGTGTGGACCCCCTGGAAGTATCCACTCTGGACAGCCTCCGCACCCAGATCCTCGGCGATATGAAGGGAGAGGAGCTGGAGCAGGCCCTGGCAGACTACGGCGCCCAGCTGGACCATCAGCTGGATACCGCCGCCATGAACAAGCTGCCTGCCGCCAAGATCGAAGCCCAGGCCGCCAGTGCCAACAGCTGATGACCCTGTAACAGAAAACGCCTGCGGTTTTCCACAACCCTCGGCTGGAGGGTGGAAAACCGCAGGCATTTTTTGTTTTTCATCCCACACAAAACAGGGCGCACCCCGAAGGGTGCGCCCTGTTTGCAATGGTTCGTTTTGGTTCAGTCGATCTGCAGCAGGCAGGCCCCGCCGTCAAACCGTGCATCAAAAATCAGGGTGCCATTTTCCAGCGCATAGCCCACATCGGTCTTTGCGCCGTCAGCGGCATTCAGAAGCGTCAGCGTGTGGGTGAAGCCCGCCACATCGCTCTCACCCAGCTGTGCCTTCACATTTTCCAGCGAGACACGCACCTTGCAGATGCCGGACACCGGCACCATGCAGCCGTTGCCGTCCACAAAGGCCACCGTCATGATCCGCTTTCCGCTGGGCAGGTTGCCCACGCGAACCACCAGTCGCAGGCCGACCGTGTCCGTGGTGGCTTTAAAGTCGGCGGAGACTGCGTTCAACGCTGCTTTGCCGTCCACCTTGCCGCAGATCGGGCAGACCTGTGCGCCATCCACCAGATGCAGCGCACAGTGGGCGGTTTTGGAAGCCACGATCGTGTCCGTTGCATCGCAGCGGTCACACTTTGCGGTGGCAGTACCATCGGCAGTGCAGGAGCCATTGCCATCGTAACCATAGTCCGTAAAACTGTGGCCCAGTGCAGGGACATCCTGCCGGGTAGTAGTTTCGCTTGCCGTGCCGCAGGTGGCGGTGTAGGTGGTGGTGCCCTTCTCGGTGCAGGTGGCCGGGGTAGTCACCTTGGCGGTGCAGACCACGTTTTTCGTAATGGTCTCATTGCAGCGGTCGCACCGGATGGTTGCAACGGCAGTCTTGCCGTCCTCCGCAAAGGCAAAGGCCACATGGTCTGCGTCCGTCTTGGTAAAGTCATGGCCCAGTGCAGGGACATCCTGCCGGGTAGTAGTTTCGCTTGCCGTGCCGCAGGTGGCGGTGTAGGTAGTGGTGCCCTTCTCGGTGCAGGTGGCCGGGGTAGTCACCTTGGCGGTGCAGGTCACAGTTTCCGTAGTGGTCGCACCGCAGTGGGCACACCGGATGGTAGCAACGGCGGTCTTGCCGTTCTCTGCAAAGGCAAAGGTCACATGGTCTGCGTCTGTCTTGGTAAAGTCGTGGCGGCCTGTCTTTTTCGGATATACTAATGCACTCTTCTGCGTTTTGCCGCCGGCACTTGCAACCCAGTAGCCCTCGCCGTCTTCTATACAGGTGGCTTCTTTCACTGCCACATACGTCAGGTCGGTGACTTCCTCTTTTTTGGTCTGGTCGCACCGTGTACACTGATAGGTCGCCACTGCCGTTGGCTTATCTCCTAGAAGGCTCAGCCCTTTAATTTCGATACTCTCCGGCTCGATGGGATAATCATGCTCCAGTTTAGGTACCGTCACTGTTTTTGTTACTGTGCGTCTATCGGCATCAAGAGCATCCCAAGAATGCACCGTTGCCGTGTAAGTGATCTCGCCATCCTCTGTGCAGGTCGGCGATTTCTCATGCTTCTCGCTATTCACGGTAACACTTTCTACGTGACCATCTTTTTCATTCTTATAATAAAATGTGACGGTCGCATTATCCTTGCTCCACAAATAACCTTTGTACTCCCAGTCCCATGCGAAATCCAAAATCGCATCTGCGTCATACATATCGCCGCTGGCAGCCGCTGCCGGTTCAGCGTCCGGCTGCTCTGCCGCAAAGCTGAGCGGAGTCAGATTCGTGGCCAGAACCGCCAGTGCCATGCCTGCTGCGAAAAGTTGCTTGACTTTTCTTCGCATTATTTGTTCCTCCCTAAAAGAGGGCCTTTTCGTTGGAAAAGACCAGTTTACCTGCCGCCGGGTCCCATTCCCCGCAGCAGCCTTACTGGATAAGTCTAGCATACTTAACCCCTCCCCCACAATTGTAAAAGCATCCAAATTTCCCCTGCATATTCCAGTAATAAATTCCAAGTTTTCCACGATGTGCCACAAGGCCCCACAAAAAAAAGACTGTGTAATCCTACAATAAGCGACCCGCAGCACTGCGCTTTCTCTTGCTTTTTCGACACCGGCGTGTTATAGTGGGGCGCAGAACGCCTGTGTGGGCGGAATTTGCGGCAACGGGAATGGAACGTGAATGGTATGATCAGCCTGATCCTTGCGGAAAAGATCTTCTCGCTTTTTTTAATTATGTTTATGGGCTATGCGGTGGTGCACTGGGGCCTGTTGCGTGCGGAGGACAGCAAGATTCTTTCGCTGGTGTCACTGTACCTCATCTCGCCCTGCGTGATCATCTCGGCCTTTCAGGTGCAGTACACGGCAGACGTGCTGCACGGGCTGCTGCTGGCGCTGGCCGCAGCGGTACTGCTGCACCTCGGCATCATTGTGGTGGTAAGCCTGCTGGGCCACGCCCTGCATCTGGATGCCGTGGAAAAGGCTTCCATGATCTACTCCAACGCCGGCAATCTGATCATTCCCATCGTCACTGCCGTGCTGGGCAAGGAGTGGGTGATCTACTCCAGTGCGTTTCTGTCGGTGCAGCTGTTTTTGCTGTGGAGCCACGCCAAGACCATGCTCTGCGGCGAAAAGAGCTTTGAGCTGAAAAAGGTGCTCACCAACATCAACATGATCGCCATTCTGGCAGGTGCGGCGCTGTTTTTGCTGCACATCCAGTTACCGGCCATGATCGAGGACTCGCTGGACATGGTGGGCAGCACCATCGGCCCCATTTCCATGATCATTCTGGGTATGCTGATGGCGAGCATGAACTTTAAAAAGATCTTGAGCTACCACCGCCTGTGGCTGGTCACGGCCCTGCGGCTGGTGGGCATCCCGCTGGCGGCGGTGGCCCTGCTCAAGCTCAGCGGCCTGGCCCATCTGGTGCCCAACGGCCAGACCATTCTGCTGGTGAGCCTGCTGGCTACCTGCACCCCCTCGGCTTCCACCATCACCCAGATGGCCCAGATCTACGGTAAGGACGCCGACTACGCCAGCGCCATCAATGTGGCCACCACGCTGCTGTGCATCCTCACCATGCCGCTGATGGTGGGCCTGTACCAGCTGTGATGCTCTTGATCTCATAACGCCAGCAGCCCTCGCACTCTTCGGAGTGCGGGGGCTGCTTTGCATTAAGGGGAGAAACCGTGAAACGCTTTGGAAGTTCGTTTTCCGGGCTTCAATGCAGCTCCGGCCAGTATTCCTTGTTGGCCACGATAAGGTCGTCCAGGATCTCCTTGGCCACCTTGGCGCTGGCAACTGCTGCCGGTTCAGCGTCTGGCTGCTCTGCCGCAAAGCTGAGCGGAGTCAGATTTGTGGCCAGAACCGACAGTGCCATGCCTGCTGCGAAAAGTTGCTTGACTTTTCTTCACATCATTTGTTCCTCCCTAAAAGAGGGCCTTTTCGTTGGAAAAGACCAGTTTACCTGCCGCCGGGTCCCATTCCCTGCGGCAGCCTTACGGGATAAGTCTAGCACACTTAACCCCCACAATTGTAAAAGCATCCAAATTTTCCCTGCATATTCCAGTAATAAATTCCAAGTTTTCACGATGTGCCACAAGACCCCACAAAAAAAAGACTGCCGTGCCCAGAGACACGACAGTCTTTTTGCGTTGGTAAAAATGCGCCGGGGAGCTTATTCCTCGCTCTCTTCCTCGTCGCCCTCTTCGTCCTCGTCCTCAGTACGGGGCTTGTAGAAGATGCCGCTGAGGAAGATGCTGATGAAGTACAGCAGCACCATGGGGCCTGCCACCATGCACTGGGACACGATGTCCGGCGGAGTGACCACGGCAGCAATGAAGAAGATGATCACGATGGCCACGCCACGAGCCTGCTTGAGGATTGTGGGGTTGATGATGCCCATCTTGGAAAGGATGATGGTGACCAGGGGCATCTCGAACACACAGCCGAAGATGATGAACATGGTCAGACACAGGTTCACATAGCTCTCGATACTGGTGGTGGTCTGGATGTACTCGGCACCCTCGATGCCAGTGCTGAGGAACCGCAGCATAAAGGGCATCATGAGCTTGTAAGCAAACAGCACGCCCACACAGAACAATGCCAGGCCCAGCATCATGACCATCTTGAAGAAAAAGCTCTCGCTCTTTTTCAGGCCCGGCTTTGCAAAGGCGTAGATGTGGTAGAATGCCACCGGCACCGTGACCACCACGCCAGCCAGGATGGAGACCCGGAAATACTGCATCAGCTTTTCCTGGGGGGCAATGGACACGAACTGATAGTAGTCCCGGCCCATTGCCGTCAGCACATCGATCAGGCGGTCGGCGTAGGCCAGCGAGACCACCACGCCTGCCACAAACACCACCGCGCAGATGATGAGCCGGTTCCGCAGTTCTTTCAGATGGCCGGTCAGCGTCATGCTGCCGTCATCTTCCATCACTTCGGCTTTCTTTTTGCGCTTAACGTTCGTAGCCACAATTACTCCTCGTCTTCGTCCTTCTTAGCGGCCTTCTTCTCAGCCTTCTCCTCGGAATCGTCGGACTCCTCCGGCTCCTCCATGCCCTTCTTGAAGCCGTTGATGGTCTTGCCGAACATCTTGCCCAGCTTCGGCAGGTTCTTGGGTCCAAAGATCAGCAGGGCAACAGCCAGGATGATCAGCAGTTCGTTGGTACCAATACGCATAATAAAATCTCCTTTTTACTTTGCCGCGCCGCGTGGCGGGCTTGATGCAAATGTATGACAACCGCGGGCGCGGTGTATCCAAACTTAAACGGTGGCTTCCTCCGCAGGGGCAGCCTCAGCAGCCTCCGGGGCCGGCTTTTCTTCCTCAGCAGGGGCGGCATCCACAGGCTTTTCCTCAGCAGCCGGGGCAGTCTCTGCCGCAGGCTGGGCGTCGGCAGCAGGCACTTCCGGTGCCTCCTCTGCCAGCTCCTCCACCGGCTCCTCGGCGGTCAGGTCGGTGACCTCCTCCTCAGCCAGCTTCTTGGCAGCCTCTTCCTTGCTGGTCTTGCCAATGCCGGTAAAGCTCTTGGTCACGTCCTTGACGCTGTTGTCCAGGTCCTTTTTGATGTCGGTGAGGGGGGCCACAGCCTCCTTCAGGGGAGCCTGGATCTCATTGAGGGGCTCCACCACATTCTTCTGGATCTCCTCAGAGGCAGCACCGGTGTACTTTTTCAGCTCCCGGAGCATCTTGCCGATCTTCTTTGCGTAAACGGGCAGCTGATCGGGACCGATGAACACAAAGGCCACGATCACCACTACCACGAGTTCCCAAAAACCAATTTTCATAATGATCCAATTCCTTTCCTATGCCGGTTGGGCCTGTGCCGGGGCGCAAGGCCTTTGCTCTGCATTCCCCTGCCAACGCCGCTGGGTTTGCCGCCGGTTTCCGCCCGGACCTGCGTGGGTTCGGCGCACTTTGCGCCCTTGTTGCCACACTTATACCGAAATTGGGTGAACTCAAAATGAATTTATTCTGAACTTTTTATGAACAAGCCCTCTTTCCGGCCTTTTTCAACAACCAGCGGAATAATCCATCAGTGATATTACCGTCTGGATTGTATCCAACAACAAAAACGCCCCTCCCCTAGGGGGAAGGGCGCATAGAGCGATAGTCATTCTGCCGCCGGAGGGTCCGTGAGTACAAAGGTCAGCTGGGCGGTAACGGCGCACTTGCCATCCACCCAGGCCGAAGCCTTGCCCAGGCCCACCGGGCCGTGCTGCTCCACCAGCTCACAATGGAGGGTGAGCACGTCCCCGGGGGTCACCTGCCGCCGGAACCGGGCCTCCTTGATGCCCCCGAACAGGGCCAGCTTGCCCCGGTTTTCCGGCAGGCTCAAAGCTGCCACAGCCCCGGTCTGGGCCAGGGCCTCCAGCAGCAACACCCCGGGCATTACCGGGTTGCCCGGAAAGTGACCGTTGAAGAACTCCTCGTTCCGGGTCACGCACTTGCGGCCAATGGCCCACTGCCCCGGCTCATAATCCAGGATCCGGTCCACCAGGGCAAAGGGATACCGATGGGGCAGCAGGGCGGCAATGGCCTGGCTGTCCAGGCTCCGGGGTTCCTCCCTTGGAATGCGAGGTTCTGCCACGGCTCATCCCTCCCATCTGCCCAGGACGATGCAGGCGTTGTGGCCTCCAAAGCCCAGGCTGTTGCTGAGGGCGTAGGCCATATTCTGGCTGCGGCCGGTGTTGGGCACATAGTCCAGGTCGCAGTCCGGGTCCGGCTGCTGGTAATGGATGGTGGGAGGCGCAAACTGGTCCTGGAGGGCCAGGGCGGTAAACACCGCCTCCACGCCGCCGGCACCTCCCAGCAGATGGCCGGTCATGCTCTTGGTGCTTACCACCGTCAGCTCCTTTGCGTGGTCCCCGAACACTGCATGGATGGCTGCGGTCTCGCAGGCATCGTTCATGTGGGTGCCGGTGCCGTGGGCATTGATGTGGTCCACCTGCTCCGGGGCCAGCCCGGCATCTGCCAGGGCCAGGCGCATACAGTCTGCCGCCCCGGTGCCGCCGGGAGCCGGAGCCGTAAAGTGGTAGGCGTCACAGTTGGCACCGTAGCCCACCACCTCGGCGTAGATATGGGCTCCCCGGGCCAGAGCGTGGTCCAGGTCCTCCAGCACCAGAACACCGCTGCCCTCGCCCATGACAAAGCCGCCTCGGCGTTCGTCAAAGGGCAGGCTGGCTGCCTCCGGGTCGGTGGCGGTGGAAAGGGCCTTCATGCTGGTAAAACCGCCGATGCCCAGGGGGCTGATGCAGCTTTCGGCACCGCCGCAGACCATCACACGCTCGTAGCCGTCCCGGATGCGGTGGAAGGCGTCTCCCACGGCGTTGGTGCCTCCGGCACAGGCAGTGACGGGGCAGCTGCACATTCCCTTGAGGCCAAAGCGGATGGCCACCTGGGCCGCTGCCATGTTGGCAATGGCCATGGGCACAAAGTAGGGGCTCACCTTTTCCATGCCCTTTTCCTGGCCCCGGGTGTGCTGCTCCTCAATGGAGGGCAGGCCCCCGATGCCGCTGGACAGGATGACCCCCATCTCCCCGGCCTCGGCCCGGGTGTCCAGGCCGCTGTCGGCAATGGCCTGGGCGGCGGCATCCAGGGCCAGCAGGGTAAAGCGAGCCATTTTGCGTGCTTCCTTTTTGTCCACCACGGCGTCCGGGTCAAAGCCCTTTACCTCTCCTGCCAGCTTGCATTTGAAGTCGGTGGTGTCAAACTGAGTGATGGGCCCGATGCCGCAGCGGCCAGCTTTGGCAGCCGCCCAGCTTTCTGCCACCGTGTTCCCCAGGGGGTTCACGGTGCCCAGGCCGGTGATCACGACTCTGCGTCTTTCCATGCGAATGCTCTCCTTTTACATAGCCATGCCGCCGTCTACACAGAGCACCTGCCCTGTGAGATAGCCGCTTTGTTCCCCAGCAAAAAACGCCACGGCCTGGGCCACTTCCTGGGGCGTGCCTGCCCGGCCTGCCGGGATGCTCTGGACCATTCCGGTCCGCACTGCCTCCGGCAGGGCAGCGGTCATATCGGTATCGATGAGGCCGGGGGCCACGGCGTTTACCGTGATGTTCCGGCCTGCCAGCTCCCGGGCCAAGCTTTTGGTCAGGCCCAAAAGCCCTGCCTTGCTGGCAGCGTAGCTGGCCTGGCCCACGTTGCCCCGGAGGGCTACCACGCTGCTGAGGTTGATGATGCGGCCGTACCGCTGCCGCATCATGGGGCGAGCGGCCTCCTTGCAGCAGAGCATGGCACTTTTCAGGTTGGTGGCCAGCACGGCGTCCAGGTCTGCCTCGGTCATCCGCAGCAGCAGGCCGTCCCGGGTGATGCCGGCGTTGTTCACCAGCACATCCACCCGGCCATAGGCCTCCAGGGCCGCAGCCACCAGGGCCTTGCAGCCCTCAGCAGTGGAAACATCTGCCTCCACCGCCATGGCCTCTGCCCCCTGGGCCTGGCACAGGGCCACGGTCTCTGCCGCAGCAGCCTGGCCGTGGCAGTAGTTCACCACCACGCAGCAGCCCTGCTTTGCCAGGGCCACACATACGGCCCGGCCAATGCCCCGGCTGCCGCCGGTGACCAGAGCCACCCGGGTCAGATTCTCCTGCTTCATCCCTCGTTCCTCCATGCCGTCAGCACGGCCTCCAGCTGGTCCGGGGTCTCCACTGCGGCGCAGGCCACCCCGGGCAAAGTCTTTTTCACAAAACCGCTGAGGGCACTGCCGGGGCCCACTTCCAGAATGTGGTCCACCCCCAGCTCCCCCAGACGGCGCAGGGTATCTTCCATGTAAACGCTGCTCTGGACCTGCCGCACCAGCAGCTCCGGGATGGTGTCCTCCGGGGCCTTTTCCCGGCCCAGGCAGTTGAACAGCACCGGCACCTTCATGGGCCCAAAGTCCTCCGCAGCAAACCGCTGGGCCAGGGCCTGGCCTGCCGGAGCCATGAGACGGGTGTGGAAGGGTCCGCTGACCTTCAGGGGCAGGCACCGCCGGGCCCCGGCCTCCTTGGCCAGGGCAGCCGCCTTATCCACTGCTGCCTTGTGGCCGCCGATGACCAGCTGCCCCGGGCAGTTGTAGTTGCAGATCTCCACACAGCCCTCCTCTGCTGCCTGCTGGCAGCAGGCAGCCAGGGTCTCCCGGTCCAGGCCCAGCACTGCGGTCATGCCGCAGGTAAGGCCCTGGGCGGCCTGGGCCATGGCCTTGCCCCGGTAAGCAGCCAGCTCAATGGCCTGCTGGGGGGTAAACACCCCGGCGGCCTCCAGAGCCGAGTATTCGCCCAGAGACAGGCCTGCCACATAAGCAGGCTGCAGCCCTTTTTCTGCCAGCACGGCGGTAACGCCGCAGGCAAAGGCCACCATGCAGGGCTGGGTGTACTGGGTCTGGTTCAGCACCCCTTCCGGGTCCTCAAAGCAGACCTGGTGCAGGTCAAAATCCAGTGCTGCGCTGTCAAAGGCAGCCCGGAAGGCCGGGGATGCCTCGTAAAACTCCTTGCCCATGCCGGGGTGCTGTGCCCCCTGGCCGGCATACAGAACTGCCAGTTTCATTGCTCACGCCTCCATTCGGTGATCAGTTCCTCCATCAGTTCCCGGACGCTCCGCATCCGGTCCAGACGGCCTGCGTTGTCTCCGCAGAAGAACAGCCCCTCCTCCACATTGCCCTCCACGGCCTGGATCAGGGCGTGGGTGATGCAGTAGGGCACTGTGGCCGGGTCGCAGCTCCGGAGACACCGGGCGCAGTGCCGGGGTGGGAACCGCCGCCCCTGGGCCAATGCCTGTACCAGAGGGGTGTTCAGGGCCCGGCCCGGCATTCCTACCGGGCTGTGGATGATCCGCACATCCTCCGGCTTTGCTCCCAGCAGCACATCTTTGTAGGCCTGGGAGGCATCGCACTCGTAGGTAGCGATGAACCGGGTGGCCAGCTGGACCCCAGCTGCCCCCATGCGGAGATAGTGGGCCATATCGGCCCCGGTGTACACGCCTCCGGCCACAAAGACCGGGATAGGGTGGCCGAACTGGGCCTCGTAGGGCTTTACCTCTGCCAGCACCTGGGGCAGGATCTCCTCCAGGCTCTGGCAGGCCCCTGCCAGCAGGTCCTCCTCTGCAAAGCCCAGGTGTCCCCCGGCCCGGCAGCCTTCCACCACCACAAAATCGGCGGTGCGGTCAAACTCCTTGGCCCAGCGGCGCAGGATCAGCTTTGCTGCCCGTCCGCTGGACACGATGGGGGCAATGGCCACCTGCCGGGTGCCCACCAGCCCCGGCAGCTCCAGCGGCAGCCCGGCGCCGGACACCACTGCATCCACCCCGGCCTCTACGGCGGTGCGGATGGCGGCAGCGTAGTCCTGGGTGGCCACCATAGCGTTGATGGCCACCATGCCCCGGCCCTCAGCCAGGGCTTTGGCTTTTTGGATCTCGGCAGTCAGTGCACGATGGTTGGCTGCCGCCGGGTCCCGGGCAAAATCCGGTTCCCGGTAGCCTGCATCGGCGGTGGAGATGCACCCCATGCCGCCGCAGGCTGCCACAGCCCCGGCCAGGCCTCCCAGGGAGACGCCTACCCCCATGCCGCCTTGCAGGATGGGCACCTGTAAGGTCTTACAGCCCAGGGTCAGCATTCCTGGTCCAGCGCTGCGATGCGCTGCCTCCCACCGTCCCACAGTTCTTCCAGGATCTGGGCCACAGGGCGCACTTCATGGAGCATCCCTGCCACCTGCCCGGCCATGAGGCTGCCGCTGACGGTGTCGCCTTCAAAGACGGCCCGGCGCAGGCTGCCCAGGGTGAACCGCTCCAGTTCCATTTTGTCGGCCCCGGCCTTTTCCTGCCGGAGATATTCCCGGCTCATGCGGTTTTTCAGTACCCGGACCGGAGCTCCTACGCTGCGGCCGGTGACCACGGTATCGCTGTCCTTGGCCTTCAGCAGAGCCTGCTTATAGTTGGGGTGGATGGGGCATTCCTGGCTGGCCAGCAGGCAGGTGCCCACCTGCACGCCGCAGGCCCCCAGGGCCAGGGCTGCTGCCAGCTGACGGCCATCGGCAATGCCGCCTGCCGCCACCACAGGCACCTTGACGGCGTCCACTACCTGGGGCACCAGGGCCATGGTGGTCATCTCCCCCACATGGCCGCCGCTCTCTGTGCCTTCGGCAATGACGGCGTCGATGCCCAGGGGCTCCAGATGCCGTGCCAGCACTGCGGCTGCCACCACAGGGATCACCTTGATACCTGCGGCCTTCCACTGAGGGATGTACTTGCCGGGGTTCCCGGCTCCGGTGGTGACCACCTGCACCCCCTCCTCCACCACGATCTGAGCAAACTGGTCCACCTGGGGATGCATCAGCATCAGGTTGACGCCAAAGGGCTTGTCCGTCAGTTCCTTGCAGCGGCGGATGTTCTGGCGCAGGGTGTCGGGGGTCATGCCCCCGGCCCCGATGACGCCCAGGGCCCCAGCGTTGGAACAGGCGGCGGCAAACTCGCCGGTGGCGATGTTGGCCATGCCGCCCTGTATAATGGGGTACTTGGTCCCCAGGATCTCGTTTAACAGTTTCATAATGCTTTCTTTCTTCGGCACAACGCCTACGCCCTCATCCGTCGCTAATGCGCCACCTTCCCCCGACCGGGGGAAGGCTTAAGAGGAAGCCGCAAGGCTTTGTTTTCCGCTCTTTCTGCTGTTCCATCAAACGCAGCTGCGAGGGTCGTATTCCAGGATCATGCCGCCCCAGGTCAGGCCGCCGCCAAAGCCGATGCAGGCCAGGGTCTGGCCCGGCTGCAGCTGTCCGCTTTCGGCCAGCTCATTCAGGGCTACGGGGATGCTGGCGGCACTGGTGTTGCCGTGGCGGTCCATATTTTTGTAGAACTTGGAGCTGTCGGCCCCCAGGGCCTTGACGCAGTGGTCGATGATGCGGCTGTTGGCCTGGTGGCACACCACCCAGTCCAGCTGCTCCAGGGTCTTGCCGGTCTGTTCCAGCACCTGATGGAGGCACTTGGGCAGGGCCTCCACCGCAAAGCGGAACACTGCCCGGCCGTCCATGGTAATGGGGTCCGAGCCTACCCGGCTGGGGCCTCCGGCATGGATGGCGTCACAGCCCCGGGCTCCCAGGGTGATGGCAAAGGCCGCCGGGTCCTGGGTAAGCTCCAGAACGGCAGCCCCGGCCCCATCCCCAAACAGCACACAGGTGGAGCGGTCGGCAGGGTCCATCAAACGGGAAAGGGCCTCGCAGCCCACCACCAGGGCGTATCGGCCCCCCAGGGTGGTCAGCAGGCCCCGGGCTACGGCGGTGCCGTACAAAAAGCCGGAACAGGCGGCGTTTACATCCAGGGCCGGGCGGTCCTCCGGCAGGCCCAGGGCTGCCTGCACCCGGCAGGCCACACTGGGGGTGGCGTCCGGGGCCGACAGGGTGGCGCAGACGCAGCAGGCAATGTCTGCCGGAGCCAGGCCGCTGCGCTCCAGGGCCTGCCGGGCAGCGGCAATGGCCAGGGTGGCGGCGTTTTCTTCCGGGGCACAGTAGTGCCGGCTGCGGATGCCGGTACGGGTGGTGATCCACTGGTCGGTGGTGTCCACGGTCCGGCTCAGTTCTTCGTTGGTGACTGTGCGGCTGGGCAAGGCACCGCCGGTGGCGATCAGACGCAAACCCTTCATGCTTTCCTCGTTTCTCCCATCTGACGGTATTTCTGGTAACGCTGCTCTGCCAGGGTCTTGCCACTAAGGCGGCTCAGGCTCCGCAGCTGGGCCCACAGGGCCACATCCAGGCTCCGGAGCAGGGCGCCGTGGCCTCGCTGGGCACCGCCGGTGGGCTCCGGAA
This sequence comes from uncultured Faecalibacterium sp., assembly GCA_934518555.1. Classification (GTDB taxonomy): domain Bacteria; phylum Bacillota; class Clostridia; order Oscillospirales; family Ruminococcaceae; genus Faecalibacterium. Next base: position 37,445 of record CAKSXW010000006.1, on the reverse strand, counting down.
TCACCTGCTCCACGATGCCTGCCCGGTACAGATCCTGGGCTGTCAGCTTCATGATCTCGCAGGCCTCGCCGCTGCGGGAGGCATCCTTCCACAAAATGCTGGCAAAGCCCTCGGGGCTCAGCACCGAGTACACGGCATTTTCCAGCATCAGGATCCGGTCTGCCACACCTAGGGCCAGGGCACCGCCGGAGGAGCCTTCGCCAGTAACCACAGCGATCACCGGCACTGTCAGGCCGCTCATCTCCATCAGGTTCCGGGCAATGGCCTCGCCCTGGCCTCGCTCCTCAGCATCCCGGCCGGGGTATGCCCCGGGGGTGTCGATGAAGGTGAGGATGGGGCGGCCAAACTTTTCGGCCTGCTTCATAAGCCGCAGGGCCTTGCGGTAGCCCTCGGGGCCGGGCATGCCAAAGTTGCAGCGGAGGTTCTCCTCCAGGGTGCTGCCCTTCCGGTGGCCGATGACGGTGACCGGGATCCCGTGGAACAGGGCCACGCCTCCCAGAATGGCCGGGTCCTCCTTGCACTGACGGTCGCCGCACTGCTCAAAAAAGTCGGTGAACAGAGTGTTGACGATCTCGTCGATGTGGGGCCGGGCCGGGTGCCGAGCCAGAAAGACCCGGTCCTCTGCTGCGAGAGGCGGCATCTGTTCCAGAATGGCGTCCTCCTGGGCGGAAAGCTGGGCCAGCTCGGCGGCGTGGGCGGTGATGGCGGTCATGTTGTCATCTGCCGGGTCCCCACGGAGGGCGGCGATCTTTGCGTCCAGCGGCTCCAGCTGCTGTAAGATATCCTTGATCATTGGGGCAGTCTCCTTCCCTGCTGGTGCAGACGCAGCAGCTGGGCCAGGGTATCCCGCAGCTGGGCCCGGGGCACTACCTGGTCCACAAAGCCGTGTTCCTTCTGGAACTCACTGCGCTGGAACCCGGCAGGCAGCTTTTCGCCGATGGTCTGCTCAATGACCCGGGGCCCGGCAAAGCCGATGAGGGCCCCGGGCTCTGCCAGCATGATGTCTCCCAGGCTGGCAAAGCTGGCGGTGACACCGCCGGTGGTGGGGTGGGTCAGCACACTGATGTACAGCCCACCCCGGGCCGAGAACCGCTGGATGGCAGCAGAGGTCTTAGCCATCTGCATGAGGCTGAAGATACCCTCCTGCATCCGGGCTCCGCCGCTGGCGGAAAAAATGATCAGGGGCAGGTGCCGGGCACTGGCGTACTCAATGGCCCGGGTGACCTTTTCGCCTACGGCGGTGCTCATGCTGCCCATAAAGAACCGGCTGTCCAGCACCGCAGCCACCACAGGGGTGCCCTGGATGCGTCCGGTAGCGGTGACCACCGCCTCCTTCAGGCCGGTCTTTTCCCGTTGGGCTGCCAGCTTTTCCGGGTAGCCGGGAAAGCCCAGCACATCCTGGGGCATCAGCTCCGGGTCCAGCTCCCGGAAGCTGCCGTGGTCCAGGATCAGGCTCAGGCGGTAGTAGCCGCCAATGGGCAGGTGCACCCCACAGTTGGGGCAGACGTACTGGCTTTTGATCCAGATCTGCCGGGTGGCCCGGCGGCCGCATTCCTTGCATTCCACAAACTGGGGCTCCTGCCAGGTGATGCCGGCGTCACGCTTTGCCTTGAGCTGGAAGGCACGCTGCCGTCTTTGCTGCCCCGGCAGCAGGTCTTTGATGCTGTTCATGGCCCGATGCCTCAGATCAGAGGTGAGCCGTGAGGTAGTTGTAGATATCCCCCACGGTCTTGAGCTTGGACAGCTCCTCATCCGGGACAGACACGCCGCAGGCGTCCTCCAGAGCCATGTTCAGCTCCACAGCGTCCAGGCTGTCGGCCTCCAGATCCTCGGTCAGGCGGGCTTCCATGGTCACCTTGTCCTCGTCACAGTTCAGGGTGTCCACAACGATCTGCTTCATCTCTTCAAAAGTCATGATAATGTTCTCCTTTAGTTGGTTTGTTTATCGAATATTGGTTAAAGTTCTTGAGGTATCCAACGTCATCATTATACCCAAACCAACGAGCAAGTCAACACTTTTAGTTAAATTCTTTTAGCTTTTACAGTTCTGTCACAATTTTCTTCCATATAAAAAAGCACGCCCCTGCACCGTTAAAAGTGCAGGGGCGTGCTATGGTTTCGGTCAGGGTCTCACAAAAAGCGGCAGCTTAGTGCAGCTCCGGCCAGTATTCCTTATTGGCAACGATCAGGTCGTCCAGGATCTCCTTGGCCACCTTGGCGCTGGGCACGGTCTTGCTGAGGGTCAGAGCCTGCCACAGCTTCTGATAGCTGTGCTCGCAGTAGGCTTCCACCACCAGCTTTTCCACTGCTACCTGCTGGTTCATCATGCCCAGCTGGAAGGTGGGGATCTCACCCTGGCACAGAGGTTCGGGGCCGTCGTTGCCCACCAGGCAGGGCACCTCTACCATGGCGTGGGGGTCAAAGTTGCTAATAGCACCCTTGTTCTCCACAATGCAGAGCATCCGCTCGTGGGTGTTGTAGGCAATGGCACGGGCCAGGTCTACGATAAAGCTGGCGTGGTTGTCGATGCTGAACTCATCGCCGTGGAACTCGCCGGAGGCGGTGATGGCACGGGCAGCACCAAACACGTTCTTTTCGCGGCCGTCGATGACCTCGTTGGCACGGGTGTAGTTGGGATCGCTGTGCTCCACCACGTAGTCCGGGAACAGGTAGTACTTCAGGTAGGTGTTGGGCAGGCAATCCGGGGTAACAGCCTGCAGGTCTGCCGCCTTGCGGTGGGTCTCCTGCCAGCTGGCATCCATGTGCTGGGTCTCAATGGCCTTCTGGGTCAGGTAGCCGTTCTTGCTGACATAGTCAATGAGCTGGGGGGTGTAGTCGGTGCCGTCCTTGTCCTTCACGCTGGTCCACCAGCCAAAGTGGTTCAGGCCGTAGTACTTCACGTCCAGATCCTTGGGGGTCTTGCCCACGATGTAGCTCATGCGGCGCAGGGTGCCCACCGGCATATCGCAGATGTTGATGATCTTGGAGTTGGGCCGCAGCACACGGCAGGCCTCTGCCACGATGGAGGCAGGGTTGGAGTAGTTGAGCATCCAGCAGTTGGGGCTGTAGGCTTCCATGTAGTCAATGAGCTGCATGATGTCCGGGATGCTCCGCAGGCCGTAGGCAATGCCGCCGGGGCCGCAGGTCTCCTGGCCCACCACGCCGTGGCGCAGGGGGATCTTTTCGTCCTGCTCCCGCATGGGGTAGCCGCCGCTGCGGATGTGGGCCATGCAGAAGTCCACGTCAGTAAAGGCTTCCTTGGGGTCGGTGGTGTAGCTGAACGCCACATCCGGAGCCACCTTCTTCATAGCCAGGGCCACAGCATCCGCAATGGTCTTCTGACGCTCCGGGTTGTTGTCATAGAGCTTCAGGCTGCGGATGGGGAACCGATCCAGGCTGTTCATCAGCATCATGACGATGCCCGGCGTGTAGGTACTGCCGCCGCCTGCAATGACGATGGAAAACTTTTTCATGGAATATTACCCTCCCTCTTACTGGATGTTTTGATATGGGTGTTGGAATGCAAGGTCTTATTCTTCGCCGCTGAGGCCCAGCTCAGCGTCCACTGCCTTGCGGACAGCGTTGACCTTCAGGCCGTAGACCACCTGGACATTTTTGCCCTTGTGGATGACGGCAGAAGCACCGGTCTGGTTTTTCAGCACATCGTCCTGGACCTTGTCGGGATCTGCCAGCTCGGTACGCAGACGGGTGTAGCAGTTGGTGACCTTCAGGATGTTCTCCTTGCCGCCCAGAGCCTCCACGATGACAGCAGCGTCCACGGTGTTGTCAGCAGCAGGGGCAGCAGCGGTGCCGTTTTCGGTAGCCACCTTGGCCTTGTACTCGGCCTTGGTGTGGAGCTTCATCTCCATGCCCTCTGCCTCACGGCCCAGGGTGTGGAGGTTCAGCTTCACGATGAGGACCCGGAAGATCACATAGTACAGGAAGAAGTACAGCACGCCCACAGCGATGTAGACAGGCCAACGGGTCTTGCCAATGCCCAGGGGCAGGTTGTACAGCAGGAAGTCGATGAAGCCGTTGGGGCCGATGGCACGGCAGCCCAGCAGGTTCAGGACCACAAAGCTGGAGCCAGCCAGAACGGCATGGACCACAAACAGGATGGGAGCCACGAACAGGAAGCTGAACTCGATGGGCTCGGTAACGCCGGCAATGAAAGAAGTGACGGCGGCGGTGATCAGGACGGGCTTGATCTTCTCACGGTTCTCGGGGCGAGCGGTCTGGTACATGGCCAGGCAGGCACCGATCAGACCGAACATCTTGGAGATGCCACGAGCGTCCCAGATGACGGACTGGCTCAGCACGGCAACGGAAGGATCAGCGATCTCAGCGTAGTAGATGTTCCGGGCACCCTCCAGCACCTGGCCGCCCACGGTGGCAGTGCCGCCCAGAGAGGTGTACAGGAAGGGGGTGTAGACCAGGTGATGCAGGCCGGTGGGGATCAGCAGACGCTCCAGCGTGCCGTAGATGAACAGACCAAAGTTGCCTGCGCTCTGGATAAAGCCGCCCAGGGCATTGATGCCAGCCTGTGCATAGGGCCACACAAAGGTGAACAGCACTGCCATCACCACCATGACGGGGATCAGCACGATGAACACGAAACGGGTGCCGCCGTAGATCTGGAAGGCGTTGTTGAACTCAGTCTCGCAGAAGCGGTTGTGGATGTAAGCCACCACGATGCCCAGCAGCAGGCCCAGGAACACGCCCATGTCCAGCACCTGGACACCCAGGACCATGGCCTGGCCGGTACCGGAGAGGCTGCCCTCTACCAGCATACCACGCATATTCATAAACTTGTTCATGGCGTTGAGGAACACCAGGAAGGCCAGCAGAGAGATAAAGCCTGCCTCAGACTTTTTCTTGTTGGCCAGGCCCACGCTGAGGCCCACGCAGAAGATGACGCCCAAGTTGCCCAGGATGGCGTTGAGCGAGCCGGACAGCAGGGTGCCGAAGCCGATGGTGACCGGGTTGTTCAGGAACGGCAGCACCGCCTGCAGCCGGACATTGGTGAACAGGTTGCCCACAGCGATAAGAATACCGGCAATGGGCAGGATCAGAACGGGGATGAACATTGCTTTAGAGAACCGCTGCAATGCATCCATTACCTTATCCTTCATGGGTTGACTCCTTTTCATTTACGATTCCAAAAACCATTCTCCTGGGATGCGTCCATCCCCCGTGACCCGGCCGGGTCTGTGATGCTACTATCCCACAAACCAACGCAAGTGTAAACAATTTTTGAACAAATGAAAACGCGTTACCCAAAACAGTAACGCGTTTCTATCACTTTTGTTCAAGAGCCAGCGATTTTTTTGTGCAAGCCGCACAAGCATTCTTACTTGATGCCGTTTTCCATGCACAGGCGGCGGTACTCGTAGGCGATCAGCTCGATCAGCATCATCACCTGGGGGAAAAAGGTGTTGGGCATGGTGTTCTGGTCGTCCAGCTTCCACTGGTTCTCCACCCGGAACCACAGGTCGGCATACCGGCCCACGCTGTTCTCCTGCTCCCCGGTAATGGCCACCGTAAACACCCCGTTCTCCCGGGCTGTGCGGATCTTGTCCCGGACCATGTCGGTCTCGCCGGATTTGGAGATGCCAAAAAACAGCCCCATCCGGTCCAGGGTGTTTTCAAAAATGCCCACTGAGTCACCGCCGGTGGCACTGAAGCACAGGATGCCCATGTTCACCAGCTTCTGGGTCAGGTAGGTGGCCACCGTGCCGGAAAACCCGGTACCATAGACAAAGATCATCTTGTCCCGCTGCTCCAGCAGCTTTTCGGCACAGATCTTCAGCTGGGTGTAGGTGTTGTAGTTCAGCAGAGACTGGGTGCTAAAGCCGTTGAGGAAATCTTCTTCCTCCTGCATGGTCTGGCGAGGGGTCTCCACCAGAGAGCGCAGCTTGTAGCACATATCCACAAAGCCGCTGTACTCCATCTTCCGGGCCAGCCGCATAATGGTGGAGGTGGAGGTATAATTGGCCCGGGCCACCCCTCGCACGCCCTCTGTCTGCACCGTATCCAGGTGGTCCAGGATATATTCCAGCACGGTGCGCTCCGTGTCGGTCAGGTTCCTGCCCTGGAGGATCTTTTCCATCTGCACCTGCAAACACCTCCTGCTGCGTTTTTACGGCTCTGCCGGGACGTCCAGCTTCCGGCAGTCCGCCGGGTCCCAGCCCACCAGCTCCAGGCGGCCCCCCTGCTGCCGCAGACGGTCTGCCATGCCGGGCAGCACCTCCGGCCGGGCCAGCAGAGCCCCGGCGTCAGCGTCAGCCCCGGGCTTTGCCGGGCAGAACACGCTGCCCAGCCACCGGCCCCCGGCGTAGAGAGTAAGCACCACCGCCTGCCCGGCGAGGAGGGCGGTGATGTCCTGCTTCATCCGGGCGTACTCTGCCTCGGTGGCCTTGTAGCTGCCGTGCCAGGTGCCAAAAAACACCGAGAACTCTCCGCACAGCTCCACCAGCAGGTCCTCTGTGCCCCGGGGTGCGTGGACCACAAAGGCCACGTCCTCTTCTTCCATATAATCAAAGTCCGGCTCCTGGCTGGTGTGCACCGTCACCTGCTGGCCGCTCAAAAAGCCCAGCAGGTCTGCCTGCTTGGTGGTGGTGTCCTGGATCTGGTCATAGCTCACGTTGGCATTCATCGTGGGGGCTCCTTTCCTGCTGCAACGCCCCGACCGGGGCCTGTTGGGTACAGTATAGCACAGTTACGCCTGTTTGGACAGGGCACAGACTACCTCGATATGCTCCGTATGGGGGAACATATCCACCGGGGTGCTGCGCTCCACCCGGTAGCCTTTCCGGGTCAGCAGGGCCAGGTCCCGGGCCAGGGTCTCGGGGTTGCAGCTGACGTAGACCACCCGTTTGGGGGCCATCCGGGCCACGCTGTCCAGAAAGTCCGGGGTGGAGCCCTCCCGGGGAGGGTCCATCAGGATCACGTCTGCCTTTTCCCCGGCTGCGGCTGCCTCTCTGATCCAGGCCGTGGCGTCGGCGGCAAAGAACCGGGCGTTCTTTACTCCGTTGTGCCTGGCGTTGCCGATGGCGTCCTGCACGGCGTCCCGGTTCAGCTCCACGCCTACCACCTGCTTTGCCCGGTCTGCGGCGGTGAGACCGATGGTGCCGATGCCGCAGTAGGCGTCCAGCACCACCTCCTTGCCGGTGAGCTTTGCAGCCTCCACCGCCAGGCCGTAGAGCACGGCAGTCTGCACCGGGTTCACCTGGTAAAAGCTCCGGGGGCTGATGGCGTAGGTCTTGCCGCAGAGGGTGTCCAGGATAAAGCCCTTGCCGTAAAGCACCTTTTCGGCCTCGCCCAGCACCACGCTGGTCCTGCGGCCGTTGACATTCTGCACCACGGTGGTCACGGTGACCCCTCGTTTTTCTGCTTCTGCCAGCAGCGCCTTGACAAAGTTCTTGGCCCCCGGCAGCACCGGCTGGGCCGTTACCAGCACCACCATCACCTGCCCCGTGGCCACGCCCCGGCGCAGCAGGCAGTGGCGCACAAGGCCCGTGCCCTTATCCTCGTTGTAGGGCTGGTAGCGGCAGGCATTGGCTGCCGCCCGCACCGCCTCCATGGTCTTGTCCAACACCTGGTCCTGCAGCAGACAACTTTCCACCGGCAGCACCTTGTGGCTGTTGGCCGCATAGATGCCGGAGGTCAGCCTGCCCCCCGGCCCCGGGGCAAAGGTGGAGATCACCTTATTCCGATAGTGCCAGGGCTCCGCCATGCCCCGGATGGGCTCCACCGGGCCGTAGCTGCCCAGCAGCTGCCGCACCTTCTGCTCCTTCCGGGCCAGCTGTGCGGCATAGTCCAGCCCCAGCAGGGGGCAGCCGCCGCAGTTCTTTGCTTGCAGTTTGCATTCCATCTTTTCTTCTCCTTTACCCGTAGGGGTCATACAGATCATATTCCTCGGCTTCCTGGCGTTTTTCCTCCAGCACCTTTATGGCTTGTTCCAGCTGGCTCTGGCCGCAGCCGCTCTCGCTGACCAGGGCGTGCACCGCCGCCGCCAGGTCCCCTTCAAACAGGACCTCCAGCCGCTGGCGCATACTCCACACCCGGTAGGCTCGTTGGGTGACCACCGGGGTGTACACATTGCGGTTGCCCTGCTTGCCGCTTTTCACCCAGCCTTTTTCCTCCAGCCGATACAAAAAGTTCAGCACCGTAGCCGGGGCCCAGCCCCGGGGCCGGAGCTTTTCATCCAGGTCCCTGCGGCAGGCCGGGGCCTTACAGGCCCACACCGCCAGCATCACCTGTTCCTCTGCTGCCGAAAGCGGCCGCAGGGCATCTGGCAGACCATACATCCGCTGCGCCCCTCCTTCCTGCTGTTTTTTCTTTTACATTTGTCTCTGCTTTTTTAGTATACCTCATTTGCAGCTCAGGAGCAAGAGGCAAAAATCCGCATGGAGCCAGGGAATAGCCAGGTTCTTTTACAAATGTCTGATATTTTGTCCATTACTGGCGCACATTTGTATGCCTTGTAGGCCCTCCGGGTTTTTTGCCGCTTGATCTTTGTGCAAAGATGCTCTTGTTTTGTCCCCCCGGGACCCGGTATACTACGGCTACAGCATTCACACCGGCGCACCGCAAAATATGGCGGTGCTTCGTGATAGAGGAAAGGGAGAGTTCATTATGGCACGAGTTTATAACTTTAGCGCAGGCCCCAGCATGCTGCCCGAAAAGGTGCTGCGGCAGGCACAGGCAGAGCTGCTGGAATATGGCGACAGCGGCCAGAGCGTCATGGAAATGAGCCACCGCAGCAAGTGGTTCGATGCCATCATCCAGGACACCGAGGCCACCCTGCGCCGGGTAATGAACATCCCCGACAACTACAAGGTGGGCTTTTTCCAGGGCGGTGCCACCCAGCAGTTTGCCATGGTGCCCCTGAACTTTATGACCACCGGCAAGGCCGATTACCTGGTCACCGGCAACTTTTCCAACCTGGCTGCCAAAGAGGCCGCCAAGTTCGGTGAGGTGAACATCGTAGCCTCCAGCAAGGATAAGAACTTTACTTATATCCCCGATGTAAAGGCTATCGACTACCATAAGGACGCCAGCTACATCCACATCTGCCAGAACAACACCATCTTTGGCACCCAGTATGTGGAGGTGCCCCAGGTGGAGGGGGTGCCTCTGGTGGCGGACATGAGCTCCATGATCCTCTCCAAGCCCGTGGATGTGACCAAGTACGGCTGCATCTACTTCGGTGTGCAGAAGAACGTGGCCCCCGCCGGCATGGCCATTGCCATCGTCCGGGAGGACCTGCTGGGCCACGCCGCCGACACCGTGCCCACCATGATGAACTACACCACCCTGCTGGCCAAGGACAGCATGTACAACACGCCCCCCTGCTGGTGCATCTACATGACCGGTCTGGTGCTTCAGTACCTCGAAAACGACATCGGCGGTCTGGCCAACATGCAGAAGATCAACGAAGCCAAGGCCAAGGTGCTGTACGATTACCTCGATGGGCAGGACTTCTTCAACAATCCCGTCGAGCACCGCTACCGCAGCACGATGAACGTCACCTTCACCAGCCCCAACGCCGATCTGGACAAAAAGTTCTGCGCCGAGGCCGCAGAGGCAGGCTTCGTCAACCTGAAGGGCCACCGCCTCGTTGGCGGAATGCGCGCCTCCATCTACAATGCCATGCCCGCCGAAGGCGTTGACAAGCTGGTCGATTTCATGGAGCAGTTCCGCAAAAACAATGCGTGAACCTCTCCGTCTCGCTCCCGCTCGACAGCTCCCCTAAAATGGGAGCCCTTGGCAGGCCGGGAAACCCCTGCTGGCTGCCTGGGCCCGATATGGCGCAAAATGCCGGGCCCTGTTCGCGATCGAAAGTTTGCGCATGATGAAAGGAACAGACCCTATGTTTACGATAAAGACTCTGAACGCCATCAGCCCGGTGGGCCTGGCGAAGCTGAACAAAAACCTTTTTGACGTCTCGGTGGATGCCGACGCGCCGGACGGAATCCTCGTCCGCAGCGCCGACCTGCTGAACACCACCTTCAACGAGAATCTGCTGGCCATTGCCCGCGCCGGTGCCGGTGTGAACAACATCCCGCTGGACCGCTGCAGCGAGCAGGGCATCGTGGTCTTCAACACCCCCGGTGCCAACGCCAACGCCGTGGCTGAGCTGGTCATCGGGATGCTCATTGCCGGCAGCCGCAATGTGGCCGCCGCCGCCCAGTGGACACAGGGCCTTGCGGGCGACCCCGCTCTGGCCAAGAGCGTGGAAAAGGGCAAAAAGCAGTTCGTGGGCAACGAGATCAAGGGCAAGACGCTGGGCGTCATCGGTCTGGGTGCCATCGGCTCCCGCGTGGCCAACTGCGCCATTGAGCTGGGCATGGAGGTCTACGGTTACGACCCCTACATCTCCATTGACGCCGCATGGAACCTGAGCAGTCAGGTGCACCACTGCGTGAACCTGAACGACATGCTGCCGCTGTGCGACTACATCACCATCCATGTGCCCTACCTGCCCACCACCAAGGACACCATCAACGCCCAGACCCTTGCCCTGTGCAAGGACGGCGTCAAGATTTTGAACTACGCCCGCGGCGAGCTGGTGAACACCGCCGCCCTGCTGGAGGCCATGGACAACGGCAAGGTGTCCGGCTACATGACCGACTTCCCCTCCGAGGCCATTCTGGGCCGTCCCGGCATCGTGTGCACCCCGCACCTTGGCGCTTCCACCCCGGAAGCCGAGGACAACTGCGCCATCATGGCGGCGCAGGAGCTGAGCGACTACCTGCGCAACGGCAACATTACCCACTCGGTCAACCTGCCGGAGGTGCACCAGCCCCGCGCCGGCGGCAAGCGCATCTGCATCATCCACAAGAACGAGCCGGGCATGATCAGCCAGATCACCGCCCTGACCACCGAGGCCGGCCTGAACATCGAAAACATGGTGAACAAGAGCAAAAAGAGCCTGGCCTACACCATGCTGGACGCCACCGGCACCGTGGACACCAAGCTGGCCCAGCAGCTCAGTGCCATCCCTGCCGTGATCCGGGTCCGGATCCTGTAAAGCCTCCCCTTCCAAAGGAGCCGCCGTGCAGCTGCTGCACGGCGGCTCCTTTTTTACAGCAGGATGCCGTCCACCTGGGGCTGCTCCGGGGAGGGGCGGCTGTATTTCCGCTTGGCGATCTCGATAAAGGACTGCACCTCCAGCCGGGGAGCATGGCGCATGGCGGCGATCTCCACCGTCACCGGGGGGTAATCCAGCAAAGGCACCTTGGTGATGCCCGGGATCACCGCATCGTCCAGGCAGGGCACGATGGACATGGCGGTGCCCATGGTGATCATGATCAAGGCCCCCTCAAAGCTGGGGGTGATCTTGCTGCAATCCACCCCCACCTGGGCCAGCTCCTCCAGAGAGGGGCCCTGGCAGGCAGAAAGAAAGCTGTCGAAGGCCCCGGAGGACACCACGCTCTGGCCTTTCAGGTCCGCCAGGTGCAGGGCCTTGCGGTCTGCCAGGGGGCAGTTGGGGTTCATGAGCACATAATAGGCCAGGGAGAACAGGGGCGTAAAAGAGATGTCCCGGTCGCTGGAGTGCTCGGTAGCGTAAAAAAAGCCGATATCCAGCTGGCCGGACCGCAGCTCCTCCAGAGGGCGGCGGTTGCTCTGGGGGATCACCTCCACCTGGGCGTTGGGGTACTGCCGCTGGAACTCTGCCAGGATGCTGGCAAAGGTGCCGTAATCAAACAGCTGCCGCAGCCCCACCACCAGGTGGGACCGGTCTGCGGCCTGGATATCCTGGGCCTTTTTCAGGGCCTGGCGGCCAAAGCTGGTCATCTGCACCATGTCCAGGTAAAAGGACTGGCCGGCGGCGGTGAGCTTGGTGCGCCGGGTGGTGCGGTCGAACAGGTGCAGCCCCGTCTCCTTTTCCAGGGCGTTGATCTGATAGGTGATGGCAGGCTGGGTGGTGAACAGCCGCTGGGCCGCTGCGCTGAAATTCAGCTCCTCTGCTACGGCAATAAAGCACTCCAATTGGTAAATGGTCATAGAAACTGCCACCCTCCCTGCAAAACTTGTACTTCTTTTATTATAGCGGATTCCTTTTCTGTGGTAAAGTGGCGATAAATTTATAAACAATTTTGATAAATCCCGGATTTTTTTCAATTTTACAGCAGAGCGAAACTTTGCTATAATCATGTCAATGTTCAAAACACACGATGGAACAGAAGAATTCCGAAGAAAAAGATCAAGAAGAAAAGAAAGGCAAACTGCTATGGCTAAGATCTCTCGCCGCAACTTTATGCGTGGTGCTGCTGTGGGCACCATGGGCGCCGCTGCTGCCGGTCTGCTGACCGCCTGCGGCAACACCGCTTCCAGCACCACCAGTGCTCCTGCTTCCAGCGCTGCATCCTCTGAGGCAGCCTCCGCCGTTACCAAGCCCTCCAGCCCTGTGGATGGCAAGTACGTCACCAAGGCCATGGGCCACGAGAGCTGGGTCCATGTGGCCACCACCTTCTTTGAGGGCAAGATCACCGCTTGTGAGGTGCTGTCCCACGAGGAGACCATCGGCATCGGCAACTATGCCTGCTCCCGCATCCCTGCCGCCATCGTCGAGCACCAGAGCATCAACGTGCCCAACCTGCGTGGTTCCTCCATCACCTCCATGGCTGTGAAGGCTGCCGTGAAGGAGGCCATTGAGCTGGCTGGCTACAACGTGGACGACTTCTCCAAGGAAGTCACCCCCGAGACCTCCAACGAGGTCATCGAGGAAGAGGCTGATGTGGTCATCATGGGTGCCGGCACCTCCGGCCTGACCTGCGCCTGCCGCCTGCTGGAGGCTGGCTACAGCGTCATCCTGGTGGAGAAGCGGGATATCCCCGGCGGCTCCATGTCCATGACCTACGGCGGCGTGGCCACCGCAGGCTCCAAGCTGCAGTACAACTACGACGTGGACGGCAGCTTCCGCAACTCCACCATGGGCACCCTGGAAGGCATGATGAACTTCTGGCAGACCATGGAGAAGTACCACCGCACCGAGTTCTTCAACGGTGAGATGCCCTACATGACCAAGCAGTACACCGTGGCAGGCGATCTGGTGGACTGGATGTCCAGCATCGGCATCGGCTTCAACACCATGGGCAACTACGAGAGCGCTACCCAGTACGGTGCTTCTACCCCCTACCTGGCTCCCGGCTGCTACGAGGGCGGCGCAGGCTACGCTATGATGTTCATGGCACAGCGTGTGGAGAAGTACGAGAAGGGCAAGATCATCTACTCCACCAGCGTCACCGACCTGATCAAGGACGAGAAGGGCCGTGTGGTGGGCTTCCACGCCAAGGGCGACAACGGCGCAAGCTACACCCTCCGTGGTAAGGCTGTGTGCCTGGCATCCGGCGGCTTTGCCAAGAACACCGAGATGCTGAAGAAGTACAACCCCGACTACGCCGATTTCTTCTTCAACTGCGCTTCCAGCATGACTGGCGAGGGCATCCAGATGGGTATCGACGCAGGCGGCTATGTGGAGTGCGCCAACCGCACCCTGCCTGCCTTCCTGTCCAGCTACAAGAGCAAGTTCGAGCTGGCCTTCATCCACCAGTCTGCCCCTGGCATCATGGTCAACGTCCGTGGTGACAACATCGGCAACATCATCTCCGACAACCACTACACCATGGCGAAGGCTAAGCTGAACAAGGACAACGGCGACACCTTCTACTATGTGTTCGACGAGGCTTCTGCTGTGAAGCTGCGTGACAGCGAGTCCTACGGCTTCAACGGCTATGTGGCTATGTTCGAGAAGGGCGAGGCTGTCCACTACGACAGCGTGGCCAAGGCTGCTGAGGAGCTGAACCTGCCCAACCTGGCAGAGGCTATCGAGGCCAACAACGCCGCTGCTCTGGCTGGTGAGCCCGACGAGTTCGGCCGCCGCAACTGCCCCTACATCGAGACCCGTGACGGCCTGTGGGCCATCCGTGTGGACCCCACCTTCTACCTGACCACCGCTGGTCTGGCCATCGACACCGATTGCCACGTGCTGAACGAGGAGAAGAAGGCTATCCCCGGCCTGTACGCTGCCGGCGACGTCTGCGGCTCCATCGAGGAGAAGGACGCCAAGCAGTACGGCATGGGCTTTGACGCCGCTCTGACCTACGGCTACATCATGGGCGAGACCCTGAAGAAGGAGATCTGATCTCCCTCTTCCGTCTGAGATAAACACAGAAAAGGCTGCTGCACACACCGTGCAGCAGCCTTTTCTGCGTAAAAACTTTTATTCCAGACCCTTCTGCTGGGCGTACTCTTCCAGCAGCTCCCGCTCCAGGAAGGGGGTCTTGACCCCTTCCCGGTCCCGGTAGGTCTCGTGACCCTTGCCGATGACGGCGATCAGGTCCCCTTCCTGTGCGTGGTCCACAGCGTAGTGCAAGGCGTCCAGACGGTCCGGGATCTCCACAAACTTTGCCTCCGGGTTGCCCTTGTTCATGCCCACCCGGATGTCTGCAATAATATCCTCCACCTTTTCAAAGCGGTTGTTGTCCTCGGTGAGGATGGAGAAATCTGCCATTTTGGCGCAGATCTCCCCCATGCCGTACCGCCGCAGCTTGGACCGGTTGCCGCCGCAGCCAAACACCACCACCAGACGGTGGGGCTTGTAGGCACGCAGGGTGGTCAGCAGGCTCTCGGTGGACACCTCGTTGTGGGCGTAGTCCAGCAGGATGGTAAACTTTTTGCTGATGGGCACCAGCTCCACCCGGCCCTTCACCACGCAGGTGCCCAGGCCCTGGTGGATAGCGGCATCCGGCAGGCCCAGCACCTTGCCCACCGCCAGGGCGGCCAGGGCGTTGTACACGCTGAAGTCACCGGGCATATTCACCTTTACGTCCATCTCGTCCTGGCCCGTGACGTGGAACTGCACCCCCAAAAAGTCGTGGGTCCGCAGCAGCTCACAGCCTACGGCACGGTAATCTGCCTGCTGGCTGCGGCCATAGGTCACCAGACGGCAGGTGTGGCCCTCCAGCAGGGGGGCGGTGTTGGCATCGTCCAGGTTCACCACGCCTACATCGCAGCGGCGGAACAGCTGGCCCTTCCAGCTGCGGTACTCCTCAAAGGTCTTGTGCTCCCCGGGGCCGATGTGGTCCGGGGAAAGGTTGGTGAACACGCCTACGTTGTAGTGGATGCCTGCCACCCGGTCCATCATCAGGCCCTGGCTGGACACCTCCATCAGGGCGGTGTCGCAGCCGGCGTCCAGAAACTCCCGGAAGGTCTTTTGCAGCTCGTAGCTTTCCGGGGTGGTGTTGGCGGTGTCCTTATGATGGCCCATAAAGTAGATGCCGTTGGTGCCGATCATGCCCACCTTGCGGCCTGCGGCCTCCAGCACACTTTTGATCATGTGGGTGGTGGTGGTCTTGCCCTTGGTACCGGTAACGCCGATCATGGTCATCTGCCGGGCCGGGTTGCCAAAGAGGTTTGCACTCATCAGGGCCATGGCGTAACGGCTGCTTTCCACCTTTACCACCGTGACCCCCGGCACCTGAGCCAGGTCGATGTCGTGCTGGATCACCAGGGCGCAAACGCCCTGAGCCACGCAGTCTGCGGCAAACTCGTGGCTGTCACGCTGGGTGCCCACGATGCACACGAACACCCGGCCAGGGGCCGCCTTGCGGCTGTCGTAGATAAGATCCTCAATGTCGGTATCCAGGGTGCCCTGCACCAGGGTATAGGGCACGCCCTCCATCAGTTGTTCCAGTTTCATACTGCACACGCTCCTCAAAATCCTTTGCTGTTGGCTCACGCCGGGGTGCCGGCCTGGGGGTCGGCAGGGGCAGCCTGGTCCGGGGCGGCCTCTGCAGCCTCTCCGGCGGTCTCGGTGGTCTCCGTAGTTTCCGTAGTCTCGGTGGTTTCGGCGGCCTCAGTGTCCTGGGCCGGGGTCTCGGCAGGGTCCGGCTCCGGGGCCGGAGGCACCACATAGCCGGAGGGCAGGGTGGGCTCCCCCTGGGCGAAGTAGATCTTCCGGGTGCTGCCGGCACTGACATGGCTGAAGTCCAGCCGTCCGGTGTCGGTGGCGGCACAGCCCTTGCCGTCCTCATTGTTCAGCATATACCGGGCCCGGTCCAGCTTGTAATCCAGGTCGTTGAGGGTGCCCAGCAGCACACTGATGCGGTCCTGGTACAAAAAGGCGATCTGTTCCGTTTCTGCAAACTCCAGCCGGGTCACCTGGTCCAGCAGGCCGTATTCCTCCAGCTTAGTCTGGAGAGTACCCAGAGCCTCCAGGGGGCTTTGGGTGGTGTCCTGCTCCGAGGCAGAGCCGCTGTCCGGCTGCCGGGCCGCAAAGGCCAGCTGCTGGCCCGGGGTAGTGGTGGCCACCTCACCGCCCCACAGAGTACACAGGCCCTGGGGCTGGGTCGGGCTGCTTTCTAGGATCTTGAACTGCTCCGACAAAGTCAGCCAGCTGCCCCCGGCCTCCATGGCGTAGGCAGGCACCGCCTGGGTCACCTGCACCACCACGGTATTGGGGTAATCCCGTACCACCCGGATGGATTCCAGCAGGGGGAACTGCTGTTCCAGGGCTGCTGCCTTAGCACCGGGCTCAAAGCTGAAGATATTATCCTCCACCTGCACCCCCAGGGCCTGCAGGATGCTGTCGGCAGAGTACCCGGCAATGGTCTGCACCGGGGTGCCGTCGGCGGTCTGCACCTGGATGGTGTGGATGCGGAACAGCATGGTCATGGTCAGGTACATCCCGGCCCCGATGACGCACAGCAGCAGCGCAAAGGCGGTGAGACGCCGCAGGGCCCTGCGGCGTCGGACAGCGGCCCGGGTCAGGCGGCGTTTTTTGCGGCCTTCCCTGCGCTGCAGGTCCTGGCCGGGGGCCGGACGCAGCCGCTGGTCCTTGTTGTACCGCTGGCCGCTGCCGGACGCCGGGCGGCGGCCCTGGCTGGGCCGCTGGACCTGCCGGGGCTGCCGGGTGCTTTGGCCTCCACGATGCTGGGAGGGCCGGGAGCCCTGGGGCCGGGAGGCGGTCCGGGCGCTCTGGGGGCTGCGGCGGGGCCTTTGGGCCCCGGAGGCCGGAGCCTGGGTGGGGAACTCGATGCTGTTATCGGTCCGGGTGCGGCGCACGGTGCCATTGGCGGCACGGGCCGGGGGTCGGCTCAGGGGCTCCCCGTTAAAGCCGCAGCCGTTGTCAGGCCTGCCGCCCTGCCCGGTGGGGGCAGAGGAGAACCGCAGAGGGTCCCGGCTTTGATCATAGGGGTGCCCGTTGCTGCCGTATTGCTGCATGGACTGCACCTTCTTTCACATTGGTGGGGGTCAGTGGTTCTTTACCAGGTCCAGCAGCGCAGCAGCGATGCGGTCCAGGCTGTCGTCCACCGACAGGCTCCGGGCGTTGCGGCCCATCTCTGCCAGCTTGCCGGGCTCCGCCAGCAGCTGGGATACGGTCTGCACCAGGGCCTCCCCGGTCAGGTCTTTTTCTTCCAGCACCACAGCGGCCCCGGCCTTTTGCAGCTCCAGGGCGTTGTAATACTGATGGTTCTCGGCCACATTGGGGCTGGGGATCAGCACCGCTGCACGGCCCACAGCCTCCAGCTCTGCCAGGGTCAGGGCTCCGGCCCGGCTGATCACCAGGTCCGCCGCTGCCAGCAGCTCCGGCATATTGTTGATGTATTCCTGCACCACCAGGCTGTCACCCTCGGCAAAGTGCTTCTCCTGCTCCAGGTCTTTGAACAGCTGCACCCCGTACTGGCCGGTGGCGTGGAGGTGCAGCACCGGCTTGTGCTCCTGCTGCTCCCAGGCGCAAAGGTCTGCCACCACCTGGTTCACCCGACGGGCACCCAGGCTGCCCCCAAAGGACAGGATCACCGTGCGGTCCCCGGCACCCAGCCGGGCCCGGATGGCCTCCCGGTTGCCGGCCTGGGCAAACACCTCCGGTCGCACCGGGTTGCCCACCACCTGGGTCTTGCCGGGGGCCCCCAGCTTTTCCACTGCCGCAGGCACCGCCGCAAACACGATGTCCACATCCGGGGCCAGCAGCTTGTTGGTAACGCCGGGGAAGGCGTTCTGCTCATGGATGGCGGTGTGGATGCCCTTTTTGGCGGCGCAGCGCACCACCGGGCCGGACACGTAACCGCCGCAGCCAATGACCAAATCCGGCTGCACTTCCTTCAGGATGGCCTTGGCCTTGGGCCCCGACAGGGCCAGGTTCCACAGGGTCACCAGGTTCCGCTGGATGTTCCGCAAAGACAGCTTGCGCTGGAATCCGGTGATCTCGATGTGGTGGAAGGGGTAGCCTGCCTGGGTCACCAGGCGGTACTCCATGCCCTCCTTCCGGCCTGCAAAATGGATCTGGACCGACGGGTCTGCCTGCTTCAGCGCACCTGCAATGGCAAGAGCTGGGTTGATATGTCCGGCTGTACCGCCGGCAGCAATGAGAACGTTCATAGGGATCCCTCCTAGTTATTGCTCGGGCTGGCGGTCCCGTTGAGCCAGGGCGTCGGCCAGTACGATGGTTTTTTCTTTCAAAGCTGCCTCCTGCTGGGCCTTGGCAGCCTCATGCTGGGCACGCAGGGCCTCTCGCTGCTGGGCAGCCCGTTGGCCGTTGCGGCCTATGTTGATCATAACTCCCATCTCTGCCAGCAGCAGGATCAGGCTGGTGCCGCCGGAGGAGAAAAAGGGCAGGCTGATGCCGGTGTTGGGCAGGGTGTTGGTGACCACCGCAATGTTGCAGAACACCTGCCAGGCGATCTGGGCCATGATGCCAATGCCCACCATGGTGCAGTACAGGTTCTCGGCCTGGTAGGCGATAAACAGCCCCTGGAGGATGAATAGCACGAACAGCACAATGATGATCAAGGCCCCGATAAAGCCCAGCTCCTCGCACACCACACTAAAGATAAAGTCGTTGGTGCTTTCCGGCAGCCAGAGCTGTTTTTCCACGCTGTTGCCCAGGCCCAGGCCCTTCAGGCCTCCGGAGCCGATGGCATACAGGCTTTGGACGGTCTGGTCCGTCATCTTGCTCAGGTCCTGGGTCCAGCCGTCCAGACGGTCCTGCAGGTAAGGGATGGAGTCCACGTGGGACAGCAGGGTCTCCAGCAGCACCCCGGCGGTGCCGGCCCCCACCCAGGTGAGGATGCCGCCGCTGCCGGACAGCAGCAGGATGGTGCCCACCACTGCCACCGTCAGCACGATGCCGGACATATGAGGCTCCAGCACCAGCAGCGCCACCACCGGCAGCAGAGGCAGCACCGGGATCACCAGCTGTTGCCACACCCGGACCTGGAGCCACTCCCGGAACCGCAGCCGGGTCAGGCGGCCCGGCCGCAGATTCTCCACCTGCGGTGCCTTGGCCGCCAGGTGGGAGCACAGCAGGATCATCTCAAACTTCGCCACCTCGGAGCTCTGGATGGTAAGGCCTCCCAGACGGATCCACCGACGGCAGCCGTTGAGGGGGTCCATCAGCAGGGTGACCCCCAGCATGGCCAGCACCACAAAGTAGCCGGGCCACACCAGCATCCGCAGGAACCGATGGTCCACATAGCTGATCACCACCATGCACCCCAGGCCGATCATCATGCACAGGGCCTGCTGCTTGATGTAGTGGAAGCTGTCTCCCATGCGGAGATACCCAGTGGTGTAGCTGGCACTGAACAGCATCACCAGCCCAAATACCATAATCACTGCCAGGGTGGCCAGCCAGTTGATCATCAGCCGGGACCAGGGCCCCGGGTCCCGTTGGAACACCGAGATCGGTGCTTTCTTTTTTTTGCGGATGGTCGCCATCTGCCATCTCTCCCCTCTTATTGTTCCGGCTCTGCCTTACCGGATAAGGCAGGTAGCCAGCACCAGGCCGCACACGCTGAGGGCGCACAGCCAATAAAACACTGTAACAGGCCCGGCCCCCTTCTGCTCCAGCCAGCGGTGCAGCGGTGCCGCCCGGAACAAGGGCCGCCCGGCAAACCGGTGGCTGAGGATCTGCAGCAGCACCATGGCCCCCTCTGCCCAGAAGGGCAGTGCCAGGGGGATGCTGAGCTCCCCATAGCCCATGCACAGGGGCACACAGCCCACCATGCCTGCCAGGTACAGGCAGCCACAGCTGCCGGGCCGCAGCTTTGCCGGGGGAAAGTTCCACAGCAAAAAGGCCAGCAATGCCCCGGCCAAGGCCGCAGGCAGCACTGCCAGGGGGAACCAGCCCAGCCGGGTCTCCAGCATCATAAGCCCCAGCATGGCCACAAAGGCCGAGCCGCACACGGTGCCGTCGGCGCCGTCAGCCACCCGGGCAGATTCTGCCAGAGCCACCAGAAGCAGCCCCCACAGCACCGGGGCAGCGGCCCCCAGCTCCACATAGCCCAGCCCCGGCAGCTGCACCCCGGTGGGCAGACAGCCCCGAAGGGCCAGCAGCCCCAGAAAAACTGCCGCAGCGGCTGCCTCCAGCCCCAGACGGGGCAGGCGGCGGAGCCCCAGGGGCGACGGTCCCTGCAGTCGGACCAGGTCCTCTGCCAGGCCCACGGCCCCAAAAAGCTGGGCCCCTACCAGGGCCAGCAGCAGCCGGGAGGTCAGCTGGTTCTGGCTGCCCAGCAGCTCCGGCTGGGCGGCACAGGCAGCAGTCCAGCCCACCCCCACGGCAGCCAGGGTGCTGACCATCAGGCACAGGCCCCCCAGGGCCGGCACCTGCTGCTGGGGGCTCTGCTCCCCCCGGCGGCTGCGCTCCAGCTGCCGCAGCAAGGGAGCCATAAAATTGCCAAGGGCCAACGTCAGCACAAACCCCAGGGTGGACGCTGCCACTAAGGCGAAACGAATCATGTCACCGTCTCCAATTTACGCCAAAAAGTCAATTTTCAGCATCTTTTTGCTCTGCGTAAAACAGTTCCAGCACCTTTTCCAGGGCCATGCCCCGGCTGGCCTTTACCAGCAGAGCGTCCCCGGGCTGCATACGGTCCAGCAAAGCGTCCGCAGCCTCCCGGTAGCTTTCGGTATGCAGGGTCTTGACCCCCTTGGCGGCAGCCACCACAGCGGTGCGCTTGGCCTGCTCGCCGTAGGTCACCAGGCAGTACAGGTCACTGTCGGCAGCCAGACGGCCCAGTTCCTCGTGGGCCTCCCGGCTCAGGTCTCCCAGCTCCAGCATATCTCCCAGCAGGGCAAACCGCCGTTTGCAGGGGAACTCCTTGAACATGGCCAGAGCAGCCTTCATGCTGTCGGGGTTGGCGTTGTAGCAGTCCTCAATAACGGTAACACCCTTGCTGTCCACCACCTTCTGGCGGCGTCCGGTCTGCTCAAAATCCGCCAGACCCTGGATGACCCCCCGGGCGTCGCAGCCCAGCCGGGTGGCGGCGCAGTAGGCGGCCAGGGCGTTGGCCACGTTGTGGCGGCCCATGGCAGGGACCTTGACCATAAAGGTGCCTGCCTCCTGGTCCTTCAGCACAAAGCTCATGCCCTCCGGCTCCTGACGGATGGACAAAGCGCAGACGTCGGCGTTTTCGTCAGCAAGGCTGAACCACACCGGACGCACCTGGGGCGGCAGGGCTGCCGCCCGGAGGAAGGGGTCGTCGTAGTTCAGCACCAGGGGGGCACCCTCTGCCAGGCCGCTGCAGATCTCCAGCTTGGCCTTGCAGATGTTCTCCTGGCTGCCCAGGTTGCCAATGTGGGACACCCCGATGCAGGTGATGATGCCCACATCCGGCCGGGCGGCCTGGGCCAGTCGCTGGATCTCTCCGGCGTGGCTCATGCCCATCTCGATGACGGCGTACTGGGTGTCGGCCCCGATCCGCATCAGGGTACGGGGCATCCCCAGCTCGTTGTTCTGGTTGCCCTCGGTCTTGATGGTGCTGCCAAAGCCGCTGAGGGCGGCGTAGGTCATCTGCTTGGTGGTGGTCTTGCCTACGCTGCCGGTAACGCCCACCACTTTGGGGTGGTACTGGCTGCGGTAGTTGGCCCCCATGACCATCATAGCGTGGTAGCTGTCGGGGCAGACCACCGCCTTTTCTGCCGGGACCCCCTCCACCGGGTGGTTCACCACCACAAAGGCAGCCCCCTGCTCCAGGGCCTTGGCGGCAAAATCGTGGCCGTCGAACCGCTCCCCGGGAAAGGCTACGAACACGCAGCCCGGCCGGACCTCCCGGCTGTCGGTGGTGACCAGTTCCACCTCCGGGTCGCTGGTGAAAAAGTCGGCAGGCACAAGCCCTGCCAGCAGCTTGCTTGCATGGATCTTTTCCATAGTTCATTCCCCTCTCTGAATTTATCCTGTTTCTTACCCGCAGGTAATGGTAACAATGGTGCCTCGCTGGACGCTGTCGCCGGCTGCGCTGCTCTGGCTCTGGACCACCCCTGCGGTCTCGCCTTCCACCTTGCAGTTGAGGCCTGCGGCGGCCAGCATCTGCCGGGCAAAGTCGGCGCTCTTGCCAGACACATCCGGCACCTGGGTCAGGCTGCCCTCGTAGGTATCGGTGTACAGGTACACGGTGGTGCCGTAGGGCACCGTAGCCCCGGCACGGGGGTACTGGTAGGTCACCAGAGCCGCCGTCTGGTCCGTGGCAGACTCCATGAGCTGGTGCTTGAGGCCCTTGATGTTCAGCTTGACCTGGGCGTTGCTCCACTCGGTGCTGATCAGGTTGGGCACCGTCACGGTGGTCTGGCTCCGGTCCTCGCCGTCGGTGGCAATGCCCAGGTAGGGGGCCACCTCGCTGATGATGTTGCCCACCACAGGGGCTGCCAGCAGGGAGGAGTAGTCGGTACGGGCGTTGTTGGGGTCGTCCAGCATCACATACACCAGGATCTCCGGGTCGTCTGCCGGCAGCACAGCGGCAAAGGAGGCCACCTTTTTGTAGTCGCCGTCGGCACGGCGGTCCATGTTCAGCTGCTCGGAGGTGCCGGACTTGCCGCCGATGCGGTAGCCGGAAACATAGGCGTTTTTGCCGCCGCCGGTGCCGTTGCCCACCTCGTACTCCATCATCTCCCGGATGGTGTTGCTGGCGGTCTCGCTGATGACCTGACGGCGCACATTGGTGCCGATCTCCTGCACCACGTTGCCGTTGGCGTCGGTGATCTTATCCACCACATGGGGGGTCACCAGGTAGCCCCCGTTGGCGGCTGCCGCCACGGCGGTGCACATCTGCAGGGGGGTGATAGCCATGGCCTGACCAAAGGCCGAGGAGGCCAGCTCCACCTCTCCCATCTGGCCGGCCTTGTAATACTGCATAAAGTTGGTCTCGCTGGGCAGGTCCACGCCGGTGCGGTCGGTAAAGCCAAAGGCCTCAAAGTAATCGTAGAACTGCTGGGCTCCCAGACGCTGGCCCAGCTGGATGTAGTAGATGTTGCAGCTCTGGCGCAGGGCGTCGGCCATATTGATGGTGCCGTGGGCCTTGTGTCCGGCGCAGTGGTAGGTCCGCTTGGCCACTCCGTAGGAGCCGGAGCAGGTCAGGGTGGTGTTCATGGTAGCCAAGCCGGAATCCAGGCCCATGGCAGAGGTGATGACCTTGAACACACTGCCGGGGTAATACAGCTCGGTGATGGTCTTGTTCTTCCACTGGATATCCCGGAAATAGCCGGAATAATCTGCATCCGGGTCCAGGACCCGGTTGCCTTCCGCATCGGTGATCTCCTGGCCGTTCTCATCTTTTTTGTAGATGCCGTACAGCTCCGGCTCTGCCCGTACCAGCTCGTTGAGGTAGGCCAGGTTGGCGGAGTAATCCAGGGGGTTATTGGGGTCAAAATCCGGCTTGGAGGCCATGGCCAGGATGGCACCGGTCTTGACGTTCATGACGATGGCGCATCCCCGGTTTTCCACGGTGTTGGCGGCAATGGCCTCGTTGAGGTACCGCTCCACGATCTCCTGGACGTTCACATCCAGGGACAGCACCAGATTGGAGCCGTCCTTGGCAGCAAAGGTGGTGGCGTTCTGGTCCGCAATGGCGTTGCCCACGGCGTTGCGCCGGGTGATGGTGCGACCGTCTACACCGGCCAGGGTGGACTGGTAGGATTTTTCCAGCCCGTAGGTACCGATGCCGTCGGCGTCGGTAAAGCCCAGCACTGCCGCCGCAAAGGCCCCGTAGGGGTAGTTGCGCTGAAAGCTCTTTTCCGAGGACACGGAGATGCGGCCCCGGCGGCTGGTATCGGTGGCCTTTTTGTGGGCCTTGTTGAAGCTGCTGACGTAGCTCTCAATGGACAGCTTGATGGCGTTGTTCACCTTGGTGGCCAGCACCACATAGGAGGCGTCTGTCCGGGAAAGAGCGTCGTACACCGTCTGGTACTGCTTTTGGTAGGCCTCCGACCCGGTATCCACCGTGTCCAGGCTCTCGCCGTCGCCGGACAGCAGCCGCAGGGTCAGCTCCCGGCTCACCTCGGCGCACATGGCCGGGTCCAGGGTCTTGACGGTGGTGTCGTCGGCGGCGGTGGAGGTGGTGTACAGGATGCTGCTGTAGCTGGGGTCTGCCCAGATGGTCCACACCACGCTGGTGGAGGCCAGGGTGATGCCGTTGGCGTCGTAGATCTCGCCCCGGGTGGCCTTGATGGTGGTGTCCAGCAGCTGCTGCTGGGCAGCATACTGCCGATACCGGGCACCGTTCTGGATCTGGATCACATACAGGCTGCGGACCACCACCGCCGTGGCAGCCATCACCGCCATCACCGCCAGGCCGCTGCAGATCAGCCGCACCCGGCTGCTGAGGCGGTCCCGGCTGCTGGCCGGGCGGATGCGATAGCCTTTTGTTTTTTTGTTGTTGGAATCGTGTTGCATGGTATTCTCCTGCGGCCCACCCAGGGCACCCGGGTGGGCCGCTTTGCATGGTTCTTGCGGTAAAAACCGAAAAAGCGTGCGCTGCCGCACGCTTTCCCGTTCTTGTATTACTGGATGGTCCCCAGAATATTCACTGCACCGTTGTAGATAAAGCTGGTCCACTGCCGCACAGGGGTGTCCTTACGCTCCAGCTTGCCGGATTCGTTCAGGCGGATGTAGGTGATCTGGCTGGGGTCCACCTTCATCAGACCCAGCCGGCTGGCAGCCTCTTCCACATTGGTGATATTGGTCTTGCTGTTCAGGGTGCTGTTGTAGTAGGTGTACTGGCTCTGGGCACTGACCAGCCGGGCCTTGGCGGCCTGGATCTGATCGTTCAGCTCCACCAGCTGGGCCTCGCTCATCAGCAGGCTGATGGCAAAGCCGGTGAGCAGGGCTGCTGCCACCAGATGCACCATGTTCCGCATGGCAGCCTGCAGTGGGCTGAGCCGCCGCTTGCCGCCTTTTTCAACACGCAGGGGTGCCTTGCGCTGGGTCTGGGGTGCCTTTCTGCGCCGGGCCGTGTTGTAATCGTATGCTGCCTGTGCCATGATTTCCTCTCCTCCTCACAGGATGCCTGGGGCATCCATCAGCATTTTTCCAACACACGCAGACGAGCCGACCGGCTGCGCCGGTTTTCTTCCAGCTCCTGCGTGTTGGCTTCAATGGGTTTACGGGTAACGAGCTTTGCCTTGGCCTTGCCGCCGCAAACGCACACCGGAAATTCCGGCGGACAGGTGCAGGCCGTGGCCCACCGGCGGAACTTGTTCTTCACCAGCCGGTCCTCCAGAGAGTGGAAGGTGATGACACACAGCCGCCCACCGGGGGCAAGGTGCTCAAAGATGGTGTCCAGCCCCTCCTCCAGGGCGTCCAGCTCGTGGTTTACCGCGATCCGCAAGGCCTGGAAGGTGCGCCGGGAGGGGTTCTTGTTCTTGCGCCGCTCCGCAGGCGGCATGGCAGCGGCTACGATGTCTGCCAGCTGCAGGGTGGTCAGGATGGGAGCCGCCTCCCGGGCCTCCAGGATCTTGCCGGCGATCTGCCAGGCATAGGGCTCCTCGCCGTAATCCCGCAGGATCCGGGCCAGCTCCTCCCGGCTCTCGGTGTTCACTAAGTCGGCGGCAGTCTCGCCTTGCTGGCTCATCCGCATATCCAGGGGAGCATCTGCCCGGTAGGAAAAGCCCCGGGCCGCATCGTCCAGCTGGTGGCTGGACACGCCCAGATCCAGCAAAGCTCCGTTGATGGGGCCGATGCCCAGTTCCTCCAAGGCCTGCCCGGCATAGCGGAAGTTGATCTGCACCACGGTGGCCGGCAGCCCTGCCAGCCGGGCCCGGGCTGTCTGCACAGCGTCCGGGTCCTGGTCCAGGGAGATGAGCCGCCCACCCTTTGCGGCGTCCAGCCGCAGGGCGATCTGCCGAGAATGGCCTGCCCCTCCGGCGGTGCCGTCCAGGTAGGTGCCTGCCGGGTCGATGGCCAGCCCCTCCAGACACTCGTTCAGCAGCACCGGGATATGCTCAAATGAGGTCGGGTCAAAGGGCTGCTTTTCTTCTGAAGCCATTGGCACGGCCTCCTTTCTGTTGTGTATAGTCTGCGTCAGATGTGCAGGCTGCGGAGCCTTGCGGCCCGCTGTTGGTTGCTCACGGCGGCACGACGGGCATCCCAGGCGGCGGTGGACCAGATCTCGGCGTGATTCCGGTTGCCGATGATGGTCACGTCCTTTTCCAGCCCGGCGTAGGCTCGCAGCTCCGCTGGCAGCAGGATGCGCCCCTGCTTGTCCGGCACCACCTCGCAGGCAGTGCTGAACAGGTCTCCGGTAATCTCCCAGCTGTCCATGAGCTCGTCGCCCTCCAGCTTGTCCGCTAGCTTTTCCACCTCCGGCAGAGGCAGTGCAAACAGGCAGCCGTCCACCCATTCCAGCACCACAAAGCTGTCGCCCATGGCCTCCCGGAACTTTGCAGGGAAATTCAGCCGCCCTTTGGCGTCGATGGTGTAGTCGTACCGTCCAAAGAACACCCGCAACGCCCCCTTCCGGGCCTGTGAGGAGGGCCTTTGCCCTACTTTTACCCACTTTGCCCCACTGACACACATTTATTGTAACAAATCAGCCCCCTGATTGCAAGGTTTTTTCCCCCGGTTTTTGCGGCAAAATGTTACAAAAAAAGCCCCTGCGGGCCGTCATTTTTGCCTGCAGGGACCTATGGTCTGCCTATGTGTGGAATTTGTGTGGAATTTGTCGGTGGTTCAGCCGTTTTTCTTGGCGTTCTGGCGCAGATTGGCCCGGACGTTCTTCACCTGAGCGGCGTTTTCCACCATGGTCTCCTCGGTGGTCTTGAGCATATTGTCGCAGTAGTCCGTCACGGTCTGCCGCAGGGTACGGGATTCGCTCTGGGCGGCGGCGGTGATCTCGGCAGCCCGCTGCTGGGCAGCCCGGACGATCTCGGCCTCACTGACCAGCACCCGGGCCCGCTCCTCGGCCTTTTTTACGATGACCTGGGCCTGGGCATTGGCGGTGTCCACGATCTGAGCCCGGTCGTTTACGATCTGCTGAGCCTGCCGCAGCTCCCCGGGCAGGTTGGCCCGGATATCGTCCAGATAATCCCGGATCAGCTCCACGTCCACCAGACGCTTGCCGCCGGACAGAGGCATACTGGCACTTTCCTCCAGGGTATCCTCAATGGTATCCAAAAGCTCGTTGACGTTCATAATGCTTCCCCCTCCTGGGGCAGGGGCTTGGTGTACTTCCACAGCAGCACCCTGCCATATTTGTACTGTTTTTGCAGCGTCAGGCCGCCGACCTGGGCCGGCAGCACGATGCCCGTTTCACTTTCGCACAGCACCACGCCCCCCGGGGCCGTCCGTTCTCCCACCGCCGGGAGGATCTTTTCCAGGGTGCCAGCCCGGAAGGGCGGGTCCAGCAGCACGATGTCGAACTGCTCCCGGCAGGCCGACAGGTACCGGGCCGCCTCACCGATATTCACCCGGCTGCGGTCAAACAGGCCGCAGGTCTTGCAGTTCCGCATTACCACCGACGCAGCCTCCCGGCTCTCATCCAGGAACACGCACCGGGCCGCACCCCGGCTCAGGGCTTCGATGCCCAACTGACCGCTGCCTGCGTACAGGTCCAGCACCCGTGCGCCAGGCAGGTCGAACTGTACGATGCTGAACATGGCCTCCTTTACCTGAGAAAGGGTGGGCCGGGTCACGTCGGTGCCGGGCAGGGCCTCCAGTGTCCGGCCCCGGGCTTCTCCTGCGATCACGCGCATGGTTTGAACCTCCTTTTTGGTCCCATCGGGCACGGTGCCCCCTTGCCGGGGATGCACGCAGCCGTGCCCGGTCTGCATAAGATCTGTGTGTGCTCTTATTATCAACAAACCGTGTATTCTTGTCAAGTGCCCCGGGGGGCAGCGCATTGCAGAGCCGCCGGCTTTGTGCTACAATCGTACCACAGGCGCCGGGTGTTTTGCGGCGCATTCTGGACCAAAGGAGAGTATTTTTATGAAGGTTCTGCTCATCAACGGCAGCCCCCACGAAAAGGGCTGCACCTACACCGCTCTTTCCCTCATTGCTCAGGAGCTGAACGCCGCAGGCATCCAGACCCAGATCCTCCATGTAGGAGGCCAGCCCGTAGGGGGCTGCATCGGCTGCGGCAGCTGCCGCAAGACCGGGGAGGGCTGCGTCTTTGGGGGCGTGGTCAACGAGGCCATTGAGCTGGCCAAGACCGCCGACGGCTTTGTGTTCGGCAGCCCGGTGCACTACGCCTCGGCCGCCGGCAACATGGCCGCCTTTATGGACCGCCTGGCCTACGCCGGGGGCAAGTACCTGGCCTACAAGCCTGCTGCCCTGTGCTGCTCTGCACGCCGGGCCGGCACCACCTCCACCCTGGACCAGCTGGTCAAGTACCCCCAGTTCTTCCACATGCCCCTGGTCAACGGCTCCTACTGGGCCATGGTCCACGGCTCTGCCCCGGACCAGGTGCTCCAGGACGCTGAGGGCTGCGCCGTGATGCAGGAGCTGGGCCGCAACATGGCCTGGCTGCTGCAGTGCATCCAGGCCGGTAAGGCCGCCGGCATCGACCACCCGGAAAATCCGCCCCGGCCCATGACCAACTTTATCCGCTGACCCCAAAGCTCCCCTTGCCGGGGGAGCTTTTTTGTTTTTTGCAGGCACTCTCCCGGGCTTTCTGCCAAAAAAGCCCCTTAAACCGGCAGGGATTCTTTTTTCGTTCATAAGTTTGTGCTACTATAGAAGTAATATCTACTTTGTGACGGACGGAGACCCGACTATGGAACACTACGACTGGAACGACGGCTGGCTGTTTTCCCCTACCTTTGACCCTGCCCTGGTGCGCCCGGAGTGCACCGGGCTGGAGCTGGAGCCGGTGCGGCTCCCCCACACGGTAAAGGTGCTGCCCTACAACTACTGCAACGAAAACGAGTATCAGCGGCTGTGCGGCTACCGCCGGGAGTTTTTTGCCCCCACCGAGTGGGCAGGCCGCACGGTGCTGCTGACCTTTGGGGCAGTGGCCCACGACGCCACAGTGTTCTGCAACGGGCGGCGGCTGTTCCACCACGGCTGCGGCTACACCGCCTTTACGGTGGACCTGACCAGTGCCCTGCGCCTGGGCCAGAACAACGTGGTGGCGGTGCGCTGTGACAGCCGGGAGGACCTGAACATCCCGCCCTTTGGGGGCCCCATCGACTACCTGACCTACGGGGGCATCTACCGCAGCGTCTGCCTGGACGTCAAGGAGCCTGCCTACCTGCGGGACGTGTTTATTGAGGCCCGGGCCGAGGGAGATTTCCGCATCTACACCTCTGCCGTGGGGGAGACCGTAGGCTGCACCCTCCAGGCCGAGATCCGCAGCCCCTCCGGCAGCCGGGCAGTGTACCAAGGGGAGCTGGCCCTGCCCATTACCGGGGCCCTGAACAGCGTGCACCCCTGGAGCACCGATCACCCCACCCTGTACACCCTTACGGTGCAGCTCATCCGCCCCGGCACCAGCGGTCTGCCGGACCGGGTGTTGGACGAAAAGACCCTGCGGTTCGGCTTCCGCACCGTCCAGTTCGTGGCCGGAGGGCTGTACCTCAACGGCCAGCGTGTGGAGCTGCGGGGCATCAACCGGCACCAGAGCTATGCCTACCAGGGCTACGCCATGCCCGACAGCCTTCAGCGGCTGGACGCCCAGTTCATCAAAAAGGACCTGGGCTGCAACGCTGTGCGGACCAGCCACTACCCCCAGAGCCCGGCCTTTCTGGACGCCTGTGACGAGCTGGGCCTGCTGGTATTTACCGAAATGCCCGGCTGGCGGCACATCGGAGACGAGGTCTGGAAGGCCCAGGCCCTGCAGAACTGCCGGGAGATGGTGTGCCAGTGCCGCAACCACCCCAGCGTGTTCCTGTGGGGGGCCCGGATCAGCGGCAGCCCCGACGACGAGGCCTTTTACAAGCGCACCAACGAGGCCATCCATCGGCTGGACCCCACCCGGCCCACCGCCGGGGCCCATGCCCGGCGCAAGGAGCAGCTGCTGGCAGATGTCTATGCCTACAACGATTACTCCTACCGGGGCCGTGGCTCCGGCTGCGAGCCCCGGAGCCTGGTGACCCCAGACATCCGCAAGGGGTATCTGATCAGTGAGTTTGGAGGGCGGCAGTTCCCGGCCAAGCCCTTTGACGACGAGCCCCACCGCCTGGTGCAGGCCCTGCAGCTGGCAGCGGTGCTCAACGATTCCATCGCCCAGCAGGGGGTGGCCGGCAGCTTTGGCTGGTGCATGGCCGACTACAACACCCACCGGGAATTTGGCAGCGGCGACCGGGTGAGCTACCAGGGGGTCATGGACCTGTTCCGGAACCCCAAGCTGTCTGCCGCCGTCTATGCCAGCCAAAAAACGCCCCGTTCCCCCTCCGACATCGTGCTGGAGGTATCCTCCTCCATGGCCCTGGGAGACCTGCCGGGAGGCGTTCCGGCTGCCTGCTGGGTATTTACCAACGCCGAGAGCGTGCGGCTGTACCGGGGCAACGACTTTGTAGCCGAGTTTGCCCCGGACCGTCACGGGCGGTTTGCCGCCCTGCCCCATCCCCCCATCGAGATCGGGGATTTTGTAGGCTCGCTGCTGGAAAAATACGAGGGCATGGACCACGCTGCCGCCCAGCAGACCGCCGCCATCCTCAACGAGATGCGCCGGGACGCCCTGGAGCCC
Organism: uncultured Faecalibacterium sp.; assembly: GCA_934518555.1. Taxonomy (GTDB): domain Bacteria; phylum Bacillota; class Clostridia; order Oscillospirales; family Ruminococcaceae; genus Faecalibacterium. The sequence continues at coordinate 6,540 of CAKSXW010000006.1, read as the reverse complement.
TCGCCCCTGGCCCGGGCCCGGATGCTGTCTTTGCGGCTGAACTGGAACGACCTGATCCGGATGTACTGCAAGTATATCGGAGCCCTGGGCAGCCCCTCGGTGGTGTACCGCTTTGAGGCGGTGTGGCACGGCCGGGCCGTGCGTACGGTGGTCCGGGAGCCGGTGCAGAGCGTCCGGCTGGAGTGCCTGGTCCGCAACCCCATTCTTACCGACGGCCCCACCTGGGACTGCGCCGCCGTAAGCCTGCGGGCCATTGACCAGAACGGCAACCTGCTGCCCTACTGCGGCGAGGCCGTGGAGCTGTCCACCGAGGGCCCTGTAAAGATCCTGGGCCCCAGGATCGTCCCCCTCCGGGGCGGTATGGCAGGCACCTATCTGGCCACCACCGGAGAGGCAGGCCGGGCCGTCCTCCACTGCCGCATGGAAGGTGCCCTGAGCACCGATGCCGCTTTGACCATCCGCTGCCGGGAGAACTGACCCTCTGCAGGGCTGAAATCCGGTCCCTTTCATGATAGGTTTGCAGTCTGTTCAAAGTTTTATCATGGTTGGCTGGTATTCTAAAACTGAACGAATCACAGCAGGCCTTGTCCGCTGTTTTGGAAATGAAAAGGACTTGATCGTATGAGAGAAAAATTCCGTCAATTTATGATCGGCCGCTACGGCACCGATGGTCTGAACCAATTTTTGAGCACCGCCTCCATCGTGCTGCTGCTGGTGTCCCTGCTGAGCCGGGTCAGCCTGTTTACCTGGCTGGGCCTGGCTCTGCTGCTGCTGTGCTACTACCGCTCCCTGAGCCGCAACATTTCCAAGCGCACAGAGGAGAACTACCGCTATTACACCCTGAAGGACCAGGCGGACCGGAAGTTCCGGGGCCTGAAGGACCAGTGGGACAACCGCAAGCGTTACCACTATTACCGCTGCCCTCAGTGCCGCCAAAAGCTCCGGGTGCCCCGGGGCCGGGGCCGCATCCAGATCTCCTGCCCCCGGTGCGGCACCCAGTTTATCAAAAAGAGCTAAGTTATGTTTGGATATGTGATCCCCAACCATACCGCCCTCTCCCCGGAGGCCCAGGCCCGGTACCGCTCCGCTTACTGCGGATTGTGCCGCCGTCTGGACGGCCTGCACGGGCTGCGGGGGCGGTTTACTTTGAGCTATGACCTGACCTTTTTGGACCTGCTGCTGTGCAGCCTCTACGAAGGGGAGATCCCTGCAGACAGCGGCCGCAGCCGCTGCCCGGTGCACCCTCTGGGGGGCGTGGCCTGGCGTTCCAGCAGCCCTACCGATTACTGTGCCGACCTGAGCGTGGCTTTGCACTACTACAACGCCGCCGACAAATGGCAGGACGATCACAGCCTGCTGGGCCTGGGGTACCAAAAGCTGCTGACCCCCTGCCAGGCCCAAGCGGAGGCTCGCTGGCCCCGGCAGTGCAGTGCCATCCGCCGCTGCCTGGACCGTCTGGCCGCCTATGAGGCCGCTGGCAGCCAGGACCTGGATGCGGTTTCCGGCTGCTTTGGGGAGCTGATGGCAGAGCTGTTCGATTACCGGCAGGACCACTGGGCTCCGGAGCTGCGGAACATCGGCTTCCATCTGGGCAAGTTCATCTATCTGCTGGACGCCTACGACGACCTGGCCCGGGACCAGCGCAAGGGGGCCTACAATCCCCTGCAGGAGCTGAGCCGGCAGCCGGACTACCAGCAGACCATGCAGGAGATCTTTGAGATGCTGCTGGCCCAGTGTGCCCAGAGCTTTGAGCGTCTGCCCTGCGTGGAGGACGCCGACCTGCTGCGGAACATCCTGTATTCCGGGGTGTGGCTGAAGTATAACTGCGAAAATGCCCACCGCAAGGGCCAGGCTACTTGATTTTTCCACGACGATACGGTAGACTAAAAATATTGTGCGGCATAGAGGCCGTGTGAAATGAGATGTGAGGAAGTATACCCATGAGAGATCCATACCAGGTGCTGGGCATCCAGCGGGGCGCCAGCGACGACGAGATCAAAAAGGCCTACCGTGCCCAGTGCAAACGCTGGCACCCGGACCTGAACCCCGACGACCCCACCGCTGAGGAGCACTTTAAGGAGGTGCAGGCCGCCTACGACGCCATTACCAAGGGCGACACCGGGCCCCAGGCTGGCGGCAACCCCTACGGCTATGGGCAGCAGGGCTACAGCCAGCAGAGCTATGGCCAGCAGGGCTACGGCCCCCAGTACCAGAGCGGCTTTGATGGCTTTGAAGGCTTTGACCCCTTTGGGTTCGGCTTTGGCTTTGGCGGCTACCAGCAGCAAAGCGGTGCCAGCTACAACAGCAGCGACTCGCCGGAGATGCAGGCCGCCCGGAACTTTGTGGTCAACGGCCGCTACGCCGAGGCACGCCGGGTCCTGGACCAGGTCCAGAACCGTGGGGCTCGTTGGTATTACCTCTCCTCCCTGGCCAACCAGGGCCTGGGCAACAGCGTAGGGGCCTTGCAGGACGCACGCCGGGCGGTGCAGCTGGACCCCAGCAACACCGAGTACCGCCTGCACCTGCAGCGGATGCAGAACCCGGGCCAGACCTACCGCACCCAGACCACCTACGCCCAGCCCGGGGGGCTGATGCGCTGGTGCTGGAGCATGATCCTGCTGAACCTGCTGTGCAACTGCTGCTGCGGCGGCTGGGGCTTCCGGTTCCGGATGTGATCCGGGCCAAAACCAACGCAAAAATTGCTGTAAAAAAGGGGCTGCTGTGCATCGGCACAGCAGCCCCTTTGGCGTTTGCTTTAATAAATGGTAAAGGTCCGGGTGATCTCGCTGCAGGAGTAGTTGCCGCTGACAGCAGCCTTTTGGATATAGGTGCCCTTCTCAGTGGGGACACCGCTGCAGGTCCGGTTAAAGAGGAAGCCCTTCTTTTTATAGGTATAGGTGATGTTCACCCCATCCCCGGTCTGGGGCTGGCCGTCAGACTCCAGCACTGCATTCCGGTCTGCATTTTTCAGTTCCTCGGCAGTGAGGGAGCTGGGCAGGTCGGTGGACCAGTACAGCCGCACTCCCTGGGTCTTGGGCTTGATCTTAAAGAAGGCCACACCGGCAGAGTTGATATCGTTGCTTTCCAGTGCCACAGCCCCGGCCGCATAACGTCCGGCGTCCACCGGCTGCTCGTCCAGGTAGATGCGGGTAAAGGCGCTTTCCGGCAGGAACCGACGGATCAGCTGCAGCGCCAGCTTCAGGCTGTCGGAGACGTTCCGCAGGGTCTTGAGGTAGGGGGAAGGAATGTAGAAGTTCAGGATCTCCAGCACCGACACCGCCTCATCGCCCACACGCAACAGCACGCTGACGTCGTTGCCGTCGATAAGCTGCTTCAGGTAGCTGTAAACATTGAATTCCTCCTGCTGGTTGGGGTCTGCCGCCATCATCTTGGGCAGGGGGATCAGCCGCAGCAGGGTGCGGATCTTATCCGACAGCAGCAGGGTCACATAGCCGTTGGCCTGGCCGCTGGTGCCCATCACCACTCCGATGTACTGGGCGTCTGCCGGGGTGGTCTGCACCTCCAGCTTGTGGTCTGAGCCGTAGGTCAGCTCTCCGGTAGCCTTGATGCGTACCGAGATAATGTCATTTTCCTGGTCCAGCTCCTGGGTCAGGGCCGGGGCATCCTCCAGCTCCGGGGCGGCGGCAGCCATCACCGGCATGGCCAGGGTACCGGCCATCAATACAGCCGCCAGGGCCAGAGCTATCATTCGTCTGAATTTCATAGGTATCAGACCTCCTTGTCTGCGTCTGTGACCGACGGCTCTGCCGCCGGATTTCTTATCCTGATTTTACCGCAAATCCCAGAGATGGTCAATAACGGGATTCAATTGCCCCAGGGCAAAAAGGGCCCCCGGCACAGGCCGAGGGTCAATCAAAACATTCCGGGGGGGTCAGTCCAGGGTGCCGTCGATAAAGTAATCCGGGTGGCTGCGCTTAGCCTCCTCCACCGACACCTTGTAGCGGTTCAGGTGGCTTTCCAGGGCACGGCTCAGCTCCTGGGTATCGTTTTGCACCACTGCATCCAGGATACGGGTGTGGGCGGCGCAGACGGATTTGTTCTCATTGGTCTGGAGGCTGAACTTGCGGATGCGCTCCACGTGCTGCAGGCTGGCCAGCATGTGGTCAAAATGCATCTCCATGCCGCAGAGCTCAAAGGCCTTGCGGTGGAAGGCGTTGTCCAGGTCCAGCAGGCGGCTCTCCCGGTCGGGGGCCTCCGGGGTGGCTTCCAGCCGCCGATAGGATTCAATGCTGTCCCGGTATTCTGCCTCCTGCCGGGGGTCCAGCCTACCGCAAAGCCGGGTGAGGATCTCCTTTTCCAAGGTAAAACGGGCAAACTGCTCCAGCTCCATCCGCCGCAGGTCGATGGGGGCTACATGGGTGCCGCTTTGGGGTTTGATGACCACCATGTGGGCAATGTTCAGCATGATCAGCGCCTCCCGCATGGGGGTGCGGCTGATGCCCAGCTGCTCTGCCAGCTCCCGGTCGTTCAGGGGGTCTCCGGGCTTCAGCTCCATGGTGATGATCCGGGTGCGAATGGTCTCGTAGGCCAGCTCCCGTGCACTCTGTGATGCCATTATTTGTTCTCCCTTCGGGCCTTGTCGGCGTCCTGCCGGGCCCAGTAATATATCAGCAATACCTTGCAACCATATTAACCGCCCGGGCCGCCGCTGTCAAGTGGTGCAGTGGCCGAAAAAAGGGGCTTTTTTTCTCTGTTTTGCTCAGGATTTTCCAGCTTTGGGCCGGAGGGGGCCATACAGCACCGGGACCCATACAAAAGCTACCGCCAGGCCGCACACCACATCCAGAATCGAGTGCTGTTTTGTGAACACCGTAGAAGCACAGATCAATGCCGCCCAGACCCAGGCCAGCACCTTCCGGCCCGGGTGCCCCTGGGCCAGCTTGCTGCGGCTGAAAGCCACCGCCATGCAGGCGGTGCTCTGGCAGTGGATGGAGGGGCAGACGTTTACCGAGGCGTCGGCCTTCCACAGCAATTGCATGATGCTCATGGCCAGGTTCTGGCGGCCAACGGCCTGGGCGGTGGGGCGGATATCCAGGCCGTTGGGCAGCAGCATATACAGGATCAGGCAAAAGGTCATGCCGGAAAACATCATGAGGCAGAGCTTGTCATAGCTGGGGGTATCGTACCACCACAGCAGGGCCGTTACCGCTGCCAGCAGCAAAAACCAGCTGCAATAGGGGAACACGAACCACTCGTTGAAGGGGATCCAGTCGTCCACCGGGCTGTGGATGATATATTTGGGATCGGTGATGGTCAGATCCAGCCAGAAAAACCAGATCAGGTACACCACCCAGTACAGCTGAAACCACAAATGGGGCTTGCAGCGGCTGCGTAATTGGGTCAGGTTCATAGCGAGTCTCCTATAATTTCAATGATTTGACGCTCTATTGTACCACACTCTGTCCTCTTGCGTAAACCCCGGGGCTGTTATAAAATAGAAAATGAACGCAAAAACTCTGCGCTCTGCCCAGCCGGGGCGCAGCCTCACCCAATAAAAGGAGACTTTATGTTCCAGCAATTTCCCCCTGTCCGCCTTGCCGCCCTGGACCTGGACGGCACCCTGCTGAACCACAGCGGCCAGGTCACTGCCCGCACCCGGCAGGCCCTGGCAGATGCCGTGGCCCACGGAGTGGCTGTGGTAGCCGCCACCGGCCGCCCCCTGGCCAACCTGCCCCCGGTGGTGGCCCAGCTGCCGGGGCTGCGGTATGCCATCACCTCCAACGGTGCCGCCGTGTGGGATCTGGGCAGGGACCCCCTGGGAGCCGTTTACAGCCGCTATGCCAACGCCGCCCAGCGCCACACCTCTCAGCCGGTATGCCTGGTGCGGCGGCTGATGCCGGTGGAGACCGCCCGGGAGGTGTTCGGGATCTTTATGGAGTACGACGGAGGCATGAGTGTCTTTAGCGACGGCTACTCTATCAAGGAGCAGAGCGGCGTGGACTTTATGGCCGCCCGGATGGCACGGATGTGCTCCACCGAGACCCGGCAGCCCAACGATGGCCGGTTCCTGGTGGTGCGGGACCTGAACGAATGGATGAGCCGCCACGCCGCAGAGGTGGAAAAGCAGTGCCTGTTCTTTGCCGACCCGGCCCAGGTGCCCCAGGCTCTGGCCCGTTTCCGGGCGGTTCCCGGCATCGAGGTGGTGCAGGGAGCCCCGGAGAACCTTGAGGTGACGGCCGCCGGGGTGGACAAGGGCAGCGCCCTGCTGGCCCTGGCAGACCACCTGGGCATCCCCCAGGCCAACACCCTGGCCGTGGGCGACAGCGAGAATGACCGTGCTATGTTGGAAAAAGCTGGTATTGCCGCCGTCATGGCCAACGGAATGCCCCAGATCAAGGCCCTGGCAGACCTGGTGAGCCAGGCCGATTGCGACCACGACGGAGTGGCAGAACTGTTCGCTGCCCTGGGGGTCTGACCCCAGAAAGAGCCGTTCCCAGGGGCCGTTCGTCATTTTTGTGCAATGTATACAAGCTCTTATGCAAAACATTGTGCTTGTTGAGCATTACCAAACTCGTTTCC